>JANXTL010000074.1 GCA_025352375.1 Acetobacteraceae bacterium | reverse complement strand
GGCAAAGCCAGATGTCCCAGCCGTACCTATATATAAGCAGGACGGCCTATCGCCGATAAGCCGTCAACGGCAGCACCACCCGGCTCGGTCGCCCCGCATCGGCGAACACCGTATTCACGGCAATACGCTTCCGCCGCGCCATGCCGTCAGCCTCCCCGGTGTTGGCGTTGACGTCGAATTTGGGGAAGTTGGAGGACGAGATATCCAGCCGGATGCGGTGCCCTGGGAGAAAAAGATTGGCGATGGGGCCGAGGCTGATTGTGACACGGGTGATTTCTCCGGCCGCACGCAGGCGGGGTTTGGCCGGATCTTCAGCGTAGCGCAGCCGCAGGATACCGTCGCACAGGATCATCGCGTAGCCCCCAGGGTAGTCGGCGGAGGGCGGGTGCACGTCGATCAGCTTGGCGGTGAAATCGGTGTCGGGTCCATCGGTGGCGACCCAGAGCTCAGCCTCGATCGGGCCGATGACTTGGACCGGTGCCGCGAGCGGCTCTGTTTGGAAGGCCAGCACGTCGGGGCGGGAGGACAACGGCAGGTACGGGGGCGCACAGCCAAAGAACGCGGGGGACTCAGTTTGATCCCAGGCGCCGCCGGATGCCACCGGCTCCAGGCTGGTCAGCGCTCCGCCGATGGTGGGGACGGGATGGGCGGGATCGAAGTCGTAGGACAGCGGGTCGGCGCCATCGGCCGGCGCGGTGGGGGTCAGGCGGCCATCGTTATGGAGATGGAACGCGGTGGGTTTGGCGTTGGGCAGCGGCCAGTCATTCGCGGAAATCCAGCGCCCGCCGTGCTCCAGCTTGCCGGCGGCGTTGCGGCGGCCAGTGCCGCCGCCCATGACGAAGACTCGGACGGCGGGCTCGTCGAGCGGGACGCCCTTCAACACATGGTTGAAGAACCGCAGCCGGTAGGCGCGCCAGTCGCCGGCCCAGGAATCGAGCGGTGCATCCGGCCCAAATTCCACGTCGCCAAAACACGAATCGCTGCGGTCGCCGTGCGTCCAGGGGCCGAGGATCAGTCGTTGCGGACCGCGTGCTTTCAGCCCGATGTAGTTTTGGGTCGCGGTGACCGGGTAAGGGTCGAACCAGGACGACATGTGGACCATCGGGACCGGGGCGTAGGACTGGTGAAACCCCTCGGTCCAGATGCCGAGTTGCTGCCAATATTCGTCGAATGCGCCATGGGTCCATTGCTCGAACAGATAGGCCTCGTAGTCGGGATGGTGCCGCAGGGGGGAGTGCCCAGGCTTCCATGGCATGCGGGCGAACCAGTCGCGGATGTCCTCCGCCGCCAAGGCTGCTCTCATAACGGGGTCGGCCAGGGCCTCGGGCGACAGGCCGGCGTTCTTGAAGGCCCAGGTGGCCTGCTTCAGCTCAAACGCACCATTCTGGCGGATGCCGCCGCGCCAGGCGTTGACGAAGCCGCCGCAGTCCAGGATTTGAGCTTGCAGGCCGGGCGGGTTGAGGCAACCAAGGGCGGCTTGCGTGTGGGCGGCGTAGGACAGGCCCATGGTGGCGAAACGCCCGTCGCACCAGGGTTGTTTCAACAACCACGCCGCGGTGTCGAACCCATCGAGTCCGTCCGATAAATATTTGACGAACACGCCCTCAGAACCATAACGGCCGCGCGTGTCCTGGTAGACCACCGCGTAGCCGTGCGCGGTGAAATATGCGGCGATCTCGGCCCGCGCGGCGGGGGTGCGATCGGCCGCGGTTATTTCAGAGCGGCTGGCCTCGGCGCGGCCGTAGGGGGTGCGCTCCATGATCGCGGGGAAGGGGCCGCCGCCGGCCGGCAGGTGCACGTCGGCCGCGAGGCGGACGCCGTCGCGCATGGGGACCATGATGGTGGTGGTCATGACAGCTCGCTTTGCCAAGGCTTTGCCCGTCGGGATAGGCTGGGGGGATGACACAGATACGCCATTCGGTTTGCCCGCACGACTGCCCATCCACCTGCGCGCTGGAGGTGGAAGTTCTCGATGGTTCGAGGATCGGATCCGTGCGTGGGGCGCGGGACAACAGCTACACGGCGGGGGTGATCTGCACCAAGGTCGCTCGGTATGCCGAACGCATCCACCACCCGGACCGGCTGACGCACCCGCTGCTGCGGACCGGGCCGAAGGGGGCGGGGCAGTTTCGCCGGATTTCCTGGGACGAGGCTTTGGACCGGATCGTTTCGGCGTTTACCGATGCGACCGATCGATATGGTGCCGAGGCGGTGTGGCCGTTCTTTTTCGCCGGGACCATGGGTCTGGTGCAGCGGGACGGGATCAACCGACTGCGCAACGTCATGCGCTACTCCCGCCAAAAAATGACCATCTGCACCACTCTGCCTGAGATCGGCTGGATCGCGGGTGTGGGGCAGAGCCGAGGTCTGGACCCTCGGGAGATGGCGAAGTCCGATTTGATCGTGATTTGGGGCGGCAATCCCGTTTCGACTCAGGTTAATGTCATGACGCATGTGTCCCGAGCACGGAAGGAACGCGGGGCGAAGGTGGTGGTGATCGATCCGTATCGGACGCCGACCGCGGCGGTGGCGGATATTCATATTGCGCCCAGGCCAGGAACGGATGGGGCGCTGGCCTGCGCTGTCATGCATGTGGCGTTCCGGGATGGGTATGCGGACCGCTCGTACATGGATCGGTATACGGATGTGCCTGCGGAATTGGAGGCGCATTTGGCTACACGGGGGCCGGAATGGGCCGGCGGGATTACCGGTCTTTCGGTTGCTGAGATCGAGGATTTTGCCCGGCTGTATTGTTCGACGCAGCGCAGTTTCTTGCGCCTTGGCTACGGTTTCGCTCGGGGGCGCAACGGGGCGGCGAACATGCATGCGGTGTCGTGCCTGCCCGCCGTCACCGGCGCCTGGCAGCATGAGGGTGGGGGTGCCTTGTGGTCCAACCGCGGCATGTACGGCTGGAACAAATCCCTGATCGAGGGCTTGGACTCGGTCGACACGCGTGTTCGCACGCTGGATATGAGCCGCGTCGGCAGCGTGCTGACCGGAGATCGTTCCGAGCTGGGCATTGGCCCCCAGGTCCATGCCATGATTATCCAGAACCAGAACCCGCTCGATGTTTGCCCGGATTCGAACCGGGTCCGCCGGGGCTTCGCGCGCGAGGATTTGTTCGTTGCCACCCATGAGCAGTTCATGACCGAGACCTGCAAGTGGTCCGATATCGTGCTGCCCGCCACGATGTTCATGGAGCACGACGACCTGTATCAGGCTGGTGGGCATAGCCACATCCAGATCGGCCCCAAATTGATCGAGCCGCCGGGCGAGTGCCGGTCCAACCACGAGGTCATCCAGGCCCTGGCTTCCCGATTGGGCGCCAAGCACCCGGGCTTCGACATGACGGCGATGGAGCTGATCGACGCGACCTTGAAATTATCGGACAAACCCGATGCGGTGACGGTGCTGCGGGAACGGTGGATCGACATCATGCCGAAGTTTGAGGACGCGCATTACCTCACCGGGTTCGCGACGAAGGACAAACGCTTCCACTTCGCACCGAATTGGGCGGCGCTGGGGGACAACCATGCGGGGATGCCAAGGTTGCCCGACCATATGTCGTTTATCGACGATGCGGCGCCGGACCGGCCGTTCCGCCTGGTGACGGCGCCAGCGCGATCGTTCCTGAACACCAGTTTTTCCGAAATGCCCTCCGGCCGGAAGCGGGAGGGGCGGCCGACGGTGTTTGTGCATCCCGCCGACGCTTTGGTGTTGGGTGTGGTCGATGGCGCGAAGGTCCGGCTGGGCAATGCGCGGGGGGAGGTGGTGCTGCATGCTCGGGTCGTCGAGGGCAGCCAAAAAGGGGTGCTGGTCTCGGAGAGCGTTTGGCCGAGCGAATGTTTTGAGGGCGGGATTGGGATTAACGCGCTGACGAGCGATGACCCGGGCCCACCGTTCGGGGGGGCGGTGTTTCATGATACGGCGGTCTGGTTGCGGGCCGAGGTGGCGGAAATGCGACTGGCGGCGGAATAACAACTAATCACACAATTTATGGAACTGTCTCCTGCGACGCGCCTCCGGCCGCAGCCACCAGTTCCCGCATCCGCTTCGCCGCAGCGATCGATCCCGACACCATGAAACTGTGGTCATTGCCGCTGGTAATGAAGCGAGACCCCATCCGGATATAGAAGTCGCAATCGTCATCGCTGCTGATGCCACCGACGCCCAGCACCTTACCGTGCTTGCGGCAGGCATCGGCCACGGACTGGATCGCTGAGACAACCTTGGGGTGACGGAATTGTCCGGCGATTCCCATGTCAGATGTGAGATCGAAGCTTCCGATCAGTAGCACATCGACGCCATTCACGGCGGCGATGGCGTCGGTGTTGCGGATACCGTCTTCGCTTTCGATCATGACGCAGGTCAGCACCTCGGCATTGATCGCGGCCTGCGCGTCGGCGACGTGGGGCGGCATGTAGCCGTAGGCTGGGGGCGGTCCGCCCCAGCTGCGCTTGCCCATCGGCGGGTAATGAAATGCATCGGCAATCTGTTGCGCCTGTGCCGCCGTATCCACATGCGGCACGACAATTCCCAATGCCCCGTTGTCGAGCAACCGTGTCGCCTCATCCAGCGCGCCGGCGCAGACACGCACGATCGGGGCGATGCCATGCGGCAGGCTGGCGATGCAAAGCTGTGTCGCCTCCTGCATGGTGAACGCGCCATGCTCCATGTCTATAAAGATATGATCGTGTCCGCCGGCGGCGGCGAGCATCGGGGCGGCAGCGGTGCGCAAATGATGTAGCCCGAAACCCAGCGCCATGCCGTTGCTGGCCAGCGCACGCTTTGCCGCGTTATGATAGAGTGGCATGTTGTTTCCTCCGGTCCACGGTCGCGCGTGCGTTGACGCGATGACTGGGCCAGCCTAGCCCGTGGCGGACGGATGAGTCACCATTCGGGTTCCAGACTTGCAAGGATGGGATGGGCCACACACGCAGTCCTCGCTCGTCACCCAATCCCGTGCTAACGTCCTGCCATGTCCGCCGCCCTCCCAATACCTGCCCCGATGTCGCTGGACGAATTCCTGGCCTGGGACGCCCCGGTGGACGCCCGGTGGCAACTGGTCGATGGCGATCCGCGCGCCATGGCTCCGGCGAGCCCACTCCACGCCGGCATCCAAAGCGAGGTCAGCCGCTTGCTCGGTAACCATCTTGCCGGCAATCGCAGGGAGTGCCGCGCCTACAGCAACCCCGGCGTCATGCTAGGTATCCGATCTGACCGGAACTATCGCATCCCCGACATCGGTGTGACCTGCACGCCGCTGGTCCCGGGGGAGCCAACGCTACCGCATCCGGTCCTGCTGGTCGAAATTCTCTCCCCGAGCAATCCGGCGGAGACTTGGATTAACGTGTGGGCCTACACGACGATCCCGAGCGTGCAGGAGATCCTGGTCATCCGCTCCGATGCACCAGGAGCGCTTATCTTGAAGCGCAAAACCGACGGCAGCTGGCCGGATGTGCCGGTCAGCATCGAAACTGGCGATGTTACGCTCGACAGCATCGGCCTCAGTCTGCCGCTGAACGCCCTGTATGCGGGAACTTGGCTGGCAGCCTAACCTAACGCGGCCAAAGCCGCCGCCGGATCGACCCGCCCGTCGTAAAGCGCCCGCCCGACAATCGCGCCCTCGATCCGGGTGCCCGCCGCCGCCGTTCGCAGCGCGATCAGATCGTCCAAGCTCCCAACCCCACCCGAGGCAATCACCGGCGTCGTCAGCCGTTCGGCCAACTCCACCGTCTGCTCCAGGTTCAGCCCGGTCAGCATCCCGTCACGGCCAATGTCGGTGTAGATGATGGCGGATACGCCGGCATCTTCGAAGCGCAGCCCGAGGTCCCCAGCCGGGATGGCCGAAACCTCGGCCCAGCCCTCGGTCGCCACGAAGCCGTCCCGCGCGTCGATGCCAACCGCTATGCGTCCGGGGAACCTTCGACAGGCCTCAATCACCAAAGACGGGTTTTTGGCCGCCGCGCTGCCCAGGATGACGCGGGTCACCCCGGCCTCCAGCCACGCCACGATGCCGTCGATGTCACGGATGCCGCCGCCGAGCTGCACCGGACACTTGGTTGCGGCCAGGATGGCTCGTACCGCGTCCGCGTTCACCGGCTTGCCCGCGAAGGCGCCGTTCAGGTCCACCACGTGCAGCCAAGCGAACCCCGCGTCTTGCCACGCGCGCGCCTGTCCGCCTGGATCGCCGGAGTAGACCGTCGCCCGAGCCATCTCGCCACGCTGAAGTCGCACGCATTGGCCATCCTTGAGGTCGATGGCCGGGTAAAGTGTCAAACCCATGGGACGTTCAATCCTGCGTCTGCCCACGCCGAGGCCGCAGGCGCTTGGTGTAGTAGTAGCCCTTGATCACCTGCCCACGGACCAGGGCGTATTCGGGGTTCTCGCCCCAGCGTTCGTAGCCTAACGCATCGTACAGCCGGATTGCCGCGGTCTGGGTTTCCCGCACGTCCAGGTTCAGCACCTGGTAGCCGGACTCCCGGGCGAACTCTTCCACTTTCAGGGTCAACGCGGTGGCCAACCGATGGCCACGGGCATAGGGCGCAATGAAGGCGTGCATCATATGCGCCGCGAAGGCCTGCGCTTCGTTGTTGCGCGGCGGCCGCACCAGATGAGCGGAGCCGACGATGTGCCCGTTCAAGCGGGCCACAAACAGCACGCGCTCCGGCACCAGAACTACGCCGCGGTAGTATGCCTCCAGCGCGCGCCGTCCCGGGGACTGGACCCAGCCGAAGCCGCCGCCGTCCAGGATGGCAGCGTCCGTTGCCTCGCACAGCGCGTCGAGATCGTCGGGGGTGAAGCGCTCGATGCGCTCAACCAGGACGACGTCTTCGGACGATTGTTCGGGCTTGGGGGGTGCATCGAGGATCATGGGGCCCACCGTAAAAAATTCATCAGGATACGAATGCCGACCTCCTGGCTTTTTTCGACGTGGAACTGAGTTCCAGCCCTGTTGCCCGACGCGACGAAGGCTACCACGGGACCGCCGTATTCGGTGGTCGCGATGGTTTCCCCCGGTGCGCCGTCCACCAGCGCGTAGCTATGCACGAAATAGGCGTGATCACCGGGAATTAAACCCTCCAGGAGCGGATGCGCGCCGGGTTCGAAGTCCAAACCGTTCCAGCCCATCTGCGGCAGGCGCAAGCCGGGGGCGGGCATTTCGGCGACATCGCCCGCGATCCAGCCGAAGCCGGGGGTGATCGCGTGCTCCAGCCCGCGTTGCGCCATGAGCTGCATGC
Organism: Acetobacteraceae bacterium; assembly: GCA_025352375.1. GTDB lineage: Bacteria > Pseudomonadota > Alphaproteobacteria > Acetobacterales > Acetobacteraceae > Rhodopila. Next base: position 9,269 of record JANXTL010000074.1, on the reverse strand, counting down.
CGACGCAAATGCCCAGGAACGGATTGCCGCGGGCGGCCGATGCCTCGATCGCCTCGCGCATGCCGGACACGGCGGCGAGGCCCGCGGCACAATCCGCGAAAGCACCCTGGCCGGGCAGCACGACGCGATCGGCGCGCGCCACCGCGTCAGGGTCGGCGGTGATGAAGATTTCTGGCGCCAACGCCAGCTGCTGTCCTGCCAATGCAAGTGCCCGCGAGGCTGAGGCGAGATTACCGCTGCCGTAATCGACCACCGCGACCTTCATGGCGGGGCCATCCGGGCGGCGAGATCGGGCCGAGCGGTCAACAGCCGGCCGAGCGCGTCGGCCTCGGTGCGGGCGGTCAGAACGTGGGCCAGCAGGAACCCCCGCCGCTCCAGCGACCAGGCCCGCAGATCGTTGCCGGTTAATCCGAGCAAAACCATCAGTCCGAGATACACGATGGCCTGGAAGGGATCGCGCACCAATGCGCCAATCAGGACGAAAGCCGCGAAGGTCAGCGCCGCCGGAATCCAGGCGCGGTGCAGCAACAGCCAGAATGGTCCGAACAGGAGTGCTCCCCAGGAGAATCCCTCCCGTAGTAAGACAGGCTCCCGCTCGCGGGCAAGATGCGCGGTCCAGAAGGTCACAAGACCCCCTTGGTGGATGGCACGGCATCCCCCATGCGCGGGTCGAACTCGGTTGCCATGCGCAATGCTCGGGCGGTGGCCTTGAAGCAGGCCTCGGCGATGTGGTGGTTGTTGACGCCGGCGCGCTTGGTCACGTGCAGGTTGATCAGCGCGTTGAACGCCAGCGCCCGGAAGAACTCCTCAAATAGTTCGGTGTCCATTTCGCCGATCTTGGGGCGGTCGAAATCGACGCTCCAAGCCAGGAAGGGGCGGCCGGAGAAGTCCACGGCGGCTTCCGCCAGCGTTTCGTCCATCGGGATGAGCGCCTGACCGAAGCGGCGGATGCCACGTTTGTCGCCCACGGCCTGTCGGAAGGCTTGGCCCAGGACGATGCCGACGTCTTCCGTGGTGTGGTGGAAGTCGATGTGCAAGTCGCCCGTGGCTTTGACCGCGAGGTCGAACAGCCCGTGCCGCGCCAGCGCGGTCAGCATGTGATCGAGGAAGCCGATGCCGGTGGCGATGTCCGCCTTACCCGAACCGTCGAGGTCCAGGGTCAGCGAAATATCGGTTTCGGTGGTGGTGCGGGTGAGGGAAACGATGCGGGCCATGATGCCCGCTTCCCTACAGCGGGCGGCGATTGGGGTCCAGCGAAGGTTGCGGGTCCGCGGCCTTGCGCGGCCATTGGCTGTCATACACCAGCGCTGCGACGCCGCAGACGATGGCGGCATCGCCGACGTTGAAGACGTACCACGAGATGTCCCCCCAGGGCGTATCCGCATGGGCGTGGACGAAGTCCACCACGGCGCCGAACCGCAGCCGGTCGATGACGTTGCCAATCGCGCCGCCCGCGATGGAACCGAGCGCGATCGCGACCAACCGGTTCTGCGCCCGCCACAACCAAACCCCGAGTGCCCCGACCACCAGCAGCGATACCCCCGCAAGTACGGTTGGCCCCCAATCGCCGAGCCGGTTGAACAGGCCGAAGGTGACGCCGTGGTTCCAGACCATGGTAAGGTTGAGCACCGGCAGCAGAACGATCTGGCGGATCGCCGGCAGATCGACGACGTTCAGGATCCACCATTTGGAGGCTTGGTCGGCGATGAGGACGAATAACGCGGCCACAGCGCCGATGGGGGCGAGGCGGGGGGAGGGCGGTTGTGTTGCTCTCAACCCACCACCTCCGCGCACCGCAAACACAGCCCTGGATGCGCGGCAAGGGTCCCGACCTCTGGCAGGACCTTCCAGCAGCGGACGCATTTCTCGCCAGGGGCGACTGACACGGTCGCGTTCTCGTCACCCGATCCGGCCACCGCATGCAGGCTGGAGACGATGGCGACCTCCGCCCAGTCGGCGTCATTCAGCAGCAGCGCCTCATCTGGAGCCAACTTCAACGTCACCGCCGCTTGCAGCGACGCCCCGATGGTCTTCGCGGCTCGGGCTTCTTCGATCGGGACGGTGATGCGGCGCCGGATCGCGCGGATCGTCTCCCACTTCGCCGCCAGGGGATCGTCCCGCCATTCCTGCGGCAGGTCGGGAAACAGTTGCAGATGCACGCTGCCTTCCTCGCCAAACCGGGCGGTCCAGGCTTCCTCGGCGGTGAAGCACAGGACTGGGGCGAGCCAGATGGTTAGGCACCGGTGCAGCCGGTCGAGCACCGTCCGCGCCGCTCGGCGGCGCAAGCTGGATGCCGCGTCGCAATAGATCGCATCCTTGCGCACGTCGAAATAGAACGCGGACAGATCGGTGTTACAGAAATTGTGGACCTCGGGGTAAACGCCGGTCCAGTCGTAGCTTTCGGTCGCTGCGCGGATTTTCGCGTCCAAAACCGTCAGACGGTGCAATACCCAGCGCTCCAGTTCCGGCATGTCCGTCATCGGCACCGTTTCCGCGTCGGAGAACCCGTCCAGGCTGCCCAGCACCCAGCGCAACGTGTTGCGCAGGCGGCGGTAGAGTTCGGATTGTTGCTTCAGGATTTCCGGCCCGATGCGCAGGTCGTCGCTGGTGTCGGACGACATGACCCACAGGCGCAGGATGTCGGCGCCGTATTTGTTGGCGACCTCGTCCGGGGCCGTGACGTTGCCCAGGGACTTGGACATTTTGTAACCCTTCTCGTCCATGACGAAGCCATGCGTGAGCACGGCCTTGAAGGGTGCGACGCCGCGGGTGCCTACGGATTCCAGCAACGAAGTATGAAACCAGCCCCGATGCTGATCCGAACCCTCCAGATACAGGTCCGCCGGCCAGGGCAGCCCGCGATCCTCCAGCACGAAGGCGTGGGTTGAGCCGGATTCAAACCACACGTCCACGATGTCCATCACCTGCTCGTAGTCGTCCGGATTCCGGCCGTTGCCGAGGAACCGCGACGGAGGGGAGGAGTACCAGCTATCCGCGCCCTCCCGCGTGAAGGCGTCGACGATCCGCGCCACAACATCGGGGTCGCGCAATGGCTCGGCGGTTTCCTTGTTGACGAACACCGCGATCGGCACGCCCCAGGCGCGCTGGCGGCTGATGCACCAGTCCGGGCGGGCGGCGACCATCGACCCGATGCGGTTGCGGCCGGAATCGGGAACGAACTGGGTGGCGTCGATGGCGGCCAGCGCCTTCTCGCGAATGTGCTCCGGACCATCCATCCGGATGAACCACTGCGGCGTCGCGCGGAAGATCAGCGGCGCGCGGGAGCGCCACGAATGTGGGTAGGAATGCACGATCTTGCTCCGCGCGACCAGCGATCCGGCCTCGATCAAGGCGGCGCAGACATGGTCGGCTACTTTGTAGACATGTTCCCCGGCGAACAGAGGCACCCAGGCGTTGAACGTGCCGTCGTCGGCGACTGTTTCCGGGACGTCCAGTTTATGGGTGCGGCCGAGGTGGAAATCGTCCTCGCCATGGCCGGGGGCAATGTGGACGAAGCCGGTGCCGGCCTCGGTGGTGACGAAATCGGCCAGCAGGAGCGGGGTGTCCTGCTCGTAGCCGTGCCCGCGCAGGGGGTGGGCGCAGATGGTGCCTTCCAGCTCCGAGCCTTTGAAGACATGCACGATGTGGTGGCCGGCGATGCCGGTATCGGTCAGGAACTGCGGCAGCAAAGGCAAAGCGGCCAGCAGTTTTTCGCCGGTTTTCGCGAGTGACCCGTCGTTCACCGCGTCCACCTGGATCAGCGCATAATCGAACTCCGGACCGGCCGCGACCGCTCGGTTGCCTGGCATCGTCCAGGGGGTGGTGGTCCAGATCACCACCGAAGCGCCCAGCATACGATGGTCGGTGGCTTTCACGATCGGAAACCGCACCCAGATTGTGGTGCTGGTGTGGTCGAGGTACTCGATCTCGGCTTCTGCCAAAGCGGTTTTCTCGACCGGGGACCACATGATCGGCCGCAGTCCGCGGTTCAGCGCGCCATTCAGCAGGAACTTGCAGATTTCGTTAACGATGGCGCCCTCGGACGGCAGGTCCATGGTGGCGTAGCGCTGTTTGAAGTCGCCCTCGACCCCAAGCCGGCGGAACTCCTTCGCCTGCACGTCCATCCAGTGCGCGGCGTAGGCGCGGCATTCGGCGCGGAAATCCAGCACCGGCACCGCGTCCTTGTCTCTCTTCTTGCGGCGGTACTCTTCCTCGATCTTCCACTCGATAGGCAGACCATGGCAGTCCCAGCCAAGGATGTAGTTGGCGTCGTAGCCTGCCATCTGCCGCGTGCGGTTGATGACGTCTTTGAGGATCTTGTTCAGCGCGTGCCCGATGTGCAGGTTGCCGTTCGCGTAGGGCGGACCGTCATGCAAGATGAACATCTTCCGGCCCTTGGAGGCCGCACGGAGCTTCCCCCATAAATCCATCGCCTCCCACCGCGCGAGGATCGCAGGTTCCTTCTTCGGCAGGTCGCCGCGCATGGGGAAGCTGGTCTGGGGCAGGAAGACGGTATCGCGATAGTCGCGTTTCGCCTCAACAGGTGCGTCGTTCATGGCAATTCCAAGCAGTCTTGTGTCAGGGCGTGGGGTTGGTCCCGGGGCTCAGGAAGCCGCCGGGCCTATAATTCGCGCGCGCTTGTACATGTCTGCCATGGGTTGGACCATGCGTCTTCCGACCCTCCTTGGTCAAGTACTGAGCAGGGGCATTGCATAACCAGTGCCTGGCCGCCGCGTCTTGCCCGCTCTGGAACGCGCGCCTCTGGTCAATGACGCCGCCCCCGCCTAACGTCCCACCCAGGGGAGGCAACATGACGACCATTATCACCCGACGCGCATTGACGACCGCGATCGCCGCCGCGGCGGCTTTTCCCGCCCGCGCCGAAATTGCGGCATCGGAGGAGGCCGCCCGCAAGGAAGGCTCCCTGACTTGGTATGTCGCGCAGGTCGACTCGGAGACCGCCGAGCTGATGGGACGTGCGTTCACGCAGCAGTTTCCGGGAATCAAGGTGTCGGTGATCCGCACCACCGGTCAGGTCGCCTACGAACGCCTGATGCAGGACCTGAAGAACAGCGCGCCGCAATGCGATGTGTTCAGTGCCACCGACATCTCGCACATGCCGGCGCTGATGAAGCGCAATGCGCTCGCCAACTACACGCCGGACAACGCGGCGTTCATCTCTCCGGCCTTTCAGGGCCTGGGCGAGCCAGGGTTTTTCTATCCCAGCACCTCCACCCTGATGCTGATGATCTACAACAACCAGAAGGTGAAAGCGGAGGAGGCGCCGAAATCCTGGACCGACCTGCTCGACCCCCGCTGGAAGGGACGCTGCGCCTTCGGGCATCCGGGCTTCAGCGGCTACGTGGGCGTTTGGACCGTGGCGATGCGCCGGCTGTACGGCTGGGACTACTTCGAGAAACTGGCGAAGAACAACCCGCGCATCGGGCGCTCCGGCAATGACCCCATCACGCTGCTGAACGCGGGGGAGTGTGTCGTCGGCCTCGGCCCACTCAGCACCAGCCTGCAATCGCACGAACGGGGCAACCCGATTTCCGTCGTCTACCCCGCCGATGGCTCGGTTCTGTGTGTCGGCCCATCCGGGGTTCTGGCCAATGCGCCGCACCCCAACGCCGGACGGCTGTTCGCCAACTGGCTCATGAGCATCGATTTCGCCAAAATCTGCGTCGAGGCTCGGATCGATTCCGTGCGCGCCGAGGTGCCGCCGAAAGGCGGCGCGAAACCGCTGTCGGAGGTTAAGCTGCTCAAGGTCACGACCGCGGAACTTGGTAAGCAGGTGCCAGAGGTGATCGAGCAGTGGCGCGACACCTTCATATAGTGTGCACTGCAGCATGAGAACGACGACAACAAGCCTGCGTACCCGTTCGTTCGACCCGCTGATCTTCCTGTGGATCGTGCTGGCGGCGGCGCTGCTGTTCCTGGTGGTGAACCCGCTTTACCAGTTGGTGCACACCAGCCTCCAGGAAGCCGATACCGGCGATTTCACCCTGATGAACTACGTCGCGGCCTATTCGCGGCCGCGCTACCTGTTGGCGATGTGGAACTCCATTCGGCTGGGCTTCACAGTCACCATTCTGTGCCTGGCCTTCGCCGTTCCCATGGCCTGGGCGGTTTCGCGCACGGACATGCCGTGCAAGGGTCTGGTGCGGGTGCTGGTCCTCGGCGCGTTCATCACACCGCCCTATCTCGGTGCCATCGGGTGGATTCTGCTGGCGGGCCCGAACTCCGGCTGGATCAACCGCATCTGGATGGCGGCGACCGGCGCGCAGGAGGGGCTGTTCGACATCTATACGTTCAATGGTCTGGCATTTAACATTGCCGTCTATTCATTCCCCTACATCTTCATCTTCACCTCCGCGGCGCTCGACATGGTGTCATCGGAGATGGAGGACGCGGCCAACATCCTTGGCGCCGGCATCTTGCGCACGACGATGCGGATCACGTTGCCGATGGTGCTGCCGGCCATCATGGGCGGCGCGATCATCACCTTCCTTGAGGCGATCGCGCTGTTCGGCTCCCCCGCCTTGATCGCCATTCCCGCCCGTTTCAACGTCGTGACCACGCAGTTGCTGCAATTCTTCAGCCAGCCCATCCGAGCCGAGGTCGCGGCCGCTTACGCGGTGCCGTTGCTGCTGATCACGGTGGTGTTGTTCGGGCTGCAACGCTGGCTGGTGCGCCGGCGGGGCTTCGTCGCCTTGACCGGCAAAGGGGGCGAGCGGCGGATCATGGAACTGGGCCCGTGGCGATTTGTCATGCTGGGGTATTCGTTGTTCGTGCTCTCGCTGTCGGTGTTGTTACCGTATACCGTGTTGTCGCAGGCCGCTCTCGCCAAGGCCTGGGGGCGAGGGTTCGGGTTCGACAATCTGACACTGCACAATTTCACTTATCTTCTTTTTCAACACGAGACCGCCGGGCAGTCGGTAATCAATAGTTTTACTTACGCCGCGGCGGCAGCCTGCATCGCAATCGTCTTGGGGTTGTCGATCGCCTACATTGTCAGCCGGAAGTTGCTGCCCTTCGCGGGAATACTGTCGTTCCTCGCCATGGCGCCTTTCGTGGTGCCGGGGATCGTACTCGCGATCGCATTCTACGCGGCCTACGCGCCGCCGCCGTTCACCCTGTATGGCACCGCGACCATCTTAATTTTGGCATTTGCCACGCGGTTTTTGCCAATCGGTTATGTGAACGCCGACGCCGCCATCCGCTCCATCAACCCGGAAATGGAGGAGGCCGTCCGCATTCTGGGCGGCGGGCGGCTGGTCGCCATTCGCAAGGTCATGGCGCCGCTGATGAAGCGAAGCCTGATCGGCGCCTGGCTGCTGGTGTTCATCCCCGCCACGCGGGAGCTGTCCAGCGCCCTGTTCCTCTATGGGCCCAAGACCCGCACCATGTCCGTGATGCTGATGGATATGAGCGAGGAGGGGAACTTCGAACACCTCGCCGCCCTGGGTTTCCTGTTGCTGGCCGCGACACTGGTCATCGTCGGCCTCGCCTCCGCCCTTCTGGGGCGCGATTTCATGCTGCGCCGGGAGCGTCAATGAGCCACGCACAAAACGCCAAACTTTCATTGATCGGCCTCGGCAAAAACTTTGGGTCGGTGCCGGCGGTGGTCGGTGTCGATCTCGCGCTGCAGCCGGGGGAGTTCGTGTCCCTGTTGGGGCCGTCCGGCTGCGGCAAGACCACGACGTTGCGTATGATCGCCGGGTTCATGAAGCCGACGGCCGGCAGCATCGCGCTCGACGGCGCCACGATCTCCGACCCCGGAAACGTCGTGCCGCCGGAAAAGCGCGGCATGGCGATGATTTTCCAGAGCTATGCGATCTGGCCGAACATGACGGTCGGGGAGAATGTCGCGTTCGGTCTGAAGCTGCGGAAACTCGGTACCGCCGTAATAACCGAACGGGTAAACCGCATACTCGACACGGTGCAGTTGCGGCATCTGAAGGATCGTTACCCAGCAGAGTTGTCCGGTGGACAGCAACAACGCGTGGCGCTGGCGCGGGCTATCGTGATTGAGCCGGAAGTGCTGTTGCTGGATGAACCGCTTTCTAATCTCGACGCCAATCTGCGCGAAGAAATGCGCAGCGAAATCCGTCGGTTGCACGATGCGTTCCGGATCACCACCGTCTACGTGACCCATGATCAGGCGGAGGCGATGGTCACCTCCGACCGGATCGTCGTGATGAATCACGGGCGGATCGATCAGGTGGACGATCCTGTGTCTTTATATAATCGACCGCGCACCCGGTTTGTCGCGGGATTCATCGGGCGCACTAATTTTTTAGACGGTCGGGTCGACGGCGATCGAATCGTCTTCCCGGGGTTCACGGTACCCAAGGATTCCGCGCCGGACTACGCTGCCTTGGTGGGAGAAGCCAGCTTCTCCGTCCGGCCACAAACGATCGAAATCGCGGACCAGCGGTCCGATGACGCCGGCTGGTGGATCGAAGGCCGAATCGGCGAACGTGCCTATCTTGGGGAATACTGGGAGTACGTGATTCGCCTGAACGGGAGCGATCTGAGGTTGCGTGTCACGACCCCGCCGACAACGATCCACGAACCCGATCGCGCGGTGTGGGTAAGAATAGATCCCGCCCGGATCGCCAGGGTACCCGGTCCAGCGACAGAAGGAAGACCGTCCTGAATGGCGCCACCGCCGTCCCGTTGCCGACGGAGAACATGCTGGCCGGATCCGATGGATCGATCGGATGGACGATGTTCAATAAACTATCCCGCCGCAACGCCGTGTCGTTGGACACGTGGCTAGCCGTGCTGGAGATCGTCGACCGATTCGAGGTCGACCCGTCAGTGCGGATCGTCGTCCTGAAGGGGGCGGCGGCATGCTTCGAGTGCCAGCACTTCATCGAGAGGCGTCGTGCGTTCATGAAGTATCGTCGGCCGGCCTTTTGCGGCGTTGAAGGGTGCACTTGCCAATTTATACACAAATTAATAAATTATATCGAAATCCGGATTCCATCTCCAGCTTTGGTAAAAAGATCGTGATAACCGGAGCCGCGCTCCAGCTAGCCGCTTTTTGAGCGCGGGGTTATGTCAATATTTATCTAAATTACATATAAAGATAAAATGGTCTATTTTTTGTATGGTTCTGTTTGGGTTTTACGGCGCGGGCGCTCTTTGCGCATCGAATCGGCTCCTGCACGGCGGCGTCGCGAGGTGTCCGCCAGTCTTTGGGCGCCGGTTCGCGGCCTATTGCGGTGAAGCGTGCGGTCGTGCCGGACCGCGGCGCTGCG
>JANXTL010000071.1 GCA_025352375.1 Acetobacteraceae bacterium | reverse complement strand
TGACCCGTGTGGAGGTCTCGGCTACCCACCGCCTCCCGAGCCGGTAACGCTCGTTCGTCCGGCCAGTCCCGTTCGTCTAGAGGCCCAGGACACTGCCCTTTCACGGCGGCGACAGGGGTTCGAATCCCCTACGGGACGCCAATCGATTGCAATCGCAGAGATGGCGCGGGACCGGGGCGCTCGCAAGCGTTTAGGCATCGATCGTGGCGGGTCGGGGGGCAATGCGTTCGCGCCGAAGCAGTCCTTGGGCACGCGGGCGAAGGACTGCTTGGGACACGGCATAGCCAGCCGATTGGCAAGTGAGCGACGCCGCGTGGCGCCGTTATCATTCCAGGGCCGGATGGCGATTTGGCCTTATCGGCTCACATTCTTGACCCGTTAGGCGGCCGGCCAGGTCGCGAACCTTTGCTCAAAACCCGACCAGCGCGCGCCGCAATACCGCGCCGAATTGATTCGAATCGAACGCCGCGCGCGCGCCGTGCGGCGGCGCCATCACGGCCGGGGCCGGCGGGGCTGGCACCACCGGCAGCTCGGTCCGCGACAGCACGCCGCCCAGATCGTTAGCGCGATCGGTGCGTGCGCCCATGCTTGGAACCCGCGGGCCGACCCTGAGGCCCCCGATGGTGCCAGCGCCGCCAATGGTGCGCACCGCCACGCGCGGCGCGATGACTGGCGGTTCGGCACAAAACCGTGACAGTATCGTACGCAGCAGACTGGTATGGTCGTAGAGCGCCTTCGATACCGTTTTGGCCGTCACCCACGGCGAGACGACGAAGGCCGGCACGCGTACGCCGTAGCGCCTGAACCTGGGGTCGTCGTCGGCCGGCCCGTCGGCCGCCGACGTTTCGTTTGGATCGGATGGCGTTGCGCTGTTGTGCGCCGGCGTGCCAGGCGGACGCACATGGTCGTAGAACCCGCCGTGCTCATCATAGACGATCACGAACATAGTCTTCGGCCAGGCCGGGCTTTGTGCCAGTGCGTTATAGATCCGCCCCACCAGTTGCTGGCCGCGTCTGACGTCGCCGTGCGGGGGATGGTCATCGTCGGCGAGCTGGTCGTCGTCCGGCACGTCGCTGAAATTGGGATCGAGCCACGTCAGCGCCGGCAGGTCGCCGGTCTCGGCCTGCTGGATGAAGTCGTGGAGCGAGCGCATGCGCGCCGTATAGGTCGCATCCTGGGCGAGCTTCTTGAAGATCAGCGAATAGGGCAGATCGGAGAAATGGATCATCCAATCTACGCCGTGGTCCTGCAAAACCTCGAAGATGGTCTTGAGCTGATAGCCCGGCGGGTTACTTGTGACGTCGGACCCCGAGGGCGTGACATCCAGTCCGCCCGAACCGCCGGTAAGCGCGTAGAGCCGGTTGGGCCAAGTGTCGGTCGGCAGCGAGGCGTGCCAGCGGTCGCAGATCAGAAAATTCCGCGCGAGCATATCGTAGACCGGCAGATGCGCGGCGTTGTGGTAGTTCATGATCGCGTCGGGCGGCTCGATCTCGGTGGGGTCGCGCATCCCACTCGCGTTGGCGATATCGGTGGTAAAGGTGGCGATCGTGTCGCTCAGGTTGGCGACCTCGCACGTCCAGTCGCCCGCGACGGCGAGATCGGCTGCGGTCGCGTTGTAGGTCAGCGTCATGAAGTTGGCGCCCACGCGGAATTTGCTGGCGGTCACTGAGGTGCTGCTGCCGGGACGGCGGATGGTGAGCTGGCCGAGGAAGCCCGATTCGGCATGAGGCGACGTTGGGTTCACGTCGGTTCGTACGCCAACGGGCCCCGCCATGACCGGCCGGAACAAGATCGTATGGCTGTCGCCCTGGGCGATGGTCGTCGAGTCGTGCTGCGGCGACTGCCTCGGCGCCTTCGCGAGCACGTTGGCGAAGTTCTTGACGAAGCCGGCGTTGCTGGCGAGTCCCGCGCCGTTATCGCCCTCAAGCTGCTCGTAGGTATCGGGCCAACCGTGGCCGGGATCGAACTTGAAGCGCGTCCCCGCCTCCGGGAACGGTTTTACGTTGATGGGGATGTCGTGGGCGCCGCGGTTGAAATACGCCGTCTTGAGGCCGTCCACATCGGTGCGGCCCTGCTCGAGGCTCAGATAGCCGAGCATCTGGTCGAACGAACGGTTCTCCATCATGAGTACGACGATGTGGTCGATCTTGCCGAGATTGCCGTCCATCGTCTGGTACCGCACCGTGACGTCGCAGGTTGCCGCGACGTTGCCGATGTTGGTTACACGCACGGTCCAGTCGGCGGCGAGGTCTCCCGCGGTCGCCATGGCGGCGCCCGACGCGATGACGCGGTTGCGCACGATCGGCGGCGCGTTCAGACGCGCGGTCACCGTCTTGCTGGCCACTGGCGTCGCGTTGCCCGGCTTGAGAAGATCGAGGCGCAGGCTCAGAACCGATACCGGCGGCGGGTCGTTCTCACCGGAGTGCGGTGGTGGAGACGGCGGAATGATGCCGACGCCGGTGACGATCACGTTGATCAGTCCCGCTTTGGCCGGCCGGAACGGGACCTGCATCGCCGATGTGGACGGCGCGGTGTCGGAGGGCGGGATGGTTTGCGCGACCTTGAGTGGATACACCATGGCTTGCTCCCGGCTATGCGGCGCGGCCCGCGATGCCGCCAATCTTGAAGATTACTTCCTCGAATTCGACGTAATACTCGACGACCAGCGCCTGGCCTTGGACGCGGTAGCGCAGGATGTGCGCGACCGGCTTCTGCCTTGGATTGAGCGACGGCACATCCGCGAGCCGCATCAGCCGGATGAAGAACTGCTCCAGGCCCTGCTTGAGGACTGATGGCGTGATCGGCGGCCCGATCGGGTTGGAGGCGAGGAAGCTCCCGATCTTATCCTCGACCTTGGCTTTAACTGTGTCGCTCAGATCGATCGGGAACCCGGCGATCGGCAGCGTCGCCTTGGCGTCGCATCGCGGCGCGATCCAACTCATGGATGCGGTGGGCGAGAACATCATAACACCGGTGCGATCGAAAGAGCCTGATCGCTGTCGCGTTAGCCATCGCTTGGGCGCGACCGCCTGGGTCGAAGCATCATCGCGGTAGCGGGACGGACGTGGTAAGATTTGGCCACTGTTCAACCAATGAGGATTGCAACACCATGCCTGAAGCCAAACTCGCCCCCAACCTCCCGCCGTGGATGTTGGAGCACACCAACCGCTACCTCGCCAGCGGCGGCACCGACGGCCACATGTACAAAATGGCGCAGCCCGGC
>JANXTL010000087.1 GCA_025352375.1 Acetobacteraceae bacterium | reverse complement strand
TGCTGGCCTCGGTCGCGGGGTTGTTGTTGTCGTATCACACGGACATCCCGGCCGGCCCGGCCATCGTGCTGACCGCAGGCGCCCTGTGGATGGTGGGCCTGCTGGTTAGCTCCCGCCCTTGGCGTGGATCGGGGGGATGAACATGGCCGGTTTCTTTTCTCTGGCACCGCCGGGAAACTGCACAGTTGTCACGCCGACCGCAAGGCGACGCGGTTGACGGGCCATCCTCCCCCTGCATAGGGTCTGGATAACCGGGGGAGGCCACCTTGAAGCTGTTCATTCACACCTGCGTCGCTGCGCTGCTGCTATCGACCGCTGCCATGGCGGAATCCGTCGTGCGGGTCGGGGTCTCACAACGCGATATCGGCTCCATGGATCCAGCGTTCGGCATCGGCAATGGCGACGAATTTCCGATGCGGCAAATATATAGCGTTCTGGTGGGGCCGAAAAACGGCACCTCCGACCTGACGTTCGCCAACCTGCAAGGCGAATTGGCTGAGAAATGGGAGATGGCGCCGGACGCACGCAGCGTCACGTTTTACCTCCGCAAGGGCGTGCAATGGCATCGTGGCTATGGGGAGGTCACGTCCGACGACGTCGCCTTCACCATCGCGCGCATGAGGGACCCCAAGACCGGGACAGCCTACAGTTCCAACTTCCAGGAAATCGTTTCGGTCGAGACTCCGGATCGCTATACGGTCAAAATAAACCTGTCCAAACCGAATCCTTTTTTCTACGCTTTCGCGCTGATGCCCCGGTTCGGCGGTTACATCCAGCCGCGCAAAGCGGTGGAGGAATTGGGCGAGAAATTCCGCCAGAACCCGGTGGGCAGCGGTCCGTTCGCGTTCAGCGCGTATGAATCGAAGCAGAAGGTGATCCTGAAAGCCTTCGAACAATACTGGGAGGGCAAGCCTAGGATCGACCAGCTGGAAGTTCTGTTCCTGCCGGAAACAGCGGCCCGAACTCTGGCGTTTGTGAAAGGCGACGTCGATATGATCGAAGGCGCGACGGTGCCAGGATGGCAGGCCAGCCTGAAGAAGCAGAAACCGACCACGGTATTCGACGCCGGTCGCCCAGGCGGTACATGGGCGCTCCATTTCAACATGACCCGCAAGCCCCTGGACGATATTCGCGTGCGGGAGGCGATTGCCCGCGCCATCGACCAGAATGCGTGGGTCGCGGCGTTTGGCGACTTCGTCACGCCCACCTATGGCGTTTCGCCGGTCGGATATTATGGCGCGCTGGATAAAGCCGACCTCCCCGCCGATTGGCCGCTGCTCTACGACCCCGCGAAGAGCAAGAAACTGTTGGCCGAGGCAGGGTTTCCGAACGGCCTGACGATTGAGGTTTTCATCACGGAACGCGAGGAATACAAGACCAATTTGCTGATCATTCAAGAACAACTGCGGAAAGTCGGCATCCAGATCAACATGCGGGTGGTGGATCATACCAGCTATCACAACGACATCCGACGCGACCTTAACACTATGGTCGTCTATGGCTCCGGCCAACCGCCGCTGACGCAAGCCGTGCTGAATGCGTTCTATAAGTCGTCCGCCATTGTCGGAAAACCGACGCGGAACATGAATTTCTCGCATTACGGCGATCTCGCCGGCAACTCCGACTCATTGCTGGAGCAGGCCAATCAGGAGATCGACGACACCAAACGCATCGCGCTGCTGAAGCAGGTGCAGATCGAAATTCTCCGGCAAATCCCCGCGTACCCGCTGCCGAGCGCGGCGGGGTCCTGGATGCATGATGGGAAGACGCTGGAGATCGGATTTCCGGTGAAAGCCTATATGGGGACGTTCACGCTGGCGAAGGCGAGCCGGCTGGCTCCATGATCGGCTACATCCTGCGCCGGCTGCTGGAGGTTATTCCCACCGTTCTGCTGGTGTTGACGCTGGTGTTCTTTGCCTTGCGTATCATGCCGGGCGATCCCGCCATCGCCGCCCTGGGCGAATTCGCCACCCCCGACGCCATTGCTCGGTTTCGCGAGAAGCTGGGGCTAAATCAGCCGCTCTATATGCAATATTTCGGGTTCATCGCCCAATCTCTGACCGCCGATTTTGGGACGTCGATGAACAATGGCGCACCGATCGGCGATTTGCTGGGGCAGGCGCTGCCCTACACGATCTCTCTGGCGCTGGCGGCAACGTCGATCGGGATCGTTATCGGCTTGCCATTGGGCGCGATGACGGCGGTGCACCGCGACGGCAAGCTGGACGCATTCGGACGCCTGTTCGCGCTGATCGGATTTTCGCTGCCGGATTTCTATTTCGGTATTTTACTGCTCCTGGTGTTCTCCCTGCACCTGGATTGGTTCCCGATGCTTGGCGGCGGCAAGGGATTTTTCGACCAGCTTCATCATCTGGTGCTGCCGGCGATAACCCTCGGGCTGGTGATGGCGGCCTTCACGATGCGTCTGACGCGGTCGTCGTTGCTTGAGGTGTTGAAGCGCGACTACGTCCGCACCGCCAGGGGGAAGGGCGTCGCGGAGCGTTGGGTCATCTTCAAGCACGCACTGCGGAATGCGCTGATTCCCGTCACCACCGGCATGGGTATTTACCTGCTGACAACGCTGTCCGGCACCATCACCGTGGAGCTTGTGTTCTCCCGCCCCGGCCTGGGTACATTGCTGATCGGCGGCGTATCGGCGCGCGACTATACGCTGGTGCAGGCGGGCCTGGTGGTGTTCGCGTTTTTCGTGGTGGTCGTGAATTTGCTGACGGATTTGCTCTGCGCAGCGATCGACCCCCGGATAACGCTGCGATGAATGTTCCTATCAACAAACTGACCATGATCGGCACCGGGCTGAGTGCTTTGCTGATACTATTAGCAGCGTTTTCACCGTGGCTCGCGCCGCTAGATCCGCTCGACCAGTCCTTCATCGCCGCGAACCAGGGCCCCACAGCGGAGCATTGGTTCGGTACCGACTCGTTCGGACGGGACGTACTGTCCCGTGTGCTGTTCGGCGGCCGGATATCGCTGGCGATCGGCATCCTGGCGCCGGTGTTGTCGGCTCTGGCAGGCGTTTGGGCGGGTATGCTGGCGGGTTATCTGGGAGGATGGACGGACCGGGTTCTATCGCGGGCCTCCGATTTGCTGATGTCGTTCCCCACATTATTGCTCGGTGTGATGATCGCGGCAGCCCTGGGCCCCAGCTTCCAAAGCGCGGTGATCGCCATCGCGGTGGCGCTGTTTCCGCGTTTCGTGCGGTTGTCGCGCTCCGCCACCCAGGTGGTGCGGCGGGAGCCGTTTATCGACGCCTCCATCGCCGCCGGGCGTGGACATCTTTCGATCATGCTGCACCACGTCCTGCCCAACATCGCCGGCCCGTTAGTCGTTGCACTATCCCTATGGATCGCCACTGCGATAAGGCTGGAAGCTGCCTTGTCGTTCCTCGGCCTCGGCGCACAGCCGCCAACGCCAAGTTGGGGTAACATGATCCGGGATGGCATGAGCGATCTGGTCGGCGATCCCTGGCCGGCGGCGTTCGCGGGCGCGGCCATTACGCTGGCGGTGCTGGCGTTCAACATGGTGGGGGACGCGCTGCGCGATCTGCTCGACCCCGAGACCGCCGCATGAGCCTGCTGGAGGTCACCGACCTGGCGGTGCATCTGTTCACCAATCGCGGTGTCGTGCGGGCAGTCGACGGCGTGAGTTTCTCGCTGGACGCCGGCCGCAGCCTGGGCATTGTCGGCGAGTCCGGCTGCGGCAAGACCATGACCGCTTTGTCGCTCATGCGGCTGATCCCGGAACCGCCCGCCCGTATCGTTTCGGGTAGCATCCGGTTCGACGGGGAAGATGTCGTTACGATGTCTTCGCCCCGATTGCGCGCACTGCGCGGCAACCAGATCGGGATGATCTACCAGGACCCGATGACGTCGCTCAACCCGGTATTCACGGTAGGGGAACAAATCGCCGAGGCCGTTCGCCTCCATCGCCATGACACCCGCAACGCTGCGTGGGCGCGGGCGGTCGAAGTTCTTCGACTGGTCGGCATTCCCGATCCCGACCGGGTGGCCAGCGCCTATCCGCATCAACTATCCGGTGGCATGCGGCAACGAGTGGTCATCGGAATGGCCCTGGCGTGCGATCCCAAGTTGCTGGTAGCGGACGAACCGACGACTGCGCTGGATGTCACGATCCAGGCACAAATCCTGGAGCTGCTACGGCGGCTTCAAGGCGAGCTTGGCACCGGCATTATTCTGATCACCCACGATCTGGGGGTCATCGCCGATCTGGTGGACGACGTGGTGGTCATGTACGCGGGCAAGCTGGTGGAGCACGCCCCCGTTCGGCGATTGTTCGCGGCACCCCGGCATCCTTACACGCAGGGCCTGCTGCGCTCCGTCCCGTCGCTTGAAACCCGGGAGCACCGGTTGCTGACCATCGATGGCACTGTCCCGCCGGCCCACGCGATGCCGAACGGCTGCCGCTTCAACCCACGATGCGCCTTGGTCCGCGATATTTGCCATGAGCAAGAACCGCCGCTGGTCGATGCCGGAGGGGGCACGCAAGTCGCTTGCTGGGCACTGACATGAACGCTCCGTTGCTTTCCGTCCGGGGTCTGGCCAAACACTTTCCCATCAAAGGCGGGCAGGTCAAAGCTGTCGACGGCGTCTCGTTCGAGGTTGCCGCCGGAGAAACAGTGGCGCTGGTCGGCGAGTCCGGCTGCGGCAAGTCCACCACCGGACGGATGTTGTTAAGGCTCACCGAACCATCCGCCGGGACGATCTCATTCGACGGCGTGGACTTGCTGGGCCTCGGCCGTACCGACTTGCGGCGGCGGCGCCGGGAATTACAGATTGTCTTCCAGGACCCGTACTCGTCGTTAAGCCCGCGCAACCGCGTCGAGGACATTATCGCCGAGCCGCTGGACGTGCATGGGCTATGCGCGTCGCGGGAACAACGGCGGGATCGGGTGATCGAATTGCTGCGACTGGTCGGTCTGGATGCGATCCATCTGCGGAGGCATCCGTTCGAGTTCTCCGGCGGCCAGCGCCAGCGGATTGCGATTGCACGCGCATTGGCGCCGCAGCCGCGGTTGATCGTGGCCGACGAGCCGGTTTCCGCGCTGGATGTTTCGGTGCAGGCACAGGTCGTCAACCTCATGCAGGACCTTCAGGAGAAATTCGGTCTGGCGTACGTGTTTATTTCGCACGATCTGGCGGTTGTGCGGCACATAGCTCACCGGGTGGCGGTGATGTACCTCGGGCGGCTGGTGGAAATGGGGTCGACCGAAACCTTGTTTGCTGCGCCGCACCACCCGTACACGCAGGCGCTACTATCGGCCGCACCGGTGGCGGACCCGGAACGGCGGCGGACCCGGATCGTTCTATCAGGCGATGTGCCCAGCCCGGCGAATGCGCCGAGCGGGTGCCATTTTCATCCACGGTGCCCAGTGGCTCAGGCGGTGTGCCGGGAGAGCGTGCCGGAACTGCGGGATATGGGCAATGGACACATGGCGGCCTGCCATTTTGGGAAGCCGTTTCCGATTTCGGTCTAGATACGCAACGTCTTCCATAATGCGCCCGCATCGGTCAGCGCGTTCCCATTCCCGAATGCCCGCAGCAGCCCGAACAACCTTCCGGTCCGGCTCTGCAACGCGGGGGCGACCAACCCGCTGAATTTGCGGTCCATATCGTCCCAGCCCATTGGATTGCCGGGGTGCCCCTTGGCCACCGGAACATGTGCCGGAACGCCATCGATCGTTACCGTGGCCGACGTGAAATCCATGTCGCGATGGTGCTGAACGGACACCTTGGACGCGGTTGCCGCGATATCGGGCTCCAGCGCCCAGGGCTCGCGGAAATCGGCGGCGGATACGTCGCGGCCGTGCAGCGCCAACGCCAGGCAATAGCGAAGATCGAATTTCCCGGCCAAAGCTGTGTCCGGATGCCCGTCGGCGCCGCCGGTTATTTTCATCGCCAGCGCCCCGACATCGGCACGCACGGACCGCACCGAACCCAGGTCCAACCCGGCCGCGCGCAAGGCAAGCGCCGCATCGATCGATGGGTGGATTAAATGGCACGCGGCATAAGGCTTGAAGCTATTGCGCAGGATGCGCCAGTCAGAGAATTCGACAGGGGTAATCGACAATGACCCGTCCTGGATCACGGCGTTATCCAAGCCGGCCCCGCGCTCGAACAACCCGGTCGCACCGGTGAATCCGCCCGCCGCCAGTTGCGCTGACAAGATGCCATCCATCGCTGCTTTGCCCGCGTGAAACGGCTTGGCCATGGTGCCGAACGACGCCGTCAGCCCGCTGGTCTGCGTTGCCGCGAGCGCAACCGCATTCAGCGCCTTGTCGGCATCCAACTGTAGCAGCACTGCCGAGGCTGCCGCCGCGCCGATCCGGCCGAACACGCCGGTACCGTGCCAGCCGCGCTCCGTTGCTGCCTGACCCAGGCCGTGGCCAACCCTCGCCGCGACCTCGAACCCGGTGATGAAGGCGGCGAGCATTTCGGGTTCGGTCGCCTCGGTCTCCTCGCCGAGCGCCAGGGTCGCCGCCCAGACGGGCGCGCTGGTGTGGGTGACGGCGTCCACATAGGTGTCGTCGAAGTCCAGGCAATGCGCGAGGGTTCCATTCGCCAGTGCTGCGAACGGCGCCGCCGCGGTGCCGCCGAACAGCACGCTGGACCGACCGGTGGAGCGCCATTGGGCCACCGTCTCGCGCACGATACGCCCAGCCGGTTCGGCGGCCGCGCCGATCGCGACGCCCATCCAGTCGGCGAGGCATAGGCGCGCGGCGTCCAGGACCTCGGGCGGGAAGGCGTGTGCGCCGGCAATGAACGTGCCGATGGTTGGGCCGTTGCTGGTCATGGTACTTCCCCCTCTCCCGTTCTACGCGCTACGCTTTCCTAAACGATGGAGGAACACCATGACCATCCCGCACCCCTTGGTAACCGGACCCTCGGCCTGGATCGGTGCCGACCTGGCGAAACGGCCGGGGGAGTGGGCATACACCCTGTCCGCCGATGAGATCGGTGAGATTGAGACCAATGTCGCGCATCTGCGGGGACGCGACACCGCAAGCGTCACCAAGGCTGAGTTTCCGCTGCCCACGCTGGGTCCCGTGCTAAACCACCTGCGCGACGAGATCCTGAACGGGCGCGGGTTCGTGCTGCTGCGGGGGCTGCCGGTGACCGACCGGCCCATCGCCGACAGCGCCATGGCCTACTGGGGGATCGGCACCTGGTTTGGCAGTGCGCGATCGCAAAACGCCAAGGGGCATGTGCTGGGGCATGTGCGGGATATGGGATTGGCGACGACCGATCCGAACGTGCGCATTTATCAGACCACCGAACGGCAGAATTTTCATACGGACTCTTGCGACATCGTCGGGCTGCTGTGCCTGAAGACGGCGCGGTCCGGCGGGTTGTCGTCGCTGACCAGTTCGATGTCGGTTTATAACGCGATGTGCGTACGGCATCCGCACCTGGTGGGGCGTCTGTTCGAACCCATGCCGACCGACCGGCGCGGGGAGGTCCCCGTCGGCAAGAAACCATGGTTCGAACTGCCGATCTATAACGACTATCAAGGACATTTGTCAGCCCTGTACGCGCCGCATTACGTCCGGTCGTCGCAACGGTTCCCCGAGGCGCCGCGCCTGACGGAAGACGATATCGACGCGCTGGATTGCTTCGACCGGCTGGCCGAGGATACCACGTTGCGCCTGGACATGGAATTGCAACCCGGCGACATCCAACTGGTGCATAACCACACGACGTTGCACGACCGCACCGCTTTCGTGGATTGGGCGGAACCGGAAAAAAAGCGGCACTTACTGCGTCTTTGGCTCGCCGCACCGGGCGCCAGACCACTGCCGGCGGGTTACGCCGAACGCTGGGGTAGCGTCACGATCGGCGATCGCGGCGGGATCATCTGCGAGGGTACGAAACTGCACGCCCCATTGGAAGCCGTGTAGAACATGTCCGATCACCTCGAGCGCCCGATCGAGGGACCGTTAGGCAACGCGCTGTTCGGCAGCGATATCGTGGCGGAGACGTTGCGAGCGCTCGATATCCCCTATATCGCGCTGAACCCCGGCGCTTCGTATCGCGGGCTGCACGACAGTATCGTCAACTACCTCGGCAACAAAGCGCCGCAGATGCTGCTGTGTTTGCATGAGGAAACCGCCGTCGCGATCTGCCAGGGCTATGCCAAAGTGACGGGAAAGCCGCTGGCTGCCTGCGTGCATTCCAATGTCGGGTTGTTCCACGCGACAATGGCGATTTTCAATGCGTGGTGCGACCGGATGCCGGTACTGGTGCTGGGCGCAACGGGGCCGGTGGATGCGCCGAAGCGGCGGCCTTGGATCGACTGGATTCACACCGCGCGCGATCAGGGCGCCATCGTTCGCGCCTATACGAAATGGGACGATCAACCCGCGTCCGCCGAGGCGGCGCGCGAATCGTTGCTGCGGGCGAACTGGATGACCCGGACGGCGCCAATGGGGCCGGTTTATGTGAACCTCGACGCCGGCATGCAGGAGGCGCCGCTCGACCAGCCCCTCCCGCCGCTGGACCATACTCGGTTTATGCCGGCGGTGACGTCGTCTGTGCCGGAGGATCAGGTCAACCAAGCCCTGGCGATGCTGCACAATGCGCGAAACCCGGTTATCCTGGTGGGCCGCGTCAGCCGCGAGGAAACCGCATGGGCGCAACGGGTAGCCTTCGCCGAGGGTTTGAACGCCCGCGTCGTCACCGACCTCAAGGTCGGCGCCGGCTTCCCAACCGATCACCCGCTGCACGCCGGCGCGCCCGCGACCTTCATCGTGCCGGACGCCGCCGCGATCGTGGCGGCGGCGGATGTCATCCTCAGCCTGGATTGGGTGGACCTGGGCGGCACAATGCGCGCGCTGGGCGCGACCGGGAAGGTGATTCAGGTTTCGCTCGATCACCATTTGCACAACGGCTGGAGCATGGATCATCAGGCCTTGCCGCCGGTCGATCTGTTTATCGCGGCCGATCCGGATATCGCGGTGGCGGCGCTGTCGAAATCCGCGCCGCTGGTGGCCGCGTTACCGCCGGTCGCGTCACCGGCCGCATCCTTCGAAGCCGGGCCGATTTCCGTTCCGGTTCTGGGGGAAGCCCTGCGCCATGCCTGCGGCGATCGTACCGTATCGCTATTGCATCTGCCGATTTCCTGGAGCGGCGCGACCTGGCCATTCCGGCACCCGCTCGATTTCATCGGCTCCGATGGGGGCGGCGGGATCGGCGCGGGACCTGGCATCTCGGTCGGTGCGGCGCTGGCGTTGCGCGGGACGGGCCGCCTGCCGGTTTCCATCTGTGGGGACGGCGACTTCATGATGGGCGTCACCGCACTGTGGACGGCTGTACACTACCGCATCCCCCTGCTGCTGGTGGTCGCCAACAACCGATCCTTTTTCAATGACGAGCTGCATCAGGAACGCGTCGCCCGTGCGCGCAACCGGCCGGTCGAGAACAAGTGGATCGGCCAGCGCATCGACGATCCCGCCATCGACATGGCTAAGCTGGCAGAAGGCCAGGGCGCCGTCGGCTTTGGCCCGGTTGAGGACGCCGCATCGTTAACGGATATTTTCGAAAAAGCCATCGCAGTTGTCGAAGCGGGTGGCGTGGCCGTGGTCGACGTCCGCGTTACCCCAGGATACGCGGCGGCAACAACGGCCGCACTCATGGGCACCGGCCCCGGATAAAAACCAGGAGGACACCAGTTATGGAATTCGGTTACTTCACGATGCCGTCGCATCCCCCCGAACGGGGCCTGAAAGCAGGCCACGACTGGGACCTGCAAACCCTCCGCTGGCTCGACGAGCTCGGCTTCGCCGAAGCCTGGATCGGCGAACACCACACCGCCCCATGGGAGCCGCACCCCGCCCCCGATCTGCTGATCGCGCAGGCGCTGCTGCAAACCAAGCGCTTGCGCATCGGCCCCGGCGGCTTCCTGCTGCCGTATCACCACCCCGCCGAACTGGCGAACCGCGTGGCGATGCTGGACCATCTGTCGGAGGGGCGGCTGATGTTTGGCGTCGCGGCCTCCGGGTTGCCGAGCGACTGGGCGATGTTCGGGGTGGATGGGATGTCGGGGGTAAACCGGGAGATGACCCGGGAAGCTCTGGACATTATCTTGCGGATGTGGAGCGACGAGCCATCGTTCGAGTATAAAGGAAAGTTCTGGAACGTCGCTAAACCGGAGGAAATGTTCGGCTTCCTGCGCCCGCATATCAAACCGTTGCAGAAGCCGCATCCGCCGATTGGGGTGGCCGGACTGTCGCAAAATTCCGACACGCTGAAAATGGCTGGCGAGCATGGGTTCTTGCCCCTGTCGCTGAATTTGAATCCCGCCTATGTCGGGACGCATTGGGCTGCGGTGGAAGAGGGGGCCAGGCGAACCGGCCGCAAGCCCAGCCGCAACGACTGGCGCATGGTGCGGGAGGTATTTGTTGCTGAAACGGATGAGGAAGCCTGGAAAATGTCCGTCGGCGGCATGATGGGCCGCATGATGCGCGAGTATTTCCTCCCGTTGCTCGGCAATTTTGGCTTCCTGGAATACCTGAAGCACGATCCGTCCGTGCCGGATTCCGACGTGACTCCCGAATATTGCGCGCAGCATAACTGGCTGATCGGCTCGCCGGCCACCGTCGCTGAGAAACTGGAGAAAGTTTACAACGACGTCGGCGGATTCGGGAATTTGTTGGTGTTCGGCTTCGACTACGCGGACAACCCCGGCGCCTGGCACAACTCGCTGAGGTTGCTGCAGGAGGAAGTGGCGCCGAGGGTGAAGCATCTGACACCGGGGTAAGGGGTGCAATCGTGCGCATCCAATGCCACCAGACGTTGGCGCATTGACGTTTCAGGCAGATTGACATATGAAACACCGATGTTGGAGTACCGGCCATGAGCACGACCCTGGCGCCAATGCCCCGCTATATCGAAGCGCTGAGCGAAATCGGCGGGTTGAGCGGTACCGACGTCGCGAACATCACCGATGTCTCGAAAGCCACCGTGTCGCGCTGGAAGTCGGGCTCGGTCAAACCGCAGCCGAGTACGCAACTGGTGCTGTCCGACCTCTACTTCATCGTCAGCCGTCTGCGCGAGTACTATAACGCTCATGAAATCAGGACCTGGCTATACGCTAGGCACCCGCAACTCGACGGAGCGCGCGCCATCGACCTGATCGCACAGGCCAGGTCCGAGGACGTGTTGCGTATCCTCGATCGACTCGACGCAGACGTGTTCCTCTAACTCGTGATCGCTCGGCCCGCGCGCGATAGCCGCCTGCTGGATGCCGTCGAGGCTTTGCCGTTCGAACCGTTCGCGGGTACCGTCTATCGGGTGCTACGCGATGGGCGCGACCCCGTTCAATGCAGCGCGGTCGGGGGGCGTTGGGACGACCGGACATTCGATGTACTTTATAACGCGACCAGGGCGGATGGGGCGCTCGCCGAGATGTATTTTCACCTGAGCCGCGGGCAGCCTGTGATCCCGTCTCAGGTTCAATATCGTTTGCATGAGCTGAAGGTGACCCTCACGAGTTGCGTGCGTATCCCATCGGTCGATGCACTGGGACCGCTCGGGCTCAAAACCGCTGTCTTTGGCCAGTTGTCGTATTTCGAGCGGGAGCAGGAATATCCGCGCACCCAGGAAATCGCCGAGGCGGCATATTTCCATGGTCGCGATGGGCTGATTGTGCCCAGTGCAAGGTCAGAGCATCTGAATGTCGTCGTGTTCTGCGACCCTGCCGGGCCTGGGGCGAGGGAGGTCGTGCGGGATCATGGCGTCATCGAATGGGACGACTGGCGCCGGAAACCCATGGGGTTCTGAACGTCGCCCTTCGACCCGAGGCGGACCTTGGTTGTCGCTGACCGATTGGCCGATTTTGGCTGGGCTCCCCACCCGTTGCAGGCGATAAAACCGACGCCCTCACCCACCCAATAGCCCAACCCGCCCGCACCCTGTATGAACCCCGGCACTCCAACCCCGAGGACCCCACCCATGCGCCCATCCGGCCGCACCGCCGACGCTTTGCGCGTCGTATCCATGACCACCGGCTTCGCCCGCCACGCGGAGGGTTCGTGCCTCATCCGCATGGGCAACACCGAGGTGCTGTGCGTCGCCAGCGTCGAAACCCGGGTGCCCCCGTTTCTGCGCAACACCGGCAAGGGCTGGGTCACCGCCGAGTACGGCATGCTGCCGCGCGCCACCCACACCCGCGGCGACCGAGAAGCCGCGCGCGGCAAGCAATCCGGGCGTACCCAGGAAATCCAGCGCCTGATCGGGCGGTCGTTACGCGCCGTGGTGGACCGCGAGGCGATGGGCGAGATACAAATCACCCTCGACTGCGATGTGCTGAACGCCGACGGCGGCACCCGCTGCGCCGCCATCACCGGATCGTGGGTCGCGCTGTCGCTGGCGTTCCGGCATCTGGTGAAGATGAACGTTCTCAAGACCATCCCGCTGATTGGCCAGGTCGCGGCCGTGTCCTGCGGTATCTATAACGGCACCGCCGTACTGGACCTGGACTATGACGAGGATTCTGCGGCTGAGGCGGACTCCAACTTCGTCCTGACCGGCGACGGCGGGCTGGTGGAAATTCAGGCGACGGCCGAAAAAACCAGCTTTTCCGAGGCTCAGTTTCATCAGCTGATGTCGCTGGCCCGCACGGGGACGACACAGCTCTTCGCCGCACAGCGAGCGGCGCTGGGGGACTGAATGCGCAAAATCACGTCCGCCGAGAAACTGGTCCTGGCCAGCCACAACCAGGGCAAGCTCCGCGAGATCGAGGCCCTGCTACGCCCTCACGGCGTCGATGTCGTCT
The DNA here is from genome assembly GCA_025352375.1 of Acetobacteraceae bacterium. Taxonomy (GTDB): domain Bacteria; phylum Pseudomonadota; class Alphaproteobacteria; order Acetobacterales; family Acetobacteraceae; genus Rhodopila. The sequence continues at coordinate 12,984 of JANXTL010000087.1, read as the reverse complement.
CGGCCGGCACCCTCGGCCTGCCCGAACCGGTGGAGGATGCGCCCGATTTCGCTGGGAACGCCCGCATCAAAGCACTGGCAGCAGCCACCGCGACCGGACTGCCGGCGTTGTCCGACGATTCCGGTTTCTGCGTCGCCGCGCTGAACGGCGATCCCGGTGTGCTGTCGGCGCGCTGGGCGGGCGAGACCAAAGACTTCGGCGCCGCCATGGCATTGGTGCATGAGCGCATGGGCGAGACCACGGATAAAAGGGCGTGGTTCGTCGCGGCGCTCTGCCTTGCCTGGCCGGACGGACACACCGAAACCTTCCTCGGGCGGATCGACGGCGTCGTCGTCTGGCCGCCGCGCGGCGGCAAGGGTTTCGGCTATGACCCGATGTTCCAGGCCGATGGGGCTTCGGTCACCTTCGGCGAGATGGATCCTGCCGAGAAGCATGCGATTTCTCACCGAGCGCGCGCGTTCGCGCAGGTTTTGGCGGCTTGCTTCGGGTAGGGCGATCCTGCAAAGGCGATGGCGCCGCTGCGGAACTGGAAGGACGACAACAGCCCGCGCGGCCCGATCATGATCGATCCCGCGACGCGCGACATCGTGCAGAACGAATATATCCGCCGCTGTCAGCATGCTGTTTCACGGCACCGCCTACGCGATGATCCTCTACATCGGTTCGCCCTGGACGCTGGACCGGCTGCTGGCCGCACTGGTCCGGCTCCGCGATCACGGCGGCCTGACCATCCTGTTGAGCGAACAGCATGCTCGGCTGGCGCTGGAATTCGCGGCGCGAGCGGTAATTTTGGACCACGGCAGAATTGTGTATGAATGAAATTCACGGCCGCTGCTCGACGATCCGAACCGGCTGTCCGCATTGATCGACGTCGGCGGGTAAGGCCGTACCGCTTTAAGGAGCCACGCGTATGACCGATGCCAGCAATTGGCCGGACCAGCTTTACGACCTGCTGCGGTCCGCCAACGTCACCCAATTCGCCTACGTGCCTGACGCCGGCCACAAGGTGCTGATCAACCGCTCGCTGGCCGACCCCGATGCGCATTCCGTCGCGCTGACGACCGAGGAAGAGGGCGTCGCACTGGCCGCCGGCGCCGATCTGGGAGGGGAACGGGCGGTGCTGCTGATGCAATCGTCGGGCGTCGGCAACTGCATCAACCTGCTGTCCCTGATCAACGGCTGCCGCTTCCCGTTGCTGACCCTGGTGTCGATGCGCGGCGATTTTGGGGAAGGTAATCCCTGGCAGTACCCCATGGGCCAGGCGGTCGAGCCGGTGCTGAAAGCCATGGGCGTGATCGTGCTGCGCTGCGACCAGCCGGAGGACGTGATCCCCACGGTTACCGCCGCCCTCACCATGGTGTTCCAATCCTGCCAGGCCGTCGCCGTTTTACTCGGGCAACGTCTGCTCGGCGCGAAGAAATTTTAAAGGGGGATCGGCATCATGGCCGCATTAAAAAAACTACCGTCGTCGAATTTGCCGGACGCCGTGCTGGATCGCCGTCAGGCCGTGCCGGCGTTGATCGACCGCCCGCAGGATTTCCTGATTGTGACCGGACTGGCCGGCGCGGCGCAGGAGCTATCGGCGATGACCGGCAACGCCCCCAATTTGTTCGCCATGGGCGGCGCGATGGGCGCGGCGCTGATGACCGCCCTCGGGCTGGCGCTGGCGCAGCCGAAGAAGAAGGTGCTGTGCGTGACCGGCGATGGGGATTTGCTCATGAGCATTGGGGGGCTGGCGACCATCGCGTTGCAGAACCCGCCGAATTTGACGGTGATCTGCGTCGATAATGGGCACTACGGGGAGACGGGGAACCAGGAGAGCCACACCGGGTTGGGTGTGCGGCTGGATACGATCGCGTCGGGCTCGGGATTTCCGGCGGTGCACACGATCAATACGGAGACGGAACTGGAAGAGGGGCGGCGTTTGCTGCGGGAGAACGGTCTGCGGTTCATTCTGCTGCGCGTGAAGGAGGGGCCGCCACTGAGGGAGAAGCGCAATCTGGTGCCGCATATGGAGCGGGAGAATTTCCGGAAGGCGTTGTTGGGGTAGGGCGGCTGTCATTGATAGCATAACGCGATTTCAGACCGGCCGGCAAATCTTGGCATGCCGCGCCGACACCGACGTTGCGCGTTCCATGACGGTCTTGAGAGGGATCGGCGTAGCCGAGGCGGCGAATGCGACATGTAACCCAGGACCCGCGTCGTTGTAGGCAGCGTCTATAGCGCCAAGGACCCTGGTACGGTTGGAGTTGGTGAGATCTTTAAGGACGTTCCTGGAGCTTTTTGCGGAAGCCATTACGCCAGTGACGTCGCTCTCGGTTCGCCGAGTACAATCCGCTCGCCACGATCGTTCCCGCGCCCACCAGCGTCCACTGGTCGGGAAGCACGCCGAACACCAGGAACCCGGCAACCGTCATCCACAGCAGCGACATGTAAGAATAAGGCGCCAGCGTCGAAACTGGGGTAAATCGTATTGAGATAATAACCATCCACTGCCCCACCGACGAAAACACCCCCTGCGCCACCGACATCGTCAGCTGCATCGCCGTCGGCGCCGTAAAATGAAATGGAACGATCGCTGTCAGCACGATCAGCCCCGTGGCCGCGGACCAGAACATGGTGGTCTCTGCCCGCTCCGTTTTGGTCATCCGCCGCGTAAGGATCACCCCGACCGACCAGAACAAAGCGGAGGCGACGCGATACAGCCCCTCCGGATGGAACGTCCCCGTGCCAGGCCGCAGCACCACCAGCACACCGAGCATGCCTGCGGCCAGCGCGCACCACCGTCGTGCATCGACCTTTTCGCCGAGTAGCGGAATGGACAAAAAGGTCACCAGGATCGGGCCGATGAAGCCGATGGTCGTGGCCTCGGCCAGTCCCACGTCGCGAATGCCCAGCACGAACAGCAGCGAGGAGCATACCAGGCACAATGCCCGCACGATCTGCAATCTGGGTGACCGAACCCGGAATGACGCTCCGCTTACCTGGGTGGTCAGCACGAACGCCATCCCGGTGAATACCATGTAGCGGGTCCAGGTGATCTGCACGATCGCGACGTCGACCGCCAGTTTCTTGGCAATGGTATCGGCCACGCAGAAGATGACCCCAGCCGTCAGATTGAGCGCGATCCCCCGCAGCGGGATGTCGACGTGTCCGCCGGAGTCAGGCACTCGGAAGCAGCGCCGCCGAATAACCGCGCCGTTGCAACAGATCGATCCGCAGCGCGACCGGGGTTCCGATCCACAAAGCGTAGTCCGTGTGATCGTCGACCATGTCGTCGGTCAGAGGGTGTACCAGGACATCCAATCCCTGGCGGTGCAGCATCATCCAGGGGACAACATCCTGAAACGCGTCCGCCTTGAAGATAACCTGGAACTGCGAGATCGGGTGCGGTCCTTGGGGTGCGTCGCTGAGATTTCCGGCCCGCACGGGAAACCGCTCCGTCAGCTCGGCCCGCAGCTTCGCCGCGACGGGCTGGGTCTCGGCGTCGTAATAGACGTGGACGTGGTAGCCGTGGATCGCGGGCATCTTGTCGCTCATGGCCGTCCCTTCCGGTGGTGCCCGCGAGCGTCGCAAGCCCAGGCGCGTGGCGCAAGAGGCCGCTAACGGGCCGGCCGACCAGGACCGGCTTACCGTGGGCAAGCGCAACCATCAACGCCCGGAAAGAACCCATTCCCGGAACAACGCCAAATCGATATTGCCCCCGCTGACCACCAACCCAACCCGCTTCCCCGCCATCCGAGGCCCATCCTGTAAAAGCGCGGCCAACGGCGCCGCCCCCGCGCCCTCCACCAGGTTATGCGTGTCGGTCCAGTAGGTCCGAATGGCCCGAGCGATCTCATCGTCGGTGACCGTCACGATACGGGACGCGCCCGCCTCGATCTGGGCAAATGCTTCCGCATCCGGCTGCCGCACCGCCATCCCGTCGGCCAGTGTATCCGCCCGGTTCAACGCGATGACATGTCCAGCGGCAAACGATTGCGCGTAGCAATCGGCCCCGGCCGCCTGCACGCCGACGATCTCGGTTTTCAGTCCCAGCAGATCGCGCGTCCGGATCGCGCCGCAAATGCCGGAGCCCAGGCCGATCGGCACATACAGCGCGTCCAACGCGGGCGCGGCACGGAACAACTCCAGCGACCAGGTGGCCACGCCCTTCACCAGATCGGGCGCAAAGGATGGGGCGAATTCCAGTTTTTCGTCTATAGCGAGCGCCTGGGCTTTATCCCGAGCGGCCTCAAAGTCGGCGCCATATTCGATGAGGTGGGCGCCGAGGCTTCGCATCGCGGCGTTCTTTTCCACGCTGTTGCCGGTGGGCACGACGATGGTGACTGGCACCCCGTAGCGCCGTCCCGCCCAGGCCAGGGACTGCCCATGATTGCCCCGCGTCGCCGACACGATCCCCGCCACACCCCGCCGCTCGCGCGCCAGCCGCTCGGCGTAGACCAGCCCGCCACGCAGCTTGAACGCGCCGGTGGGGGTGTGGTTCTCATGCTTGACCCAGACCTCGGCCCCGGTGCGCTGGGCCAGCAAAGGCCACGCGAATTGCGGCGTTCCTGGGAAGCTTTGGTGAATCAGACGCTGGGCGTCTTCCAGTTCGGGTAGGGTGAACATGCGGTCCCTCCAACGCGAAACGGGCCACCGCCAGGGGGATTTACCCCCCCCAGCCGGCGACCCGCATCGGGATGGGTTTGTCAGGCCAGTTTGAGGTTGGTGGCGGCGGCTTTACCGCGTTCCATCACCACGTCGTAGCTGATCGCCTGCCCGTCGTTCAGACCCTTGAGTCCGGCCGCCTGCACGGCGGTGATATGCACGAACACGTCCTTGCCGCCATCGGACGGCATGACGAAGCCGAAGCCCTTGGTGGCGTTGAACCATTTAACGGTGCCAGTAGCCATGGCGTATCATTCCTTCCAAAGCGTGCTCCCCCGGCACGCGAGCGGGATGGGGAGGTGCAGTTACGTTAGACCGTTTTGAGGTCGGTCGCCGCGGCCTTACCGCGCTCCATCGTTACCTCATACGACAACGCCTGACCTTCGTTGAGGCCCCGCATGCCGGCAGCCTGCACTGCCGTAATGTGTACGAACACATCCTTGCCGCCGTCGGACGGCATGATGAAGCCGAAGCCTTTGGTGGTATTGAACCACTTAACAGTACCGGTAGCCATAGTCTGCGTCTCTCTCTGTCCAGAACACCGAGCAAGAGCGCTCGGCGCGGTCGTCAACCGGGAATTTGGAAGTCTTGTGAGGCACCCGGCGGACCGGAGCCACTGCAAGGCGGGCCAAAAACGATTGCGCCGTCATAGTTCGCACAGAAACACAGGCGGGTGTCAATCGTGGCGAAAAGGGGTGCGGGGCACGAAAAAGGGGCGGACCTTTCGGCCCGCCCCCTCGTTTCGTGCAATCGGTTGGCTTGGGCTTAGAAGTCCATGCCGTCCATGCCACCCATACCGCCCATGCCGCCACCGCCCTGCATCGGGGGGCCCTTCTTCTCCGGCTTCTCGGCGACCATGGCTTCGGTCGTGACGAGCAGGCCGGCGATCGAGGCCGCATCCTGCAGCGCGGTACGAACGACCTTGGTCGGGTCGATAATGCCGGACTTTACCAGGTCCTTGAACTCGCCGGTCTGGGCGTCGTAGCCGAAGTTGTATTCGCTATTTTCCAGCGTCTTGCCGGCGATCACCGCACCGTCTTCGCCGGCGTTTTCGGCGATCTGACGCAGCGGTGTCTGGATCGCCTTGCGGACGATTTCCACACCGAAGCGCTGGTCGTCGTTGTCGACCTTCAGCTTGCCGAGAACCAGAGACGCACGGGCCAGAGCGACGCCGCCGCCCGGAACAATGCCTTCTTCCACGGCCGCGCGGGTGGCGTGCAGCGCGTCGTCGACGCGGTCCTTACGCTCCTTCACTTCCACTTCGGTGCTGCCGCCGACGCGAATGATCGCGACGCCGCCGGCCAGCTTGGCCAAGCGTTCTTGCAGCTTCTCGCGGTCGTAATCGGACGTGGTTTCCTCGATCTGCGAGCGAATTTGCGTGCAACGGCCGACGATGTCGGCCTTCTTGCCAGCGCCTTCGACGATCGTGGTGTTTTCCTTCTCGATCAGGATCTTCTTGGCCTTGCCCAGGTCGGCGAGCTTCACGTTCTCGAGCTTGATGCCGAGGTCTTCGCTGATCACGGTGCCGCCAGTCAGGATCGCGATGTCTTCCAGCATCGCCTTGCGGCGATCACCGAAGCCAGGCGCCTTCACGGCCGCGATCTTCAACCCGCCGCGCAGCTTGTTCACCACCAGGGTCGCCAGGGCTTCCCCCTCGACGTCCTCGGCGATGATGACCAGCGGACGGCCGGACTTCACCACTTCTTCGAGCAGCGGCAGCATCGGCTGCAGGCCGGACAGCTTCTTCTCGTGGATCAGGATATAGGGATTCTCCATGTCCGCGATCATCTTTTCCGCATTCGTGATGAAATACGGGGCGACATAGCCGCGATCGAACTGCATGCCTTCGACGACATCGAGTTCCGTCGCGATGCCCTTGGCTTCTTCGACGGTGATCACGCCCTCATTGCCGACCTTCTGCATCGCTTCGGCGATCATCTTGCCGATTTCGGATTCGCCGTTGGCGGAGATCGTGCCGACCTGGGCGGTTTCCGCCGGGGTGGTTATTTTCTTCGACCGCTTCTTCAGCTCGTCGACCACTGCGACGACGGCTTTATCGATGCCGCGCTTCAGGTCCATCGGGTTCATGCCGGCGGCCACAGCCTTGGCGCCTTCGCGCACGATCGATTGCGCCAGCACGGTAGCGGTGGTGGTGCCGTCGCCCGCGACGTCGTTGGTCTTCGAGGCCACTTCGCGCACCATCTGGGCGCCCATGTTCTCGAACTTGTCGGCCAGCTCGATTTCCTTAGCGACGGTCACGCCGTCCTTGGTGATCCGCGGCGCGCCGAAGCTTTTGTCGAGCACGACATTGCGGCCCTTGGGACCCAGGGTGACTTTCACCGCGTCGGCCAGGATGTCCACACCGCGCAGCATGCGGGCGCGTGCGTCACCGCCGAACCGTACGTCCTTGGCAGCCATGATTTTATTCCTTCGTTAGTCGTTTATGATGGAAAGGGTCCGGAAGAAGCTCACTTCTTCTTGGCGGGTGCGCTTTCGACGATGCCCATGATGTCGGATTCCTTCATGATCAGGAGTTCCTCGCCATTGAGCTTCACTTCGGTGCCGGACCACTTGCCAAACAGCACGCGGTCGCCAGCCTTGACGTCGAGTGCCACCAGTTGGCCGGCTTCGTTGCGGCCGCCGGGGCCGGCAGCGACAATTTCGCCTTCCATCGGCTTTTCCTGAGCCGTGTCGGGGATGATGATGCCGCCAGCGGTCTTTTCCTCGGCGGTAATACGCTTGACCACGACGCGGTCGTGCAGGGGACGGAAATTCATAGGATCGCTCCTGAGTGCTTCTCAGCCATGGTTATGGGGGGGCTTGCCACCGCCGGATCGGACCTCATGCATGAGCATCCGGCCGGTTGTTAGCACTCCCCCCTGGGGAGTGCCAGCGATCTAGGCGCGGCGTGTTTGGGAGTCAAGGGACGCGCGCCGGGAAAAATGACCTGCCCGGCACGGCAGCGAGCCTCTATATGAACGTCATGCCGTCCGACCCCAAGACCCGCCCTGTCGCCCTCTGGTTGTTCGTTGTCGCTGGGATGATCCTGGTCATGATCGTATTGGGGGGGGCGACCCGCCTGACCGGTTCCGGCCTGTCGATCATGGAATGGGCGCCGCTGATGGGTGCGTTACCGCCGCTGAGCGAAGCGGAGTGGCAGCGCCTGTTCGCTTTGTACCAAAAGATTCCCCAATACGACCTGATGAACCACGGTTTTGGGCTGGACGGGTTCAAGCGCATCTTCTGGCTGGAATGGAGCCACCGCCTGTGGGGGCGGCTGATCGGGTTGGTGTTCCTGGTGCCGCCGATCTGGTTCTGGCGGAGCGGCCTTGTGCCCCGTTGGCTCCGCTGGCGGCTGGTGGTGCTGTTTCTGCTGGGCGGGCTGCAGGGCGCGGTCGGGTGGTTCATGGTCGCGTCCGGATTCATGCCGGCTACCACCAGCGTTTCGCCGTACCGGCTGGTTATTCATCTGGGCCTCGCGCTGATCTTATATGGGACGATCGTTTGGACCGGTCTGTCGCTTTGGTCGCCGGAGCCTGCTGCCGGTCGGCACCAAGCCCGTTTGGGTGTTCTCGTTCGGACCGGCATTGCCTTGGTATGCCTGACGATCCTGGCAGGCGGCTTCGTCGCCGGCCTGCACGCCGGCCTGACCTACAACAGTTTTCCGCTGATGGGCGGTGCACTGGTGCCCGCCGGCTATGCCGACCTCCACCCGCTCGTTCGCAACCTGACCGAGAATATCGCCGCGGTGCAGTTCAACCACCGGCTTCTGGCGACGCTGACGGTCCTTGTCACGCTGGGGACGCTGGCGTTCGGGTGGCCAGTCGCCGCTTTACGGGCGCGCGTGGCTGGCGTGGGCCTGGCCGCCGTGGCGCAGTATGGCTTGGGGGTCGCGACTTTGCTCTGGGTGGTGCCGCTCGACCTCGCCGTCATGCATCAGGCCGGGGCCGTTCTGCTGCTGACGGCGTATCTGGTGCTACTCCACGGCCTGCGGGGACAACCGTAGGCAGAACCCAAACCGATTGACGCTTTCCGCCCGCGGCATGGTAAACTAATTTAACCAATCCGAGTAAGTTCACCATGCGCACGATTAACATCGATGAGGCTAAGACCCACCTGTCCCGCCTCGTCGAGGAGGCCGCTGCCGGCGAACCCTTCATCATCGCCAAGGCGGGCAAATCCGTGGCGAAGGTCGTGCCGCTCGACGCTCCGAACTGTTGTCGCCGGTCGCCCGCGCCCTGATCGGGGATCTGCGCAATGAATTGCTGTTCAGCGTCGTGAGCCTCTGGGAGGTCGCGATAAAGAAAAGGCTGGGCCGGGAGGATTTCCAAATCGATCCCCGCATGCTGCGCCGAAGCCTGCTGGATCACGGATACACCGAACTGCCCATCATCGGTGCGCACGCTGTCGCGGTGACCGGGTTGCCGCCAATCCATAAGGATCCGTTCGACCGCATTCTGGTGGCGCAATCGATCGTTGAGGGGATCACGCTGCTCAGCGCCGATCCTCAAATCGCACGTTATCCCGCATTGGTCCGCCTGGTATGAACTGGAGACTCGCATGACATCGGCCAAATGGCAGTTCTGGATCGATCGCGGCGGCACGTTCACCGATATCGTGGCGCGCGACCCGTTCGGCGCACTCACCACCCATAAGCTGCTCTCGGAAAACCCGGGCCGCTACCGCGATGCCGCCATCGCCGGTATCAAGGCCGTCCTGGGTATAGCGCTGGATGCCCCCATCCCCGCCGGCCAAATCGACGCCGTGAAGATGGGCACCACCGTCGCGACCAATGCGCTGTTGGAACGTAAGGGCGAACGCACGCTGCTGGTCGTGAACCCCGGTTTCGCCGACATGCTGCGCATCGGAAATCAGGCCCGCCCGCGCCTGTTCGACCTCCAAATCATTCTCCCCACGATGCTGTATGAAGAGGTCGTCGAAATCCCAGGCCGCACCGGCGTGGACGGCACCGAAATCCAACCGCTCGATGAGGATGCGGCCCGCGCGGCGCTCGCCGCCGCCAAAGCCAAAGGCATCGACGCCTGTGCCATCGTCTTGATGTACTCCTGGAAATACCCCAAGCACGAACAGCGTCTGGCCGCCCTCGCTCGGGAAGCGGGGATGACGCAGGTCTCGGCCAGCCACGTGGTCACTCCGCTGCTGCGGATCGTGCCGCGCGGCGATACCACGGTGGTGGATGCCTATTTATCACCCATCCTGCGCCGCTACGTCGACCAGGTCGCCAATGAACTCGGCGGCACGAGGCTGTATTTCATGCAGTCCAATGGCGGTTTGGCCGAGGCCGGCGCGTTCCAGGGCAAGGACGCCATCCTGTCCGGCCCCGCCGGCGGCATTGTCGGCGCGGCGCGTACCGCCGGTATGGCGGGGTTGGACCAGATTATCGGGTTCGACATGGGCGGCACGTCCACTGACGTGGCGCTGTACGCCGGCGGATTTGAAAGGGCGTTCGAGACGGCGATCGCCGGGGTGCGCATGCGTGCGCCAATGATGGCGATCAACACCGTCGCGGCCGGCGGCGGGTCGATTTTGCATTTCGATGGGGCGCGGATGCGGGTCGGACCGGACTCCGCCGGTGCCGATCCGGGGCCGGCATGTTACCGCCGCGGCGGGCCGCTGACGGTAACGGACGCCAATGTGTGCGTCGGCAAAATCCAGCCGGCGCATTTTCCCGCGATTTTCGGACCGAATGGGGACCAACCGCTGGACGCTACGGTCGTCGCCGAAAAATTCGCAGCGCTGGCGGAGCAAATCTCGGCAGCAACCGGGGAGAAACGGATCGCCCGCCAGGTCGCCGAGGGCTTCCTGCAGATCGCCGTTGCCAATATGGCGAACGCGATCAAGCAGGTCTCGGTGCAAAAAGGACACGATGTCTCCCGCTTCGCACTGCAATGCTTCGGCGGCGCCGGCGGGCAGCACGCCTGTCTGGTCGCCGACGCGCTGGGCATGGAAACGGTGTTCATCCACCCTTATGCCGGGGTGTTATCCGCCTACGGCATGGGTTTGGCGGATCAGGCCGCGATGCGGGAACAGGCCGTTGAAACTCCATTGACCGATGCCGCGCTGCCGTCGCTGCACGCGTTGGCCGACCGCTTGGGATCGGAAGCGGTCGCGGCGTTGGTGAAACAGGGTGCCGAACCCGGACGCATCGTGACATCCCGGCATTTGCATTTGCGGTACATCGGCACCGAGGCGGCGCTGATCGTGACGCTGACGGATCTGGATACGATCGTCGCGGGCTTTACCGGCTCGCACCGCTCCCGTTTCGGTTTCGCGACCCCCGAACGGGGCTTGATCGTCGAAACGGTGGCGGTGGAGGCGGTCGCCGCCGGCGAGCCCGTGCGCGAAGCAACGTTGCAAAAACGTGCCGGCGACGCGTTGTCGGCAGTAGACCAGGTCGTGATCTTCACCGGTAACGCCGAACGCGCTGCGCCGGTATACGAGCGCACTTCATTGCGTGCCGGCGACCGCATCGCCGGGCCGGCGTTAATCCGCGAGGCGAACGCCACCACCCTGGTCGAACCCGGCTGGGCCGCGGAAGTCACCGCACTGGACCACATGCTGCTGCGCCGCACGGAGCCGCTGCCCACCCGCGTGCCGCCGGGCAGCGACCGGCCCGACCCGGTGTTGCTCGAACTGTTCAACAACCTGTTCATGAACGTCGCGGAACAGACGGGCGCGGTGCTGCAAAACACGGCCATGAGCGTGAACATCAAGGAACGCCTCGATTTCTCCTGCGCCATCTTCGACGCCGAGGGCCGGCTGGTGGCCAACGCGCCGCATGTTCCGGTGCACCTCGGCGCCATGGGCGAAAGCGTGCGCACGGTGCTGAACAACCGGCGAGATACGTTGAAACCCGGCGATGTGGTGGCACTGAATAACCCGTTCAACGGCGGCACACATTTGCCCGACGTAACGGTGATCACGCCGGTCTTCGACAATTCCGAGCACGAAATATTGTTCTTTGTTGGCAGTCGCGGACATCATGCCGATATCGGGGGGATCACCCCCGGCTCCACCCCGCCACAGTCGCGCACGCTGGAGGAAGAGGGCGTCGTCATCGACGATTTCCTGCTGGTCGACGGCGGATCGTTCCGGGAGGCCGAATTTAGGGCATTGTTGGCCGGCGCGCGTTACCCGGCCCGTAGCCCCGATGTGAATGTCGCCGACATCAAGGCGCAGGTCGCGGCAAACGAAAAAGGCGTGCAGGAACTCCATCGTGTCGTTGCACAATTCGGCTGGGCCACGGTCAGCGCCTACATGCGCCACGTCATGGATAACGCCGAAGAAAGCGTCCGCCGTGTTATCGACCGGCTCGGTAGCGGATCGTTCCATTATACTATGGACAACGGCAAGCCGCTGTGTGTGTCGGTCAGCGTGGACCGCGCCACGCGCAGCGCCACCGTCGATTTCACCGGTACCGGGCCGCAGGACGCCGGCAATTTCAACTCCCCCCCAGCGGTAACCCGAGCGGCGGTGCTATATGTGTTTCGATGCCTGGTGGGCGACGACATTCCGCTGAACGACGGCTGCCTGAAACCGCTGAAGCTGATCATTCCGCCCGGCACATTCCTGTCGCCCATGCCCGGCGCGGCGGTGGTGGCGGGGAATACCGAGGTTTCCCAGGCGACCTGCAACGCTTTGTTCGGCGCGCTGGGTTCGTTGGCATGCTCCCAGGCGACGATGAACAACTTCCTGTTCGGCGACGCCACCCGCCAATACTACGAAACGATCTGCGGTGGAACCGGGGCGGGTCCGGGGTTCGACGGGGTTTCCGCCATTCAGACCCACATGACCAACACGCGCATGACGGACCCCGAGGTGCTTGAACTGCGCTACCCCGTCCGCCTCGAACATTTCGGTATTCGCAAGGGTTCGGGCGGTGCCGGCCGTTGGCACGGTGGCGATGGTTCGGTGCGCCGCGTCCGGTTCCTGGAGCCGATGACGGCGGTCATCGTGTCGTCCCGCCGCAACGTCGCACCCTTCGGGCTGGAGGGTGGGGCAGACGGTGCGCCAGGCCGCCAGTGGGTGGAGCGGGCGGATGGCACGCGTGAAACATTGACGGGGACCGACAGCGCGGAATTGCGGCCCGGGGATGCCGTGACGGTCGAGACGCCGGGCGGGGGTGGGTACGGCCGGTCGGGCTAAGGGGACGTCAAACAATAATCGGATCGCTTGCTCGGCCGTTCCCGCATCGTCATGGCGGGCTACCACCCGCCATGACCTTGAGTGACGTGATCTGTCTCATGCGCTCATACCCTAGACCATGATCGTTTGAGGTTGCATGCGATCTCGACGTTGGATCATGGTCTAAGC
>JANXTL010000040.1 GCA_025352375.1 Acetobacteraceae bacterium | reverse complement strand
CGTGACAGGTGTTCGGCTATGCGAAGGAAAGGCCGAACGTCCTCCGGCGGCGGGGCGTCCATGAGGACGGCACCGCCTTGGATCCGCAGGTAGCGGCGGAAACTGGCATCCTGGGCCAGGGGGGCGATGCTCGCCGCGCCGTACCCGTTGCGAGCGAGGAAGGCGGCAATTTCCGCATCGCGGGTCATAGGCGGTCGGGCCAGCCGATCAGCGTGGCCTCCCGGCTGTCATCGCCGGTAGGGCGCAGGCTCAGGATTAGCGCGTGCTTTGGGGTCAGGGGACCGAGGCGGTCCGGCCATTCCACCAGCACTATTTCGTCCGTCGCGTCGTCCCACCCAAGCTCCGTCATGGCGCGGTGGTCGCTCAGGCGCCAGAGATCGTAGTGGTGTACTTGCCCTTTGGGCGTGTCGTAGGTTTGCACGAGGGTGAAAGTGGGGCTCGGGACGTCCAGCGCAGAGTCGCCGGTCAAACTGCGCAAGAAGGCGCGGGCGAAGGCTGTTTTGCCGGCGCCCAGGTCGCCTTCCAGCAAGACGGCGTCGCCCGGACGCACCAACGCGGCTAGCGAGGCGGCGAGGCGTTCGGTGGCGGCCAGATCGGGGAGCGCGCGCGTTCGCATCAGGCGGGGTCGGCGAAGGGGATTGGTCGCTCTTTTTCGAGGACCCGAGCGGCGCGGAAAACGAGGTCGTCGCGATACTGAGCAGCGGCAATCTGGACGGAATTCGGCATCCCATCGGCGCGGAATCCAAGCGGCATGGCGATGGCCGGCTGGCGGGTGACGTTGAAGGTGAAGGTCCAAGGCGCCCATTCGGTCATCAGGGCGCGCACCGGGTCGGTGGTCGCTGCATCGGCGAGGCTCGGACCATTCGGCACTGTCGGGCAGAGGATCAGGTCGTAGCGCTGGTGGAACGCGGCCATGGCGTGGCCGGCAGCGGCGCGCATGGCCTCGGCGTCCATGAACTCGATGGCCGTCATCCCGGCCAGTTTGCCGGCCACCTCCAGGATGCCCGGGTCGAGTTGGGCGCGTTTTTCGGGGGGCATCGCATGCGCCAATCGGGCGAGCGAGGCGCCCCACAGGCGGGAAAACACCAGCGAAGTGTCTGGGAGGTCCGGCTCGGCTTGTTCCACGATCGCGCCGGCATCCGAAAGAATGCGGGCGGCTTGCTCCACCGCCGCGATGCCGTCGGCGTCCACCGGGGCATCGAAGCCGGGGCGGCCCATGACGGCGACCGATAGCCCCGCCACCCCGGTTTCGATGCCATCGCGCCAGTCGCGGGGATCGTCGGGCAGGCAGAACGGGTCGCGGGCGTCGAAGCGCGCCATGGCGGAGAACATCAGCGCGGCATCCCGCACCGTCCGCGTCATCGGACCGGCGCAGGAGACGGAGGCAAACGCGCTGGACGGCCATTGCGGGATGCGCCCGTAGCTGGGCTTCAACCCCACCAGCCCGCACCACGCGGCGGGGATGCGCACCGATCCCCCCGCATCGGTGCCGATGTGCAGCGGCCCGAACCCGGCGGCGCCAGCGGCGCCAGCGCCCGACGAGGAACCCCCTGTCGTGTAATCGCCGTTCCAGGGGTTGCGGGTGATGCCGTTCAACGGATTGTCGCCGGGGGTTTTCCAGCCGAACTCTGTCGTGGTGGTCTTGCCCAGAATTACCGCCCCCGCCGCTTTCAGGCCGACCACCATGGGGGCGTCGTCTTGCACAGGGGTTGGGTCGGTGGTGCGGCTGCCGCGGCGCGTCGGAAAACCGGCGACATCCACCAGATCTTTGATCGTGGTTGGCACCCCGTCCAGCGGGCCGATGGGGCGGCCGGCGCGCCATCTCGCGGCGCTGTCGCGGGCTTGGCGGGCGGCCTCGGGGTTCATGCAAGCGAAGGCGTTGATGTGGGGGTTGAGCCGTGCGACCCGCTCGGTGACCGCTTGCAGCACGTCCATCGGCGACAGGCGCCGGCGGGCGAAGGCTTCGAGCATTGCCTCGGCGGAGAGCAGGGCTGGATCGTCGGACATGCGGGCTTTCCCTCGCGGCGGAATCGGGTGCAGCATAGGGTCTTGACGATGGGAGGGAACCCGGCTCATGACCACGCACCCCGAAGGCGAACCCTGGCAATGGCCCGAAGCCACGTGGCGCCGGATCGTGGGACGGGCGAGGGCCGGGCGATCCCTGGCCCCCAAGTCCTGGCCGAACGGGGCGCGATGCGCCGTGACGATCAGCTTCGACGCCGACCACGAAACCAACCCCCTGCGCGACGGCGATGAATCTCCAATGCGCATCAGCCAGGGGCAATACGGCGCCCGCCAAGGCATCCCCCGCATCCGGCGCCTGCTGGAGCGCGAGTCGGTCCCCGCCACCTTCTACTACCCCGCCGTGTCGGCGTTGCTGCACCCCGAGGAAGTGCGCGCCGTGGCCGATGAGGGGCATGAGATCGGCATTCATTCGTGGATTCACGAGGCCAATACCGGGTTGACCCGGGACGTGGAGCGCGACCTGACGTTCCGCTCCCGCGACGTGCTGGCTCGGATTTCAGGGCGCGACATCGTGGGAATCCGGACGGCGAGCTGGGATTTTTCGGTCAATACGCTGGATATCATTCGGGAGATGGGGCTGCTTTACGACTCGTCGTTGATGGGAGACGACGACGCGTATGAGCTGACGGACCAAGGCGAGCCGACGGGAATTGTGGAACTCCCCCCGGAATGGATCCGCGACGATGCCGTGTATTTTAACATGCTGCGCTTCGCCGGGCTGCGGCCCTATACCCCGCCGAGCGCAGTGGAGGAGATTTTCACCGCGGAGTTCGACGGCGCGTGGGACGAAGGCGGCATGTTTCTGCTGACCATGCACCCCCACATCATCGGACACCGGTCCCGGCTGCCGCTGCTCGCTCGGCTGATTGGGCATATGAAGGCGAAGGGGGGCTGCTGGTTTGCGACGCACGCCCAGGTGGCGGCGTGGTGTAAGGGGGGTGGGTAGGATCCAATAGGCGTTAAGTTAGCGGGGCATTGGAGAGAAACCCCCGTCATTGCCGGCCACCGTGCCGGCGTCTTTTGCGGTTTTCGCTCGATTGTTCCACGGAGCATCGCGGAATGGTCACCATGGAGGCTGTCGTTCAGCGATGCCGTTGCCCGGGCAGGCGAGAGGGATTTTCTTGTCGTTTAGGCCGGTTTGTGGTTGGATGACGATGTCGATGGAACCACTGAGGCGCCGACCCATGCTGTTCACCTCCCGCTTTTGGCGCGCCTTCTGGGCCGGGCTGGCCTCTCCGGTTAGCTTGTACGAGGAGACCCCGGAGTATCCCAGGCCTCTGCGCGCTTATACGGTCGGACAGTCGTTTGCCGAGGTCGGACGGTCTCTCAGCGCCGCGAGCCAAATGACGAATGTCAGATCGCGCTGATCCGGCGGGCGGGCCGCGGCCCCACCAACACCTTCAACCCGAACGGTCACCGACGGACCCAACGACCATCGCACCCGGACCAGAGTTCGGAGTGTCCGCATCGACGTTTGTCGAGCATACAGAGGTTCAGGTTTGGCAGGGACAGTTTCCGCCGCCGGATGCGGTCGAAAAATATGAGGCGGTGTTGCCAGGGGCTTTCGACCGTATCGTCGCTATGGCCGAGCGCCTGCAAGAGGCACGGATCGCCGAGGCAAGATACACACAGGAACACAGGCGCGACGATATCCTCCGGGGCCACTGGCTGGGCTTTGCCGCGACCGCATTGGCCATTACCGGTGCGATATCGTGTACGGTCGTGGGCGCACTCACGGCAACGGACGGCCCTTATTGGGTCGCTGTCGCACTGATAGGCGTGCCGGTCATGGCCGTGGCGAGGGCGCTCGTGGATAGCGCTCGGCGTTCCGCAGGGAGGCAGGCAATGCATACTGACAAGCAGGCGCTCGAACCGGCTATTGCCGACCGCTTGTACCGGATGCCCCCCAAAGCTTAGCCTGTTTTGTCATGCGCTTTCCCAGATTTAATTTTTGCGACGGCGGCGATAGGCACCTCTGACTTCACGTCGACCGCACCACTAGCGACGGCGGATAATCCGCCTAAATCTTCAGGACCTCGGCCCCTGGCCCCGCTTCCAGCTCACACGCGTTCACGGTCATGCACAGCATGGAATAGTATCCGATCGCGCCGGTGAGTTGGATGAACTGGTCGTTACCCAAGCGCGCCAGCATCGCCGTGGCCGTCGCGTCGTCCACCCGGTGCTTGCGCAGCAACTGCCGGGTGAGGTCGATAACT
>JANXTL010000008.1 GCA_025352375.1 Acetobacteraceae bacterium | reverse complement strand
GCGCGCTGCCGGCCGCGGCAGCAGCCAGAATGTCACCGTATTCGGCCTAACCCTCCCGGAAAAAATTGGCCGCCAAGTCTTCCTGGGAAGCGAAGTGGGGGTAAAGGTTGGATGCCTTCATGTCGCAGGCGGCGGCGATATCGCGGACGGACACCGCGTTCGGCGAACAGGCGGAGGGCCTGTTCCTCGATCCATTCCCGTTTTCCACCGGGCTCCCGCATGGGCTGTCTTTCTTAACGACGGTTCGCGGCACGCGGCAACCTCTATTCTCGTCATTTTCGGGCCAAGCCCGACCATGACAGATGGGGCGGCCGCAGGAGGCGCCGGAAAGGGACAATACGATGCCATGACAGCCCCGGCTTTCTGGTATATCGCGCGACAGCGGCCGCAGAGGGACATGCAGAGAAAAATATGGAATCGCGTATCGAACGCCTATGCGTGGAGCGAGGGCTCAAAATGACGGGGCAGCGCCGGGTCATCGCACGCGTTCTGTCCGATGCCTCCGATCATCCCGACGTCGAGGAACTCTATCGGCGAGCAGCCCACCTGGACTCGCACATTTCCATCGCTACGGTATACCGTACCGTTCGCTTGTTTGAGGAAAAGGGTATCCTCGAACGCCGCGACTTCGGGGGCGGACGGGCCCGCTACGAGCCCAGCGAGCACGGCCATCATTACCACTTGATCGATGTCGGCACCGGTAAAGTGATCGAATTTCAGGATGCGGAGCATGAAGCCTTGATGCAGACCATTGCCCAGCGGCTCGGTTTCGAGCTCGTGTCCCTCCGGTTGGAACTGTTCGGCCGCCGCCTGGAACCCGTGCAACAGACCAAGGTCAGACGGCCCCGGCGGGAAATCGGTGCCGCGAATCGGGTGCCGGCGTGAACGCGGTGGCATCGGCCGGCGAACCCATCTTTCCGGAAATCCGAGCAGGCAATCTGGGCCTTCGGCTGGCTGCGGGGCCGGCGGATACGGACGCGATTCAGGCGCTGCGCTACCGCGTGTTTTATACGGAAATGGGGGCCAAGGCCGATCCGGAAACCGCCGCGTCCCAACGCGACAAGGACATCTACGACGCGGTGGCCGATCACCTGATGGTGGTCGACCACGAACTGGGGGACGGTCCCGACAGCGTCATTGGCACCTACCGCCTGATCCGCCGCGACGCCGCCGCCAAGCTGGGCCAGTTCTACTCCGCGGATGAATACGACCTCGGCCCGGTGATACGCTTCCCCGGCCATATCCTGGAGCTTGGGCGGTCCTGCGTGGCCAGCGAATACCGCGGCCGCTCAACGATGCAACTGTTGTGGAGCGGTATAGCCGCCTACGTTTTCCACCACCAGATCGAACTGATGTTCGGTTGTGCCAGCTTGCCGGGTACCGACACGGATGTCCTAGGGGAGGAACTGACCTACCTGTACTACAACCACCTCGCGCCGCCGGAGCTCCGGCCGCGCGCCTTACCGCATCGCTATATCGAGATGCGCCGGGTGGACCCGGATTCGTACGATCCCCGCCGGGTGCTGGCAAAACTGCCGCCGCTGATCAAGGGCTACCTCCGATTGGGCGGGTTCGTGGGGGACGGTGCGGTGGTCGATCCGCAATTCAACACCACCGATGTCGCGGTTGTCGTGAAAACCGACCTGGTGACCGCCCGGTATTTCCGCCATTACGAGCGGCAGGCGCGTGATCCCGCCGCCTGACGAACGGGGAACCGGCATGTTTGCTCCCATAGCCGCGCTCACCGGCTGGCGGGCCGACGTGGCGATGCTGCTGGCCGGCGCTTTGACCGCGCTGGCTCTGCCCCCGGTGCACGCCCTACCGCTGCTGCTGCTCGGAATTCCCAGCCTGTTGGCCGCCCTGGGCGCCACCGCCGGACGAAGCCGTGCGTTCCGACGCGGCTGGTGGTTCGGCATTGGGCTGAACATGGTCGGCCTTTATTGGATTACCGAAGCCATCCTGATCGAGGCGGAGCGCTTCTGGTGGCTGGTGCCGTTGGCCGTACCTGCTTTGTCGGCGGTCATGGCGCTGTTCACCGGTGCCGTGGCGGCCGCGGCGCGACTCGCAAGGCCCGGCTGGCAGCGCGTGTTCGTACTGGCAGGGGCCTGGACGCTAACCGACCTCGCGCGGCAGTTCATCCTGACCGGATTTCCCTGGAATCCCATCGGCAGCGTGTGGGAGATGCCGGGCTACCCAGGCGACGTCATGATCCAACCGGCCGCGGCAATAAGCGTGCATGGGCTGACGCTGGCGACGTTGCTGTTGGCTTCGGCCCCCATCCTCGGATGGCGCTGGCGGGGCGTGGCACTTGCCGCGCTGCTGCTGTGGGCCGGCGCAGGTGTCGTTCGTCTGAATCAGCCGACCGAGGGCACCGCGCCCATGCCCAAAATGGTCGTGGTGCAGGGCAACATCCCGCAGGGCCAGAAGTGGAACCGCACGCTGGTCGAGGGCATTTTCAACAAGTACTTGGCGCTGACCGCGGATGGCCTGCGTCAGTCGGGTCCTGGCCCGGCCGTGGTCCTGTGGCCCGAAACGGCGTCACCCTATCAGTTGGCGACCGATGGGCCGGCGCGCGAAGCCATTGTCGCGGTCACTGGTGCAGCCACGCCCTTGATCGGCGCGGTCCGGTTCGGCGCCGATGGCCGGCCCCGCAACACCCTGTTCGCGCTGACGCCGAGCGGCGGAATCTCACGAATGTTTGATAAATGGCACCTGGTGCCGTTCGGCGAATACCAGCCGGATTGGCTGCAAGTGGGCATCCAATTGGTCCCCGGCGGCGGATTCGCGCCGGGGCCAGGTGCTGTCACGCTCGATCCACCCGGCATCCCGCCGGTCGCCCCGCTGATCTGCTACGAGGCGATTTTCCCCGGTCAGGTGGTTGATCGCACGAACCGCCCTGCCTGGATGGCGAACGTCACCAACGACGCCTGGTTCGGCAACTCCAGCGGCCCCCGCCAGCACCTCGCGGCCGCGCGCATGCGTGCGGTCGAGGAGGGATTACCGCTGGTTCGTGCTGCGAATACAGGTATTTCCGCGGTCTTCGATGCCTATGGGCATGAGATATCCCGACTTGGCATGGGCCAGACCGGCGTGCTGGTCGAGACTTTGCCCAGGCCCCTCCCGCCGACGCCCTTCGGTCGTTTCGGACTGCCTATACCCGGCATTCTGGCCCTGTTAACCGTGCTGACGGGGATGATCGGAATCCGTTCATTTGGCTGATCGCCCCGTTTTACGTGCGTTTTTATGAGCATGTTCTTAATTTTGGAAAAAAACTGCCGAAAACTCCGGTTAACATTGACACGCCATGGTTGTGGCAGTATCTCTTCCGTCCAGTTGCGCGGGAACCGCCAGCTGTGAAAAGCGCTGGATGCCGTCCAAATCCGTGTCCCGCGGACGCAAAGCAGACGTCATCGTAAGCAAGAACATGAGGGTAGTCCATGGCAGCGACTGAACAGGTTGTAGGGATCGAGCGGGAAACCCGTCCGAGCCCGATCGACGTCCATGTAGGTACGCGGATCAGATTGCGCCGCACGCTGCTGGGCATGTCCCAGGAACGGCTGGGCGAAGCACTCGGTCTGACATTCCAGCAGGTCCAGAAATATGAACGCGGGGTCAACCGGGTCGGCGCGTCGCGCTTGTTCGATCTTTCGCGCGTGCTGGATGTTCCGATTAGTTTCTTCTTCGACGATATGCCGGAAAATCTGGCGGCCTCGTTCGGTGGGCAATCCAGCCGTCGTTCGGGCGGCCTGCCCGACGCGGAAGCATTCCCCGACGACACGCTGAACCGGCGGGAAACGCTGGAACTCGTGCGGGCGTACTACCGCATCACCGATCCCAACGTGCGTAAGCGTATGTTCGACCTGATCAAGTCGATGGGCCCGGTTGAGGCGACGTAGCCGGCTCAGGACGATTGAACACCGGGTTGCGAGCCTGATAGAGCGCGTTGCCCAGCGCGTCCGCCAGTTCCCGTTTCTCGATGTCCCCCAGTGCCGCGCCGACCTCGACCCGGCGGTCGCGCACGCCAAGCGACAGGCGCGGCACGCGGCCGTGGCTTTCTTCGAGCAACACGTTCATCCAAGCGGAGGCCATGGTCACCTCGAACCGCTGGCCGGATGGCGTCGTCCGCACGACACGCAGCGTGTCCGCACTCAGCATTACCAGTTCCGTCGCTTTGGCGCGGTGGTTGTTGAGGTGAATCAAGAACACGGCCGCGGCGCCCTCCAGCCCGCAAAATCCGATCACGGGCCATGCGCCCAGGAACCAGAATCGCAGAGCGATCAGGCAGCACATGCCGGCCATCGCCAGCATCAGCCACCGGCAGCCCCTCGCCGACAGGCTTCGGTGCGGCACGATCAGAGCCTCGAACAGGACGGAACCGGGCATGTCGGTCAGCGTACGCATGGTGCGATGTCCCCAGTGTTGACGATGACTGTTCGGACCCGTCCTCGTCGTCCTCCCCCGCATGCCGGGATCTCCCGTGGTGTGCGTCAAGCTTTTTTTGCTCATGTATTTGCTTCACGAGGCGCGTTCGAGATCTTCCTTCTCAGTTGGCCTGTCCGGCCGCTGCCGGCAAACAACGATACCGGGTTCAAACCCGGTCGTACCCTCGCGGCAGCTGGACCGCGCCGAGCTCGGAGAGATCGAGTTCGACGACCGCCAGGAGTGCGTCCCCGGTCGGTTCGTCATGCTGGTATCGGCATCCGCCGGCATGACGATTGGGGGGTGCCAATTTTTTTTTGCCAACGTGACCTAGCGTGAGCAGCAAGACCCCACCATGCCCCCCACCTTAGACATCCGCCCCATTGCCGGTGCCCTCGGCGCCGAAATCAACAGCGTGGACCTGTCCCGCGACCTGACCGATACTCTGATCGCGGCCATCCGGCATGCATTCCTGGATTACCTCGTGGTGTACTTCCGGGATCAAACTCTGTCTCCCGCCCAATTCATGGCATTCGCCCGTTGCATCGGGAAGCCTATGGAATATCCGTTCGTCAAAGGTCTCGACGGCTTTCCCGAGATCACCGCCGTGGTGAAACGCCCGGATCAAACAGTCGCATTCGGAGGCAACTGGCACACCGACACCACTTACTTTGTGGCACCACCGATGGCGACGATGCTTCTGGCTCGGGAACTGCCCCCGAAAGGCGGAGACACCCAGTTCGCCAACCAATATCTTGCCTACGACGCCCTGTCCGACGGCATGAAATCGTTACTGTCGGGGCTGCGCTGGGTGTCGCGGTCCGACAAGGCCGAGGCCAGCCGCACGCGGGAGGATCGCTCGACCGCGGAACGAACGGTCCTGATCGCCGACCACCCCGTGGTGCGCACCCACCCCGAGACCGGGCGCAAGTCGCTGTTCGTCAACCTCGCGCATTCGGCGCATTTCCTGGGGATGACGGAGGAAGAAAGCGCGCCGTTGTTGCAGTTCCTGTTCCAGCACCAAATCCGGCCGGAGTTTACGTGCCGGTTCCGGTGGGCGCCGGGATCGGTGGCGCTGTGGGACAACCGGTGCACGCTGCACTCGGCGATCAACGATTACAACGGGTTCCGGCGGGAGATGCACCGGATCGCACTGGCGGGGGACGTGCCGGTTTAGCCCATTTTATTCATCGTGCCTTCCAGACATGCGTCGCACCGCATCCGCCCCGGCTGCCCAGGGCGGGTCCCCTAACCCCGCATCACAGCGCGGCGAGTGCTGCGTTCAGCGTCGCACTCGGCCGCATCGCCGCCGATGTTTTCGCCGCGTCGGGCAAGTAATAACCACCGGTGTCCACCGGCTTACCCTGGGCAGCGATCAGTTCGGCATCGATCTTGGCCTCGTTGGCCACCAGTGTCTCGGCCAGCGGTTTGAAGCGGGCAGACAGCGTCGAGCTGTTGCCGCGCGCGGCCAGCGCCTGTGCCCAGTAGAGTGCCAGATAGAAATGGCTGCCACGATTGTCGATTTCGCCGACCCGGCGCGCGGGCGAGCGGTTGAATTCGAGGATCCTGCCGTTAGCCGTGTCCAGCGTCTCGGCGAGGACCTTAACGTCCGCATTCCCACTGGCCTGCGCCAGATGTTCGAGCGACGCGCCCAAAGCGAGGAACTCGCCTAGCGAATCCCAGCGCAGATAGTCCTCTTGTTCGAACTGTTCGACATGCTTGGGCGCCGATCCGCCGGCCCCGGTCTCGAACATGCCGCCGCCCGCCAGCAGCGGAACGACCGACAACATCTTGGCGGACGTACCGAGTTCCATGATCGGGAACAGATCGGTCAGATAGTCGCGCAGCACGTTGCCGGTGACGGAGATGGTGTCCAGGCCTTTGCGGATGCGATCGAGCGAGAACTTAATCGCCTCGACGGGCGCCATGATGCGGATGTCGAGTCCCGCGGTGTCTTCGTTCTTCAGGTATTTCTCGACCTTGGCGATCAACTGCGCGTCGTGCGCGCGCTTGGCGTCGAGCCAGAACACTGCCGGGGTGTTGGTCAGGCGCGCGCGGCGCACCCCAAGCTTGACCCAATCCTGGATCGGCACGTCCTTGACCTGACACATCCGGAAGATGTCGCCGGCCTCGACCGGACGGGACAGCAGCACCGAACCGTCGTCGGCGACGACGCGGACCGTTCCGCCCGTGGCAACCTCGAACGTTTTGTCGTGGGAGCCGTATTCCTCGGCCTGCTGCGCCATCAAGCCCACATTCGGTACCGAACCCATGGTCTTCGGGTCGAACGCGCCGTGCGCCTTGCAGTCTTCGATGGTGGCCTGAAACAGCGTGGCATAGCAACGATCGGGGATTGCGGCGATGACGTCGTGCAGCTTGCCGTCGGCGCCCCACATTTTCCCGGACTCCCGGATCATCGCCGGCATCGACGCATCGACGATCGTATCGCTTGGTACATGCAGGTTGGTGATCCCCCGGTCGGAATTGACCATGGCGAGGCCGGGACGCGAAGCGTAGGCGGCCGCGATGTCGGCCTCAATCGCCGCCTTGTCGGCGTCCGGAAGCCATGCGATCCTCGCCAGGAGATCGCCCATGCCGTTGTCGGGATCGACGCCAATAAGCTTAAACGCGACGGCGTGCTTCTCGAACACATCGGCGAAGAAAACGGAAACGGCATGACCGAAAATGATGGGATCGGAGATCTTCATCATGGTCGTTTTCACGTGCAGCGAGAACAGAATGCCGTCCTGCTTCGCGGCATCCATCTGCTCGGCGAAGTAGGCGCGCAGCGCCTTACGGCTCATGGTCGCCGCGTCGATAATTTCGCCGGCAATAAGCGGCGTTTTCGCCTTCAGCACCGTGACCGCGCCATCACCGCCGACAAGCTCGATACGGGCGTTGGTCGGCGCCGCAACGGTCATCGCGACCTCCGAACCGTAGAAGTCGCCGCCCGACATGTACGCCACATGCGATTGGGAGTCCGCGCTCCAGGCGCCCATCTTGTGCGGATTGTTGCGGGCGTATTGCTTCACGGCGCCGGCGGCACGGCGGTCGGAATTGCCCTCCCGCAACACCGGGTTGACGGCACTACCGAGCACACGGCCGTAGCGCGTCCGGATTTCCTTGTCCGCTGGCGTCGCATCGCTGTCGGGATAGGCCGGCACGTCGTAACCCTTGCCTTGGAGTTCCTTGATCGCGGCCTTGAGCTGCGGGATCGAGGCGGAGATGTTGGGCAGCTTGATGATGTTCGCCTCAGGCCGCATCGCGAGTTTTCCGAGTTCGGCGAGTTCGTCGTTGACCCGTTGCGCCGGCTTCAGTTTATCCGGGAAATTGGCGAGGATGCGGCTGGTCAGCGAAATGTCCTTCAGCTTCATCGTCACGCCGGCGGTGGCGACGAAGGCCTCGACGATCGGCAGCAGCGAGTAGGTCGCGAGCGCCGGCGCTTCGTCGGTCTTGGTCCAAACGATTTCGAGATCTGACATGCTTGCACCTCTGCGCGCCGGGCTGGTTTCGGCTGAGTTAAACGGTCCACCCATTCGGCGCCTTGTCGCATCGGCGTGTGGGAAGAGCAAGCGGGCCTGGCCAGGCCCGGATGCGCCCCGGACGAATACCCAGGCATTCCTCGCGAAGCTGGATGGGAACCTCCAAAAAGCCATGAAGCGGTGTTATCAGTCCCAAACCCCGGGATTGTTCGGGGTAGGGGAGACCGACGATGGTGGAAGTGGCTATTCGGCCGAACGAACTTGGTATCGTGTCCGTTGGGACCGAATCGCTCGAACTTACGATCCTGATGCCGTGCCTGAACGAAGCCGAGACACTCGCGGTCTGCATCGATAAGGCACAGGCCTATCTGGCCCGAACCGGCATCGCTGGTGAAGTCGTGATTGCCGACAACGGCAGCACTGACGGTTCCCAGGACATCGCCGTTGCGCATGGCGCGCGGGTTGTCCCCATTCCCGCTCGCGGCTACGGCAGCGCCCTGATCGGCGGCATCCGCGCCGCCCGCGGACGTTACGTGATCATGGGCGATAGCGACGACAGCTACGATTTCTCCCGGCTGGAAAATTTTGTCGAGCGTCTGCGCGAAGGCTGGCAACTCGTTATGGGCAACCGGTTCAAGGGCGGCATCGCCCCCGGCGCCATGCCGCCGCTGCACCGCTATCTGGGCAACCCCGTCCTGACCGGCATCGGGCGGCTGTTCTTCCGCAGCCCCAGCGGCGATTTCCATTGCGGGCTGCGCGGCTTCGACCGTGAGGCCATCCTGGGCCTGGACCTGCAAACCAGCGGCATGGAATTCGCGAGCGAGATGGTCATCAAGGCCACCATCGGCCGGCTTCGCATCACCGAGGTGCCCACGACATTGTCGCCGGACGGACGGTCGCGACCGCCGCATTTGCGCAGCTGGCGCGACGGCTGGCGTCATTTGCGGTTTTTGCTGCTGTTCAGCCCGCGCTGGCTGTTTCTTTATCCCGGGCTCGCCGCCGTTGGCATCGGCGCGCTGCTCATGTTGTGGCTGTTGCCGGGGCCGCGCCGCGTATCCGGCATCACCTTCGACATCCACACACTGCTGTATGCCTCGCTTGCTATAAGCGTTGGCTATCAGGCCATTCAATTTTGGACCTTCGCCAAACTTTACGGCATGCGGGAGGGGATCGTCCCGCCCGATCCGTCGTTTCGCCGATTCATGGGAATCGCGACGCTGGAGCGGGGGCTGATCGCCGGGCTGTTTTTGCTGGTGCTGGGCCTCGGTATTGGCATCGCCGCGGTGTCGGCCTGGGATGTCAGCAAGTTCGGCGAATTGTCGCCCAGCGCGACGATGCGGCTGGTCATCCCCTCGGCAACCGCTATCATGTTGGCGTTCCAGACGGCGTACGGGGCGTTCTTTCTCAGTGTGCTGGAAATCCGTTCCACCCGTAATACGGCGCAATAGTGGGGAGGATCTCTGGCCCGTGAATCGACTGTGGCATGGATTAAATCCATGCTATCGTTCGTCCAATGCATACTCTGAACAGGGATCGCGACATGAACGAACTATCGGGCCTGAGCAATTACCCCCTGGCGCGCCGGGGCTTCGTGATGACAACCCTCGTGTCCGGCTTCACCCTGGCCACCGAACGGGCGGAAGCACAGGCCATCCAGACCGATTCGACCGGCATCGAAGCCGCTGAAACGAAGATCCCCGTCCCCGGCGGCAGCCTGCCAGCTTATTACGCCCGCCCGGCCAAAGGCACGAAATTCCCGGTCATCATCGTCAATGAGGAAATCTTCGGCGTCCACGAATACATCAAGGACGTGTGCCGCCGCCTCGCCAAAGCCGGCTATCTCGCGGTGGCGACGGAGTACTACGCCCGCATCGGCGACCTGTCGAAAATGACCGATGTCAAACAAATCATCGCCGATGTGATCTCCAAGGAGCCGGACGCCCAGTACATGGCCGACGCCGATGCCACAGTGGCCTGGGCCAGTCAGAACAAGGGCGACACCAACAAGCTTGGCGTCACCGGCTTCTGCCGCGGCGGCCGCATGACATGGCTGTTCGCCGCGCACCACCCCAAGGTGAAGGCAGCGGTGGCGTGGTATGGGCCATTGGGCGGCACCCCCTCCCCGATCCAGCCGGCCACAGCGACGGACTACGCCGGCGATTTGCTCTGCCCGCTGCTGGGGCTATATGGCGGCCAGGACCCCGGCATCCCGGTCGACGCGGTCAAGGCGGCGGAAGCCAAGGCCAAAGCGGCGAAAAAAACGGTGGAGATCGTCATCTACCCCGACGCGCCGCACGGCTTCCACGCCGACTACCGCCCGAGCTACCGCAAGGATGCGGCGGACGATGGGTGGAAGCGGATGCTGGCCTGGTTCAAGAAATACGGTGTGGCCTGACCTTCAGCACCCGCCACAGGCGGCGCACGCACAGCAGCAACAGGATCGACGGGGGAATCGGCCCGAGTGGCAAGTGCCACGCGGCGCCGACGACCCATGTGAGCAACACGACGACATAAATCGCCGCCAGCGCCAGCCGCTCCCATGGCAGGAACCCGGTCTCCCTGGCCTCCTTCGCAAACCAGAGCACGGCCAGCAGCAGGAGCATCTGATCGTAGATCAAGGCAATCGGAACGGCGAGCAGCGTGCCCGATAACAAGGTCACGAATTGTATGGCAGGGGCGATCTTGTGCCGCCACATCAGCGCGACCAGCATCACCATCTCAAGGCTGGCGACGGCTTGCAGCGCATAGGCCGGGCCGACGGCGAAGCCCATTAGCCGCTCCGCTCCAAACACGGTGATCATGCCGGCATAGTCGATGCGGCCCGATCCAAAGACCGCTTGGGCATCGATGGTCGCGCCCAAATAGGCCCACCAGGTGCTGACGCCCAACAACGCCACCGACAATCCGACCATCGCGATCACGGTCGCCGCGGCGGCGGCAAAGGCGCGCCAGCGACCGCCGGCCATCAAAGCCGCGGGCGCGAGGACGCCGAAATGCGGCTTGTAGCACATCAAACCCAGCAACATGCCGGCCGTGGCGGGTTTGCGGTCCAGCAGCACACTGAAGCCGCCAAACAAGGCCGCCGTCAGGAACGCGTTTTGTCCCAGACCGATCGTCCAAAATACCGCGGGAAACGCCAGTACCGGCACCAGCCAAGCCCATTTGGGTTCGCGCAGCAGCGCGCGAACGACCAGGAGGAACGGCACCAGCGTGCCCACCTGAAACACCGCGAACGCGGCGTAGTAGGGCAGGATGGCCAAAACGGCGCACAAAGGCAGATAGACCGGTGGATAAAAGAAAAACTGGTAGGGAATGTCCGGGCCGCTGACCGCCTGCTCCACGAGAAAATGCGCGCTTCGATCGTAGGCGAGCGCCGGCGTACCCGCGAGCACCAGTTTTCCAGCGGCATAAAAGCTCAAAAAATCGCTGGATTGCGGCACCGAAGGCCCGAATGCGCCATGCTGCCAGAACGCGAGGAACAGCAGAAACGCCGCCTCGAGCCCGGCCAGAATGAGGCACCAGGCAACGATCCGGTCGCGATTGAGCCACGCTGCCTGGCGTATTTTGTCGAGTGCGTCGGCGGCAGCGAACATGAATCGGTCCAGATCGTCTGGCGTAATAGTAATGCGGGAACGCGGCCGGGCGAAGGGGCCCTGCGCCCCGAAGTGTCATCTTGCCCGATTGGGCGGGGGCGTGTTTGCTCTGCGCCTAGCTAAACGGAGTCGCGGCCCTGGCATACGCGCTACAGCAACTCATTAACGGCGTGACGCTGGGCATGATCTACGGTCTGATCGCGGTCGGCTACACCATGGTCTACGGCATCGTCGGCATGATCAATTTCGCCCACGGCGACATTTTCATGGTCGGTTCCTTCCTGTCGCTCATCGCCCTCCTGAGCCTCGCCTCCCTGGGCATCACGGCGGTACCGCTGGCGCTGGCCCTCACGCTGCTGTTCGCCGCCGGGCTGGCCGCCTTGTATGGCTGGACGGTGGAGCGGGTGGCCTACCGCCCGCTGCGCGGTTCCTTCCGCCTGGCGCCGCTGATCAGCGCCATCGGCATGTCCATCGTCCTCCAAAACTTCGTCCAAGTCGGCCAAGGCGCTCGGGTCAAGCCGATGAACGCCTTGCTGCCGGGCGGGGTGGAGTTGATGAACGACGAAGGGTTCGCGGTGCAACTGTCCTGGATGCAGATCGCGATCGTGGCGACGACATTGATCGTGTTGGCAGCGTTCACCTGGCTGGTGACCAAAACCCCCTTGGGCCGTTCGATGCGGGCGTGCGAGCAGGACCTGAAAATGGCCGGCTTGCTGGGCATCGATACCGACCGCACCATCAGCCTGACATTCGTGATCGGCGCCGCCCTGGCCGCCGTCGCGGGGCTGTTGTTCCTGCTGTACTACGGTGTGATCGACTTCTTCATCGGCTTCCTGGCGGGGGTCAAAGCCTTTACCGCCGCCGTGCTGGGTGGCATCGGCAGCCTGCCGGGGGCCGTGTTGGGCGGGCTGCTGATCGGCCTGATCGAGGTCTTCTGGTCCGCCTATTTCAGCGTCGAGTATAAGGACGTCGCGGCGTTCGCGATCCTGATCCTGGTGCTGATCTTCAGGCCGAGCGGGATCATGGGACGGGCAGAGGTGGAGAAGGTATGAAGTCCGCCCTCCGCGATGCGTGCCTGTCCGCCGCCATAGCCCTCGGCTTGTTCGCGCCCATGGTGGGGCTGGTGCTCGACAACGGCGACCAAGGATTGGTCCTGCGGGGCCGGCCGATCGCCGCGGCGGTGCTGGTGGCGCTGGTCTTCGTCGGGCGGTTCGGCATGCATCTTTGGGCGGATCGGCCAGGGAAGGAAGCGCGCGCCATCCGGGCATCCCGGGTCGTCCCAGCGGGAGTGAACAAATTCGTGGCCCCAATCCTGCTGGGCGCGGCAATCATGCTGCCGCTGACCGGGTCGCGTTACTATGTCGACCTCGGCACGCTGGTGCTCACCTACGTCATGCTGGGCTGGGGGCTGAATATTGTCGTGGGCCTCGCGGGACTATTGGACCTCGGCTACGTCGCCTTCTACGCCGTCGGGGCATACGCCTACGCGCTGCTGGCGGAAACCTTTGGCCTGGGCTTTTGGACCTGCCTGCCATTGGCGGGAATTCTGGCGGCGTTCTGGGGCGTGCTGCTGGGCTTCCCCGTGCTGCGGCTACGGGGGGACTACCTGGCCATCGTTACCCTTGCCTTCGGGGAAATCATCCGCGTCCTGCTGATAAATTGGGTCAGCCTGACGCATGGCCCCAACGGCATCGGCGACATCCCCCGCCCCACGCTGTTCGGCCTGCGCTTCGGCATGGATGACGGCGACGACACCTTCGCCGGCTTCTTCGGCATCGAACCGCAGACCGTCCACCGGGTCATTTTCCTTTATTATCTGATCTTTGCTCTCGCTTTGCTGACCAACTGGGTGACGTTGCGTCTGCGCCGCCTGCCACTGGGACGCGCCTGGGAAGCGTTGCGCGAAGACGAGATCGCCTGCCGTTCCCTAGGCATCAACGTCACCAACACCAAACTCACCGCCTTCGCCACCGGGGCACTGTTCGGCGGCCTTGCCGGCGCTTTCTTCGCCACCCGGCAGGCGTTCGTCAGCCCCGAAAGTTTCACCTTCATCGAAAGCGCCACTGTCCTGGCGATCGTTGTGCTCGGTGGCCTCGGGTCCCAGTTGGGCGTCGCACTGGCCGCCTTGGTCATGGTCGGCGGGCTGGAGATGCTGCGCGATCTGCTGAGCACCATCGGGGAGCAGATGGGCAGCGCGTTGTTCTCCGGCCTCGCGGGCGACCTGCCGACGTACCGAATGTTGATATTCGGGCTGGCGCTGGTGGTCATGATGGTGCTGCGGCCCCGAGGTTTGGTGTCCGGCCGCACCGCGACAGCCGTACTGCGCTGATGCTTACGGTCTCCGACCTGACAATGCGGTTCGGTGGCCTGACCGCGGTAGACGGCCTGACATTCCAGGCCCGCACCGGGGAGGTAACGGCGGTCATCGGGCCGAACGGCGCCGGCAAAACCACCGTGTTCAACTGCGTCACCGGCTTTTATCGGCCCAACAGCGGGGGCATCGAGCTCCTGCATCCCCACGGCGCCCGTTTCGCGTTGGAGCGGATGCCGGGGCATCGCATCGCATCCCGCGCAAAGGTGGCGCGCACGTTTCAGAATGTCCGGCTGTTCGCCGGCATGACGGTGCTGGAGAATCTTCTGGTCGCACAGCACAACACCCTGATGGCCGCGACCGGATTCGGGGTGATGGCGGTGCTGGGCCTTGGCCGTTATCGCGCTGCCGAAAAGGCGGGGATGGACAAGGCGCGCGTCTGGCTGGAACGGATCGGGCTGGTCGATCGCGCCAACGATCCGGCCGGCTCACTGCCCTACGGGGCGCAGCGCCGGCTGGAGATCGCGCGCGCCATGTGCATCGATCCGGTGATGCTGTGCCTCGACGAACCCGCCGCCGGCTTGAACCCGCGCGAAAGCGAGGCGCTGAACCAGCTTTTGTTGAGCATCCGCGCCGACGGATGCTCGCTGCTTCTGATCGAACACGACATGGCGGTGGTGATGCGTATCTCCGACCACATCGTGGTGCTGGATCACGGCAAGAAAATCAGCGACGGCACTCCGGCCGAAGTCCGCGCCGATCCGGTGGTGATCGCCGCCTACCTCGGCGAAGGCGACGACGAATGAACCTGTTGTCTCTGCGCGGCGTGTCCACGTTTTACGGCGCCATCCAGGCTTTACGGGACGTTTCGCTGGAGGTCGAGGAAGGCGAAATCGTGACCCTGATCGGTGCCAACGGGGCCGGCAAGTCGACGTTGATGATGACGGTCTGCGGCAACCCGCGGGCACGATCCGGCACCATCGTCTACGACGGGAGGGACATTACACAGGTGCCGACCCACCTGATCATGCGCCAGCGGATCGCCCAGGCACCCGAGGGTCGGCGCATCTTCGGCCGCATGACCGTCCGCGAAAACCTGGTGATGGGGGCGGAGGTCGCGGGCCACACCGATATCGCGCCGCTGCTGGACCAGGTCTGCGACCTGTTCCCCCGCCTGCGGGAGCGTCTGACCCAGCGCGGCGGCACCCTGTCGGGCGGGGAGCAACAGATGCTGGCCATCGGACGCGCCCTGATGGCCAAGCCTCGGCTGCTGTTACTTGACGAGCCCTCGCTGGGGCTGGCCCCGCTGGTGGTGCGGCAGATTTTCACCGCCATCCGGACCCTGAATCGGGAGACCGGCCTGACCGTGCTGTTGGTCGAACAGAACGCCCATCAGGCGCTGCGACTGGCCCATCGCGGCTACGTGTTGGTGAACGGCACCATCACGATGGCCGGAACCGGGGCGGAGCTATTGGCTCGGCCAGAGATCAGGGCCGCTTATTTGGAGGGGGGGCATTAGACCATGATCGCCTGAGGTTGACTTCAACCTCGGGCGTGAATCACCCTCTCAAACAAAGGCTTAGACCATGATCGAACGCCGCGATCGCGTGCAACCTCAGGCGATCACGCTCTAGCGAAGGCTTCGCCTGGCCGCGGCAATATCGACCGTCTCAACCAATGGCGTACCGGGCCACCCCGTCCTGCCGGCAAAAGCCGGTATATCCCACGTCCCGGACTGGGTCTGGCCATGGCGCGGGGATTCGCAGAGCAATCGGCGGGCGGCGTGCAATGCACGGCCCCCCGTCCGGCGCCGAGCAATGCGTCGCCCCAACCGGCGGGATAGCGGGTTTCCGCCGCGATATCCGCGACCTCTGTCACACGGCCGGTCCAGGCGGTTTCCGCCCATGCACTGGTATGGGGCGGCGCGATCGCCACGCCAACTTGCGCCTCGACCCAAGTCTTCCCGAGCCCTGGCCCGCAGGCTTCGTTTAGATGTCGGCCGTCATCGGACACGATCAGAATAGCGCAGAGGGCGCCGGGTTCGCGCGCTTCGACAAAGGCGATCAGCTTGCGCAGCGTGTCAACGAGCGGCGCGCCAGCAGCGATCGTTTCCAGAATTCGAGTGTGATCCTGAAGCAACGCCAGGTCGATCCGAGATTTCGATCGTCTCCGTATCACGATGGGTCCCGACAAACCGGTGAGTGGTCTTATGGTCGAAATTTCGCCGGCCGAACGCCGGTGTGGCAGCGGGCTTCATTCGTGAAGTAACAACACGCGCCGATCCGAAATACTGAAATTTAATCACTACATCACGGCCGTCAAAACTAAAAGTGTTAATCGTATTATAAATGGTTAATCTATGATTACCCGAACGCTCACCCAGGGGTGGTTTCCGCCATGACAGCCTCCCGCCGATCGATCTTGGATCAAGGCGGCATCATGACGGAACGCAGCCGTCTCTTGCCAGCGGGCGTTAAGCCGCGCGGTGTGTCGGGGGCACCCATTCCTTCAAGTGCGGGTAGAGCGCGTCGTCCGGCACCTTGGTCAGATCCTTGGCCAGGGTCCCCACCAGTTTCGCCGCCGTCGTCACGTCCAGGTGTTCCCGTATCTCCGACAGGATGTCGGAGGGCGCGACGAGGATCAACTCGTTGAAACCGTTGGCGATCGAAAGGTCGCAGACTTGCTTGGCGACCGTGTGGGCGAATTTTTGCTTCTCCATGTCATGCGGATCGTGCTTCGGCGTGATTGCGTGACGGGTGACGGACGCGCTTTCGAAGCTTCGTCCCGGCTTGTCGCTGCCCAGGTCGCTGGACTGGTCATGCAGATGCGGGGAATCAGACGCGTCCCGCGTGTGAAGCGCGTTGTCTTTGGCTGGAAACACGAAGCGGACGTGCCCGCCATCGGCGATGACGAAGCAGAGATTACGATGTTGAACCATGGGGTGCCTCCGTGAAAGGGGTTTCATAGCAGAGGTGCGGTAGGTCCGTGTCGATTTCGGTCAATGCGGAATATACTCAGGGCCCACTTACAACCGAAGCACCATCGTCGCTTCCTCGTCGGTTGTATTTTCGGCTAAGAACCCAAAATCGTGCGCCAGCTGCATCATCCGCGTGTTGTCCCTCAGCACCGAACCCACGAGGCGCGACAGTTTCCGGGATCGTGCCACGTCGACGATGCGCCGCATCAGGGCCGTGCCGAGGCCCTGGCCATGGAGGTCGCTGCGGACCAAAACCGCGAACTCGCCGTCGATGCCATCGGGATCGGCGTGCAGCCGAATGATCCCAACCGGTAGCGGGTCGCCGGTACGAAATCCGATCAGCGCCATCTCCCGGTCGTAGTCGATCTGTGTGAGCCGTACCAGCAACGTGCCCGAAAAATCCCGCAACGCGCCATGGAAACGTGCTCTGATGTCCTCGGGCGCTACGGCTTCCAGAAATTGTCGCAACGATACCGCATCGTCCGGCCGGATGGGGCGCAATGAAATCTCAGTACCGTTGCTTAACGACAGCGTGGTTTCCAGCGCGCGGGGATAGGGCACGATCGCCGATCTCTGGCGTGCGACTGGATCGTCGAGCCTGATGCGAACGTCGACCGCGATGACGCCGCTGGCGTCGGCCAAAACCGGGTTGAGATCGATTTCATAGACTTCGGGGTGCTCCAGCACCAACCGGGACACCGAAATCAGCGCGCGGGCCAGCGCATCGAGATCGACCTGAGGCCGGCCGCGATACCCATTCAACAGGCGCGCGACCCGCGTGCGGCCGATCATCGCTCGGGCGAGTTCCATGTCCAAAGGCGGCAGCGCCAGCGTCGTATCGGCGATCTGTTCGACGCCGATCCCCCCGTGCCCGAACAGGATCGCCGGCCCAAAGGTCGGATCGATCTTGGCACCGAGGATCAGTTCGAAGGCGCCAGGCCGTTGGGCCATGGCTTCGACCGTGAAACCCTCGACATCCTCGATCCGATCCAGCATTGAGACCGCCGCCGCTCGCACCGCGTCGGCACCGGACAGATCGAGCATCACGCCTCCGACATCGGATTTGTGCAGCACGGTACTGGATCGGATTTTCAGTGCGACCGAACCCCCGAGTTCGGCGGCAGCGCGGCCCGCTTCGGCGGGCGTGGCGGCGGACAAGAACGCGACGGTGGGAATGCGGTGTGCGGCGAGCAAACGTTTTGCGTCCGGTGTATCCATCCATCCCGGTCCGGCCTCACCGACGATCACGCGGGCGGCATCCAGATCGGCCTCCGGTTCGGA
The DNA here is from genome assembly GCA_025352375.1 of Acetobacteraceae bacterium. Classification (GTDB taxonomy): domain Bacteria; phylum Pseudomonadota; class Alphaproteobacteria; order Acetobacterales; family Acetobacteraceae; genus Rhodopila. The sequence goes on along the minus strand of JANXTL010000008.1, from coordinate 7,338 downwards.
ATGCTCGCCAAGGGCGGGGACGCGCAGCATCAGGCGTTGATTGCGGGCGAATTCCGCCAGTTCCGCGCAGCCGGCGACCGCGCTTTCGATGGTATCGAACGCCGGCAGTCCGACTTCGCCGAAGCGAGAACGGATCGCCTGACCGCCCGTGGAGGCCAACCAGCACGCGATGACGTTCGGGCTGTCACCGGCCGGGCGGGCGGACCAAGCGGAAACGAGGCCGTCGGCTGCTTCCTCGGCGGAGGCAACACCCGTGGGGCAGTTCAGCGCCAGGATGGTGTCGATGCCGGGGTCGGTCAACAGCGCCGATAGCGCAACCTGATACCGTTCGGCGCCGGCGTCTCCAATAATGTCGACCGGGTTGGCCCGCGACCAGGTGGCGGGCAGCGTGGCGTCCAGCCGAGCCAGGGTGGCGGGCGCCAATTCGGCCATGCGGCCGCCGGTATCGAGCCAGGCATCGGTCGCCAGCACGCCGAATCCGCCGCCGTTGGTCAGGATGGCCAGTCGCTCCCCGCGCCCGGGGCTGGCGGTGCGCGACAAGGTTTCCGCTGCCGAGAACAGGTCGCCAAGCCCGTCTACGCGCAGGAGACCGGCTCTCCGGAAGGCCGCGTCGTAGACCGCGTCCGATCCGGCCAGGGCGCCGGTGTGCGATCGGGCGGCAGCGGATGCGGCAGGATGCCGGCCCGCTTTCACCACGACGACCGGTTTGCCGCGGGCCGCCGCGCGCGCCGCGCTCATGAATTTGCGCGCGGAGGTAACGCTTTCGACGTAAAGAAGAATGGCTTTCGTGCCGGGATCGGTGGCCGCGAAATCCAGCATATCGCCGAAATCGACGTCGGCCATGTCGCCGAGCGACACGAGGTATCGGAAGCCGATATCGTGCGCATGGCCCCAGTCCATCAGTGCTGCCGCGACGGCGCCCGACTGGGTGAAGCAGGCGATCCCGCCCTCCCGCGCCGGCACGGGGCCGAACGATGCGTTTACCCCGGCACCGGGGACGACGAGGCCCAGACAGTTGGGGCCGATGATGCGTAACAAAGACGGGCGGGCGGCGTCGAGCATTGCTTGCCGCCGTTGCATGCCGACCTCGGTCCCGCCTTCGCCGAAGCCGGCGGTGATGACGACCGCCCCGGCGCAGTGCCGCTTCGCGAGGTCGGCAATCAGGGCCGGCACCGTGTCGGGCGGAGTCGCGATTACCGCGAGGTCCGGGTCCATCGGCAGGCTGGCGATGTCGGGATAGACCGGTAATCCGCCGATCTCGGTTTCCCGAGGGTTCACCAGCAACAACGTGCCGGAGAACCGCGCCCCGCGCATGTTCTCCGCCACCAAATGGCCGACGGCCCGTGCTCGGCTGGATGCGCCGATGACTGCGACGCAACGAGGCGCCAGCACGCGATCGAGATTGCGGATGGTCATGGGTCAGCCTCGGGTTATCAAAGTGGCGTTTGGTCCCCGATATGCTGGCTGCTGGCTATGACCGAGATCAATGAAACCGGGGGCGGTTACCCCACGGCGAGCGAGTAAATATCCTTCACGCCGTGCGGCAGATGCGCCGGTACCCAGATCTCGCCGCCGTCTTCGGTGCCGTAGATCTCCCCGTCGTAGCGCGCGCCCAGGTACACCTTGTTGGGGTCCTTCTGATGCAGTGCCACCGACATGATGGTGCCATGCACTTGCACCTTGTCGAACCGGCTCCAGCTCTCGCCCTTGTCGGTCGAGCGGTACAGCGCACCGTCCTTGCTCGCCGCGGCCACGCTGATCGCGGCGTACAGCGTGTTCGGGTCAGTCGGGGACACCTTGATGTCGCGGCCATAAGTGTTGTTGGAGAAGCGCCCGAGTTCCATGTCCTGCCAGGTTTTGCCGCCGTCGGCGGTGCGGAACAGGCCCATGCGGGCGGCGAAGATCACCGCGTCGGGGTCGGCCGGGCTGATGGCAATGGCGTGGCCGTCCAGCATGCCCTCATTGTAGGTGTTGCTGACGATCTTGCTTTTCAGATGCGGCAGCTGTGCCAGCCGGATCAGGTCGGTGCTGACGTCGGTCCAGCTTTCGCCGCCGTCGGTGGTCTTCATCACCCCGTTCACTTCCAGGGCGGCATACATGGTGCCTGGCTGGGACGGGTGTTGCGCCAGACGCATGACGCGGCAGGCGAAGGGCATCACGGCACGATCCGGCATGCCGGGGTCGGGAAGCTTCTTCCAGCTCTCGCCGCGATCCTCGGAGCGATACATCGCGATGGGGGAAGCGCCGGCGTAAACCAGATCGCGATTCCCCGAATCCACCAGGAACGACCAGATCTGGGTCTTGTCCGGGAATGCGGTACGCTTGAACGTTTTGCCACTGTCAGTACTGCGATACACGCCGTCCGACGTGCCGGCGAACACGACGCTCGGGTCGGTCGGGTGGATGTTGACCGTGAAGCATTCCGCGTCGGCGACCGGATGCTCCCACCGGTCTTCCCCGGCCTGACGGCTGAACACGCCCACGAGGCCCTTCTCGTCCGCGCGTCCGGCGTAACCGGCGATGCCGGCATAGAGATTGGCTTGGCCCATTTTTTGGTTCCTCCTTATGGTACTCAAATAACGATAGCTGAACGCTCCCCAGCTGAGCGTGCCCAGGCGGCGGCGGCGTCCTCGTCGAACAGCTCCGTCAGCTTCTTCATCATCGTGCCGCCGAGTTCTTCCGCATCCACGATCGTCACGGCGCGGCGGTAATACCGCGTCACGTCATGGCCGATGCCGATGGCGATGAGTTCGACCTGATCGCGATGCTCGATGTCGCGGATGACCTCCCGCAGGTGCTTTTCCAGGTAGTTCCCGGGATTCACCGACAGCGTGGAGTCATCGACCGGCGCGCCGTCGCTAATGACCATCAGAATCCGCCGATGTTCGGGCCGCATCAGCAGCCGGCGGTAGGCCCACAACAGCGCCTCGCCGTCGATGTTCTCCTTCAGCAACCCCTCACGCAGCATCAGCCCGAGGTTTTTCCGGGCGCGGCGCCATGGCGAGTCGGCCGCCTTGTAGATGATGTGCCTCAGATCGTTCAGACGGCCGGGGTTGCGCGGTTTGCCTTCCTGCACCCAGCGCTCGCGCGCCTGTCCGCCCTTCCATGCACGGGTCGTGAACCCGAGCACTTCGACCTTCACGGCGCAGCGCTCCAGCGTACGCGCCAGAATATCGCCGCACATCGCCGCCACCGTGATGGGGCGGCCGCGCATCGAACCGGAGTTGTCGATCAGCAGCGTTACCACGGTGTCGCGGAACTCCATGTCGAGTTCCTTCTTGTACGACAGCGCCAGCATCGGGTTGATCACCACCCGGGACAGACGGCCGGCGTCGAGGATGCCCTCATCGAGGTCGAATTCCCATGCACGGGTCTGCTGCGCCAGCAAACGACGCTGCAGCCGGTTCGCCAACTTGGAAATCACGCCTTGCAGGTGCTGCAACTGCTGATCGAGCTGCTGCCGCAAACGGCTGAGCTCATCCGCGTCGCACAGGTCCTCCGCCGCGACTTCCTCGTCGTACTGACGTGTGTAAGCCTTATAGACCGCATCGCTATCGGGGTTCGGGCGTTCGCGGCGCGGCTGCGGCCCGCCGGGGCGGTCGTCGCCTTCGGCAACCGCGGCTTCTTCCTCGGATTCCGATCCGTCGTCGTCCGCCGCTTCGCCTTCCATTTCCTCGGGCTGCGCGCCAAGCATGGATTCGGATTCGGACTGCGACTGGCCGTCGCCGTCTTCGGAATTGTCCTGCTGACCGGACTGCTCGCCGCCGTCCTCCCCGTCTTCGGAGTTGTCGTCCTGGTCGGACTCGACTTCCGCTTCCGCCAGTTCGAGCGCCGCCAGCAACTTGCGGGTAGCACGGGCGAATGCCGTCTGATTCGCCCTCGCGTCGGTCATCTCGGCCAACGCCTGCTCGGCATTTTCACCCAGCGTATCGCGCCACATATCCAGAATGCGACGGGCCGGTGCGGGGGAAGGCTCGCCGGACAAACGCTCGCGGGCCAGCAATGCCAGCGCCTTATCGATCGGCAACTGATCCTTGCGGGTCATCCGGTCGAAGCCGTCGGCCTCGCATTCCTCGGCCAGCTTGGCGCGGATATTGGCGTTCACGCCATGCATGAACTGGGAGCCGAGGACTTCCACGCGCACCTGTTCCAGGGCGTCGTAGGCGTCTTTCGCCTCCTTACGAGCCGGCATACGCTGGGCATGCACGGCGTCGTCATGGTGGCGCAGGCGCAGCGCGATGGCGTCCGACTGCCCCCGCAGCTTCGCCATTTCGGCCGGCGGCAGTGCTCGGGTCGGCAGCGGCAGGCGCGCGCGCTTGCCGGACACGCCGGACGGCCCCGGTTGAAACGCGACCTGGACATCCGCCTGTTCGGCGATCGCCCGCAACACGCCGGCGGTGGCGCGCTTGAACTCCTCCGCGCGTGTGTTGTCCTTGTTGGCGGATCCGCTCATGCGCCGTTCCCCTTAGGCGAATTTGCGGGTCGTGAACCCGCCGGTCGCGATGTCTTCGTTGAAGCAGCGCTGGTAGTACTCGCCGACGGTGCTGCGTTCGGCCTCATCGCACTTGTTCATGAAGGTCACGCGGAAGGCGAAACCGACATCGCCGAAGATGCGGGCATTTTCGGCCCAGGTGATGACGGTGCGCGGGGACATGACGGTCGAGATGTCGCCGTTAATGAAGCCGGCGCGGGTCAGGTCGGCCAGCGCCACCATGCTTTCCACGCGCTTCTTCATCGCCGGTTCCTTGGCGACGTCGATGCCCATCTTGGCCAGCACGATGCCGGTTTCCATGGCGTGCGGCAGGTAGTTCAGGGTGGCGACGATGTTCCAGCGGTCCATCTGGCCCTGATTGATCTGCTGCGTGCCATGATACAGGCCTGTCGTGTCGCCCAGGCCCACCGTGTTGGCGGTGGAGAACAGGCGGAAGGATTTGTGCGGCCGGATGACGCGGTTCTGGTCGAGCAGGGTCAGCTTGCCCTCCACTTCCAGCACGCGCTGGATCACGAACATCACGTCCGGGCGGCCTGCGTCATATTCGTCGAACACCAGCGCGCAGGCGTGTTGCAAACTCCAAGGCAGGATGCCCTCCTTGAATTCGGTGATCTGCTTGCCATCCTTTACGACGATGGCGTCCTTGCCGATCAGGTCGATGCGGCTGATATGGCTGTCCAGGTTCACCCGGATGCAGGGCCAGTTCAGACGCGCGGCCACCTGCTCGATATGCGTCGACTTTCCGGTCCCGTGATAACCCTGGATCATCACGCGGCGGTTATGAGCGAAGCCGGCGAGGATCGCGAGCGTCGTCTCTCGGTCGAACTTGTAGGACGTATCGAGGTCCGGCACATGTTCGGTGCGAATCGAGAAGGCCGGCGCCTCCATGTCGATATCGAGGTCGAACGCCTTGCGTACCGACACCGTGGTATCGGGCACGCTGATGTCGGACGTAGGGCGCGGGGAGGCGTCAGTGGCAACCGTGTTCATAGACCAGCGTTTCCTGTCACAATGCGCGGAAAGTCTACCCAGGGCGCCGCCGCGCGCAAGGGCTGGGGGGATTGGCGTTTAGCCGGTGGCGGCCAGCCGGGGTTCGGCAGCCAGATGCGAGCGAACCGCCGCGTAGGCCAAGTTGATGGTTTTTAGGCGTTCTTCCGCCACTTGGCTGCCGCCGTTGGCATCGGGGTGGTGGCGTTTAGCGAGTTCCTTGTAGCGCGATTTCACCGCATCCAAAGTCGTCGGCCAAGGCAAATCGAGGATCGAGAGCGGGTCCCGAAGTTCGGCCGGGGTCTGGTTCGCCGGCTGCGCCCGCTTCTGATTGAGCCCGCCGGTCGCGAGGATGCGCAGCGGATCGTGCAGCATGTTGTCGTCCCAGGCGGTACCGCCGATATGGCCGAGCGGCCAGGACGGGCGATCCCAGGATGTGTCGGCGCGCAACTGCGCCTCCATCTGGGCCGGGCTCATGCCCTTATAATAGTCCCACGAACCGTTGTAGGCGCGGACATGGTCCAGGCAGAACCACCAATAATCCGTCAGGGCGGTGCGCGATTTGGGCGCGCGGTATTCGCCCTGCGCACCGCACGCGGGCATGTCGCAACACCGGCCCGGCGCAGCCGGGTCGGGCGCGTAGGCCCTGGGGCGCGCGGGACGACGATTCATGCGCTTGTTATGGATGGCGTGCCCGCGATTGGCAACAGGTGAGGCTTGGCTTGGGCGGTGTTCGAGCCGATATGGGGGGCATGACACAGATCGCTCCCGCATCCCGAGCCGACCGTTTGACGGCGGTTTTAACGGCGACATTCGCGCCCGAGGCGCTGCGCGTGATCGACGACAGCGCCCATCACGCGGGGCACATGGGCGCCGCGCCGGGGGGGCAGACGCATTACAGCGTGTTGGTTGTCTCCTCCGCCTTTCGCGGCATGAACCGCGTTGCTCGGTCCCGCGCGGTGCACGAGGCGCTGGCGGCGGAGTTCGCGGGCGGGCTTCACGCGCTGGCTCTGCGGCTGCGTACCCCGGAGGAGCACGCAAACGCTAGGGATTAGAGCGTGATCGCTTGAGGTTGACTTCAACCTCGGGCGTGAATCACCCTCTCAAACAAAGGCTTAGACCATGATCCAACGCCGAGATCGCGTGCGACCTCAAACGATCATGGTCTAGAGCGTTTTTCCCATCCATCGGCGCTTTTTTTGTTTCACTCGTCGACACAGGGCACGCTGGCCGACATCGATCGAGGGAAGGACAGGGGTTGGGGTTTGGGCTGTTGGCGTTCGGCGACATGGATGCGCGGCACATTTATCGTTAAAGAAGTCCTAAGGTGGCCAGATCGGCGGCCTTTACACCGTCGTCTGGGCCTGACGCGCGCGATCGTTGTCGAACCATTCCTTATGGGTCGGCGCCGGCGATCAAACTCTGTGGCTCCGTGGCTCTGTGTCGATGCTTAAGAAAAGCAACAACACAGAGCCACGGAGAATGACACGTGGAATTGCTGGTCCCAGCTTTAAAACGGGATTTCGTCGTCCAGATCGCCGCCTTTGGGGGCATCCCACGATGGGCCGCTTGATGCCGGTCGGGCACCGCCGCCACCAGCCGGTGCACGCGCCGCCGGTGCACGGTCCCGGTTGTAACCGCCGCCGCTGCTCTCGCCGCCGCCGCTGTAGGCACTGTCGCCGTCCTCACCGCCGCGATTGCTGTCGAGCAGCACCAGTTCGCCGCGGAAGTTTTTCAGCACGACCTCGGTGGTATATTTCTCCACGCCGGACTGATCGGTCCATTTACGGGTTTCGAGCGCGCCTTCGAGATACACCTTGCGGCCCTTGCGCAGGAAGCGTTCGGCCACATCCGCCAGC
>JANXTL010000004.1 GCA_025352375.1 Acetobacteraceae bacterium | reverse complement strand
GACTTTTGTGGACCTCGGTATCGATCTGGCGAATTTCGATGTGTTCGCGATCAAGTCCCGCGTGCATTTTCGGCGGGGGTTCGATGACAGCGGCTTTGCCAGGACGATCCTGCTGGTGGAGCCGGACCAGCCGTTCCTCGGGACGGTGCGGTTGGAGGGATTGCCGTATCGGAATGTCGATTTGACGGCGTTTTATCCGTTTGGGAAGCTGGTGTTTCCGACGGTGTGATGCGCTCCCTCCGATTGCGAGGGTGCTTGCAACCGCTGCACCGAAGGCGCACTAATCGCTAGCCTTGGGTGGGAGCCAGCACATGCCGTTCTACATCCGCAAGTCGGTAAGTGCCGGACCGTTCCGCTTCAACCTTTCAAAGAGTGGAGTAGGCCTCTCAGTAGGCGTAAAGGGATTGCGAATTGGGACCGGTCCCCGGGGCCATTACGTTCACGCCGGACGAGGCGGGCTATATTATCGCGCTTCGCTTGGTGGCTCGCGCAGCGCGCGGGATTCAGTAATCGCGCACCAGGCGCCATCCAGCCTTGGTACGGCTTATGCCGAGCAAGGCCGAGTAACCATGATTGAGGTTCAATCTGGTGAAGTAGCGGCGATGCGAGACGACACTGTCGCCGACCTATTATACGACCTTAACAAAAAGCAGGCGCAGGTTCCTTTCGCCCCAATTGCAGCAGGTTGTTTCGCCTTTATCGGAATTCTTGCGTTGTTTGTTGATAGCTCTGGTTGGCAGCCAGCGACCAATTATGTCGCCATCGCTGCGTTGATCGGGGTTCTCCCGGCTTGGGCAATTGGCAAGTGGTTCGATTCTTACAAGCGCACGAGCGTTCTCTTCTACAACTTGGAAGGAGGTGCCGAGGATGCATACAAGAAAGTTACCGAAAGCTTCGATAAACTCGCGGCATGCCACGGAAAATGGCACCTTGCCTCTGGCGGTGTCGTTCGAGATATCACAACATGGAAGCGTAACGCCGGCGCGGATTATTTGGTAAATCGGAAGGCGGCCCGTCTCGCCTACGCACTTCCACAAATATTGCGGAGCAATGTCACACCACCTGCAATAACGTTAGGAGATCGGACTTTTTATTTCCTTCCCGAGGTGACAATTGTTAAGCATCGTCGGCAGTTTGGCTCGGTGGGCTACGACGATCTTAATATAAGATCGCAGGCATCTCGCTTCATAGAAGATGCGCGGCCGCCCAGTGACGCGCAGGTTGTTGATCACACTTGGCAACATCCAAACAAAACCGGAGGTCCTGATCGACGCTTCAGGGATAACCGTGAACTACCCGTCTGCCTATATGAGGTGATGCATTTGTCGAGTAGTTCCGGCGTGAATGAACTTCTCCAATTCTCTCGCACCGGCGTGGTGGAACCATTCTCAGCGGCGCTGCACGACTTGCCGCGCGGGCAGGCACAAGGGGGCGTGGAGGGCCTAACCCGTTTGGGAAACTCCGTGACATCCGAGAGGGTTGATGTAGCTGTCCCCGACTTTCCGGCACAACGATCGATCGACTGGAAATTAATGGCAGGTGCGGGTGTGGCGATCGCGGGCGCTGCGGTTGTGGCAGCATATGCACTACATGGTGGTTCCCGTACTTCAACGGAGATCCACGGATCGGTGGCGGAACCGTCCACCGCTTCTACGGCGGGCATCGCTCAAAACCGGATGCCGCTCAGAGGAGTTGAACCGCAGTTACCATCCAATACATTGATCGGTGCCGCCGCGCTAAATGTGCTCACGGCGACTGTCAAGACGGCAGCCAACGTACGAAGTGGGCCAAATATATCCGCGGACATTGTCCGGGTCGCCGGCTCTGGTGAAAAATTCGGTGTGTTTGCCCGGGTGAACGGTTGGGTGCAAGTCGGAACAGATAAACCGATTGGCTGGATTGCGGCTTCACTACTCATCGAATAACTGCTACTATCTCACCGCTATTTCGACGCCCTGGTATCGGATCGATTAGCTGCATTCGTAGCCCTTTGTTTTCACCGAGTTGATATTTATAAAGAAACAGACCATCTCCGGAATAAATCTGCCGATCGGGCCGCGTTCCCGGCGATTGTCAGGGCCCGCCGTGTCCAAACCGAAAAACCCGGCCAACGCCCGACCGACCTCCGCCATGGACGAACCATCGAGATGCCCGATCCCTGTACCTATCCGCTCCCGAGGCACTGAAACCGCGCTGTCGATCATCACAGCCGAGATCGCGCGCAAGCCGTTGGCAGACTCCAGTCGTACCGTGACGCGGATCGAATGGTCGGCACGAAAGCCGCTGGTCAGCCGCAAAACGGTCACGGACGGAAGCGCCGAGAACAAATCGGACTGCACCACCAGCGCGGGACGCGGCTTTCCGTAATCGCCGGAGACAGCGACCGTAACCAAATCGCCGCGCTTCATGCCTTCCACTCACCGGCGAAGTCGTCGCGGTCGAGGTCGGCTTCGATCTCCCGCAAAACGGCGTATTCATCGCTGTTCGGATCCTTGGCCCGCTCGGCGCTCGCAAGCGACTGCCGGCGCGCCGCGGCTTCGAATACGCGGCGTTCGCGCTGTTTCAAGTAGGAGCGCATGAAATCCCGGAGGACTTGCGCCGCTGGCTAATCCTCGGCCTCGGTCGCGGCGGTGAAGGCCATTTTCAGCGACGGGTCGATCCGGAGGTTGAACGTCGCGTCCTTGGAATGCAGTGTCGTTCGCGGCGTGGCGGCCTCACCGGATGGTTGGCATGACCGATGATGTAATTGCTTTGTGCTAACATTTTAAGCCCAAACGTGGGATACCTCAGGTTGATTGCATTTGGATCGTTCGGGCCCTGTTACCCTTCACCCCCTGGTCTAACCGCCCACGCAATGGGCCATGTTCAGCTTTTCCTCTGCGCCTCTCGCGGTGAATCATGCGGACCCCACGCCACCGCCAGCGGCGACCGCAAGTCCGCGATTTTTCACCGCGAGAGGCGCAGAGGTACAGAGGTGGCGTCCATGCAGGGGAGATGCCCGACCACGGGCGGTGTCATCCCGCCCCCAAGGCCGACCAACCCATGGCCAACCCCCACGTTCCGGTTACACTGACCCACCCCACGCCCCCAGGAGACCCCCATGACCCTCCTCGTCATCGATCTCGACAAACACATCGGCAACGCCCAGGCATGGCGCGACACGTTCCATGAACATCTCCCCGACCAGGAAATCCGCTTCTGGCCCGATTCCGGCAACCCGGCGGAGATAGAATACCTCGCCTTCATGCACCCCGATTTCGGTGCCCTCCCCGACTTCCCGAACCTGAAAGCCATGTTCAGCCGCGCCGCCGGGGTCGAGTCCTTCGTCACGCATCCCAAACTCCCCAAAGCCCCGCTCTGCAAAGTCGAGCCCCCAGGCGGAGACCCAATGATGACGGAATACGTCGTAATGCACGTGCTTCGTTTCCATCGCGACATGCCCGGCTACGCGGCGGCGCAGGCCCGGAAAGAATGGCGCCGCACCACGATCGTTCGCCCTGAACAACGGCGAGTCGGCTTCCTGGGTTTCGGCAAAATGGCAAAAGCCCCTGCCCTGGCCCTGCAATCGCTCGGTTTTCAAGTCTCCGCATGGGTGCGAAACAAAAGAAACGAAGAAGAGGTCCCGATTTATCACGGCCCCGACCAATTGGAAAAATTCCTCCAACAAACCGACATCGCCGTGTGCCTGTTGCCGCTGACCCGGGAAACCGAGGGCATATTCCGCGCCCGCACATTCGCCATGATGCCACGCGGATCGATGCTGATAAACGTCGGGCGCGGCAAACATGTAATAGAGGCGGACCTGATCGCCGCCCTCGATTCCGGACAGCTATCCTACGCCGCGCTGGACGCGTTGTTCCCAGAACCCCTGCCGCCGGCCAGCCCGCTGTGGGAGCACCCCAAAGTAACCATCATGCCGCATGTCGCTCGGCGGCCGACCGTTGCGCAACTGGTGACGGAGATCGCCGCGAATATCCGAAGCCTCGAGGCCGGAACCGGCCTCTTGCAGGAAATCGACAAAGCGACAGGATACTAGAGCGTGATCGCCTGAGGTTGACTTCAACCTCGGGCGTGAATCACCCTCTCAAACAAAGGCTTAGACCATGATCCAACGCCGAGATCGCATGCAACCTCAAACGATCATGGTCTAGCATCACCGCCCGATCGCCTTCATCGACTCCACCCGCAACGACGACCACAGCCGCGCCGTCACGGCCCCGAACGCCGAGTCGGACAGGATGCGGCTGTCGCGTTCCCGCGGCCACCCGGTTTCCGCCAGATCGATGAAAACGCCAGGCCGAGCAGACATGATGCCGACGCGGTCGGATAACATGGCGGCCTCGTCCAGGGCGTGGGTGATCAGCAGCACGGTGGCGCCGGTTTCGCGCCACAGGCGCAGCAACTCGTCGCCCATCAGCAGGCGCGTTTGCTGGTCCAGCGCGCCGAACGGCTCATCCAGCAGCAGCAAGCGGGGTTGCAGCACCAAGGTGCGGGCGATGCAGACGCGCTGGCGCATGCCACCGGAAAGCTGCGCGGGATAGGCGCGCGCGAAATCCCGCAATCCCATGAATCCAATGGCATAGTCCACACGCCGGACGATTTCGGCCCCGTCCACCCCGGCGCGCCGCAGCCCGAAAGCGACGTTGTCTCGCACCGTCAACCAGGGGAAGCTGGCGTCCTCCTGGAACACCACCCCGATGCCATCCGGCACCTGGCCGGCGACCGCCTTACCCTCGAACGCGATGGTCCCTTCGCTCGGCGCGCTCAGGCCCGCAAGCACGTCCAGCAGCGTCGATTTGCCGCAACCGCTCGGCCCCACAACGGCGAAAAACTCGCCCTTGGCGATGTCCAGGTCCAACGGCCCCAATGCGTGCACCGGCTGCGCGCCGGGATACACGCGGGTAACGCCGCGCATGGAGGCGTGGATCTCGGGCAAACGGTTCCTCCCTGGTCGTACGGCGTTACACCAGCCACGCGTTCTCCGCATCGGGCATCGTCGAGACTCTGGCAAGGTTGGCGAAGCCGCTTTGCATTTCCTGCACCGGGAAATCGATCGCGGCGGCAACCGACCGTCCCTCCCGTCACGAACAAGGGGCCCGCCTCCGTGCGGGAATTTTTGGCGTTCGGAAAAAATATATTCGAACCGCTGCATCCAAACGGGTGCGATCGGACGAACAGGATGTGACGGCTCATGGAAGTCGCCGCAACCGACAAAGGATAAACCCATGACAAGCAAAACCCTGCTCCTCGCCGCCGCGGCCGTTTTGAGCCTCGGTATCGCATCCGCCTTCGCGGAAGCGGACGGTCCCGGAATCAACACCTATCGCCCCGCGCCGGCATCGGCCGCCGCCTACCACGCGACCGCCGGCCAGGCCGCCGGCGACGCGACCATGCAAGCACCTGCCTCGCCGAATCGCAACAGCGGGGGCGGCGGCGGCTAGAGCGTGATCGCCTGAGGTTGACTTCAACCTCGGGCGTGAATCACCCTCTCAAACAAAGGCTTAGACCATGATCCAACGCCGCGATCGCGTGCATCCTCAAACGATCATGGTCTAGAGCGTGATCGCCTGAGGTTGACTTCAACCTCAGGCGTGAATCACCTTCTCAAACAAAGGCTTAGACCATGATCGAACGCCGAAATCGCGTGCAACCTCAAACGATCATGGTCTAATAGCGTCGCTAGCTAGGCACTGGCCGAACCGAACGCGCCATGACAAGCTTCCTCCCTGAGAATAGGGAGGAAGCACTCATGGCCACGCAAGGATCGGGCGAATACACCTACGAGCCGGTGGACAACTGGGCGAAACTCCCACCTGGCTGGTCGTTCAAGGAAATTGGCGGCATCGGCACCGACCGCAACGACAACGTCTACGTCTTCAATCGCGGCGAGCACCCGATGATCGTGTTCGATCGCGACGGCAATTTCCTGCGCTCCTGGGGCGAGGGCCTGTATCCCCGCGCGCACGGCGTGTTCATGGCGCCCGACGACACGGTGTGGCTGACCGACGACGGCGATCATACCGTCCGCCAATGTACGCTGGACGGCAAAGTCCTGCTCACCCTGGGCACATCCGGCAAGCCGGCGCCCTACATGAGCGGCGAGCCCTTCCACCGCTGCACCCACACCGCAATGGCGCCGAACGGGGACATTTACGTGTCCGACGGCTACGGCAACTCCCGGGTCCACAAATACGCCCCCGACGGCAAGCTGCTGCTGTCCTGGGGCGGCCCCGGCACCGACCCCGGCGAGTTCAACATCGCCCACAACATCGCCTGCGACGCCGACGGCTGGGTCTATGTCGCCGACCGTGAAAACCACCGCGTCCAGGTCTTCGACGGCAACGGAAAGTACGAGACGCAGTGGAACAACCTGCACCGCCCCTGCGGCATCTACATGCCCCCCGGCAAATGCCCCGTCTGCTACATCGGGGAGCTCGGGCCCGTGCAACCGGTGAACCGGCACATGCCCAACCTCGGCCCCCGCATCACCATCGTCGACAACACCGGCAAGCGCATCGCTCGGCTGGGCGGGCTTGGGCCGGGACTGGGCGCGACCGAGTTCATGGCGCCGCATGGCCTGTGCGTGGACAGAAGCGGCGACATCTACGTGGGCGAGGTCTCCTGGACCCAATGGCCGCAACTCTACCCCGACCAGCCGAGGCCGGAGAACCTGCGATCCCTGCATAAATGGCGGAAGGTGCGTTAGCGGCGTCGCAAGACGGCGGCCGGCCCGCTTAGAGCGTGATCGCCCGAGGTTGACTTCAACCTCGGGCGTGAATCACCCTCTCAAACAAAGGCTTAGACCATGATCCAACGCCGAGATCGCATGCAACCTCAAACGATCATGGTCTAGTTGTCACGGCTACGCTCCTCACCGTCCAAGTTTCGCTCGCTTTCCACGTTAGGCGGTCAAAGCGCTTCGGGCCAAACCGAGATGATCCCTGGCCGCTCAATATCTCGGCAGCCATCACGAAATCGCCTTGCAACTCTTGCGAGACGGTGTCGTTGATATCGTATAAATGCGATAACGCGTCATCGGCATCCGGGAAGTCTCATGAACCTCCTCAGCAAGCATCCCCTGGCGGGCGTCCTGCTCGCCATCGCCATTACCTCGCCGGCCCTGGCAAAAGACGATCATGGCGGCGGCGGCTACGAGCGGGGTGACCATGGGCGCCATCTCGGATGGTATAAACATGGTGGCCCGGCCGGCGCCGGCCCCGGAGACGGCGCCTTCCTCGGGATACGGCCTTACGAGCCAATTTACGGGGGGGAGTGGATCGGCCGGCGTGCCTGGGGCGGGGGCGCCTATGCCTGGCAGAGCGGCGTCATCGCCGTGGGCGCGGCCTGGGGTCTCGCTTGGGGGCTGGGCTCGACCTACGCCTATATCGCCCCGCCGGTCGTCTATGCGCCGCCGCCGGAGTATTTCTATCTGCCGCCGGTCGTCGAGACCGTGCCTTGGATGGCGGCGCCCGCGCCTTATGCCTGGGGCGCCTATTCCGGCGGAGCTGTCGTGGCGGAAGCCGTCGTTGCGCCGGAGGCGTTGCTGGCAGCGGCACTTCCGCCGCCCGCGATCCTGCTGCCGCCGCGCGACGTGATGATCGCCTCGGCCCCGCCGCTGGTGATCTTCTCGCCGCCGGATTACGCGCTTCAAGTGTGGCCGGTGATCGCCTTCGCGCCGCCGCTGCTCGCCTTCTCGGTGCTGCACGACGATTGGTGGAGCACGCGCTACCAGGGGCGCGGCGGCTATTATGCCGGCGGGTATTACGCGAGCGAGGGATATTCGAACGGATTCTACGCCGCCTCGGCGGTGCGTCCGGGCTACTACGCGCCCCCGCTTCCGTTCGTCGGCGTCAGTCCCGGTTTTGGCGGCGGCCAGGGACACGGCGAGGGGCATGACGAGGGGCGCGGACACGGCCATGGCCATAAGCACTGAAATATCGACGACGGAGACGACGATCATGAACGCAGCGACACGCACCTTCCTCATCGGCGCATTGTTGGCCGGAGCATCGGGTGCCGCCCTCGCACAGGCGCCGGCACCTCTGCTAGCGCCGGCATCGCCGCCTCCGCTGGTGGCCCCTCCTGCGCCGGTGCCTGCTGCACCGGTCGCTGCGCCGCTTTCGGCAGCGCAAGCGGCCGCCGAACAACGCATAGCCGGGCTACAAAGCCAGCTAGCAATCACCCAGGCGCAGGCGACGCAGTGGTATGCCTTCGCGCAGGTGATGCGGGACAACGCACAATCCAGCGACGCCCTGTTTCGCCAGCGCGCAGCGTCGGTCGCGAGCATGGATGCGAGTGCCAACCTGCAATCCTACGCGCAGGTCTCGCGCGCCTATGCTGAAGGTAACGAGAAGCTAGCCGTAGCCTTTCAGGCGCTCTACGTCAGCTTCTCGGACCCGCAAAAGAAAGCCGCCGACACCCTGTTCCGCCAGCAGGCAGCAAAGGGCGTCCCACCGGCCGCCGCGCGCAAGTAACGCCGGTCTTACCCGACGACCCAATCCAGAGAGCCTACTCACCGTTCCCGTGAGGAAGGTCGCACGCCTTGGAGCAGAAGCGGGATAGGTCAACCGTTAGACATACGAAAGGTCAAGCGGGTTTCCTCCGGCGTGGACTCAACGTCGAGCGTGCCGCCATGAGCCGTCGCGATTTCATGGGCTATGTAGAGTCCCAGTCCCAGTCCTTCCCGGCTCGGCCAGACGACGGCGCGGAAGAAAGGCTGGAAGATGCCCGCGCCACTGATGGTGCTGTAGGTGTGGTGAAACGGCCCCGGTCGGGCACCCAGGGCGGCAGGTAAAGTTTGCGTGAGTGACGCTCTTTTCGCCCAATAAACCAATTTTTAGGACGAAAAAATCACATATCGTCACTTGACAGATATGGGGGGACCACGCAGTTTGTCGGGATTGGGACCGAAAACTTCAGCCAGGCATGGGGAAAAAGCTGGGCATCGGCAAGCTAGGGGTTTGGGTAGCTTGACGGAAGAAAATCTGAGGTTGCATCGGTCGCATGCGGCGGGGCGTCATTTATTTGGATATTTCAAATACGTTCTGATCGCGGGTATTGTCGTGGCTGTCATCGCCGTTGGCTTTGGTGTCTCTGCAAGTGATTTGTCCGCCGATTTCGGTATTACTAGGTGCAGGCGTTCAATCGCGAAAGACTTCTATCTAGCACCGGCCCGATCCACCAGGATCGGGCCTTTTCTTTTGCGCTCCGATCGAGCAACGGACCATCTTTGCTCATCGCGTGCGCGAGCGTCCGCAAGAAGCTGCTGGAGGTCTGGCTTCATCGTGCCGCGGGTCTGCCAGTGGCCTGCTTAATCGAGGCCGTGACACGAGTCTTGCTGCCCTGAATCATCGGGTCAGCCGCCTGCCGCAGGAGGGCCGCGTCCTCCTGTGCGTAGTGTGTGCTGCCCATTGGCCTGCCTCGCTGCCGTCGCCCCGTTCATCCGCTTCTCCATGATCCATAATCGAAACAATATGGAACATGACGGAAGTCGCGCCGGGTATTTAAATTGGAATGGGCCAGATATATTTTCATCTTCAAAATAAAACACCAAGGGACCAGTCGGTAATAAAGACTACAGATTGTCGTTTGGCAACCGTCATGCCGGTATAATTCCATCTGCGAACATCTGCGTCATCTGCGGACAAACCTTCTTTCAGCAGATTTCGGCAGCAGATAAAGCCGATGGTCGCAGATACGCCGCCGATGCATCGTGTCCCCACCTAAGCAGAGATTCGCCGGTTGCCCAACGGATCGCGTGCGGCGGGTCGCGCTCGCATTTCCCAGCCGTGCCGCCCGCGCCCGGCCAACCGTTGGGCTGCCCAGCGAAGTCTGCTGAGCCCCGTACGAACGGAGACGCACCCTCCTCCCCAGCCGCCAGACCGTCCAACCTCCAATTCTCCATGAAATATTTCCTTCCACGCCCCTTGACTGCCAAACTAGGCATCCCACGTCCCGCACATCCCTGCCGACGGGGCCACGCCCGCTTCTTTGTCTCTGACACGATTTTTTTCAACCTGGACCCATTACCATGACCCAAATCGACCCAACCGACCCTTTCACCCGCGACCTTCTCCGCGACCTCACCGCCACAAGACGCGCCCAGCCCAACGAAACCGACGCCGAGTATGCCGAACGCTTCGCCGCCGCGGCCACCGCCTTCGCCGCCCTCCGCCCGCGCGATCCGGCCGAGCAGATGCTCGCCGCGCAGATCGTATCCGCCCAGTACGCTGCCCTCGATTGCCTCGCCCGCGCGGCCGAGGCAGGGGACCCGGCCCTGGCCGACAAGCATCAACGCTCTTACGCCCTGATGAACCGCGCCATGGGCAACGCCATACGCCTGCTGGAAAAGCAGCAGAAACAGCCGGCCGAGTCTCTGCCGCCGCCCGCCTTCGCGCCCATCCCCCCGCCGCGCCGTCGCCCCCCCGAAGCAAAACCCGCACAAGTCCCCTTGCACCGTGAGAAAGCCCCGCCGGAGAAGCCGAAGAAGGACCCGTCCAAGATGACGGACGAAGAAATCGAGATCGCCAAGGACAGGCTTCGGGCGACCTTCGCCGCCGCGTTGAGCGACCCCCAACACCCCGAACACGATGAGCTCATGAGTCTCCAGCCGGAGGACTTTCCGGAAGGCGTCTACCCGACGCTCCCAGGGGGTACGTGGGAAAGCTATAGGGACCGGCATGCCTAGACCATGATCGTTTGAGGTTGCATGCGATCTCGGCGTTGGATCATGGTCTAAGCCTTTGTTTGAGAGGGTGATTCACGCCTGAGGTTCAAGTCAACCTCAGGCGATCACGCTCTAAACCGTCGCCCTGGCGCCTTTTGTGGCGGTAGGTGAATTGCGGCTGGATGGCGTGCTCCAGCCATTCGTCGATCCGGCGGCACCGCGACGGCCATGTGGCCGCCGAGCGCGGAAAAGGGCAGATCAGGCACGCATCATCACGATGTCGAAGACTGCCTCCTGGCTACCGTCGGCGCGCGGGGTGGGATCGACGGTTAGGTCATTGGCGCGGGTTGTGCTGTTCCGCCAGGGGTCCGTCTCGTTGTACTTGTCGCCGGCAAAATACATCTGGGTGACCAGGCGCTCGCTGGTGCTGTCCACCTGGAAGTGGATATGCGCCGGGCGCCAGCGGCCGGGGGTCACCTGGTAGGCGCGCGGGCGGATAGTTTTTACTTCGTAACGACCGTTTCTGTCGGTATGCACCATCGCGAAGCCGTGGAAGCCGGGGTCCAGCGGTTCGGAGGTCGTGTCGTTCGGATGCGCATAGCGGCCGTGGGTGTTGGCCTGCCAGATTTCCACCCGAGCATTGACGATGGGCGCGCCGTCGTCGGTCAGAACGCGGCCCGACAGGTGCAGCACCGTTCCGGCGGCCTTGCCACCATTGGTCATGTCGCCGTCCTTGATGGGCGTGTGCATGAACGGGTAGAACGGCCCTAGGATCTGAGGCGGGGTGCGGGCCAAGGTCTCGATGTCGGCCATGGGGGATTTCCTTGTGCTGGGGACGTTGTCCTATGATGCCCGCCATGCTGACCGATGCGCAATACCGGTTCCTGGAAACCAGCCGCGTGGGCCGCCTGGCCACCGCCGACGCCAAGGGCGCGCCGCATTTGGTGCCGGTTTGCTACGCGGTGGACGGCATGTCCGCCTACATAACCGTCGACGAAAAGCCCAAGCGCACCGACATCCCGCTCAAGCGCCTGCGCAACATCCAGGAAAACCCGGCGGTGGCGCTGACCGTGGACCGGTGGGACGAGGATTGGTCGCGGCTGGCCTGGGTGATGCTGCGGGGGACAGCTGAAATCCTTCATGCCGGCGCCGAACACGACGCCGCGCAGGAGCGGCTCCGGAGCCGCTACCCCCAGTACCGTTCAATGGACATCGCCCCCCTGCCGGTCATCGCCATCCGCATCGCCCGCGTGCTCGGCTGGGGAGATTTGTCGGGGTCGTAGCTTATTTCTCGACCTCGCCGCCGCCGGCAACCCAGTCCTTGAACCCGCCGAGGTTGCGCACGTCCTTGTAACCGAGGTCGAGCAGCGTCTTGCCGGCCAAAGCCGCGCGGTTGCCGCCGGCGCAGTACAGAATGACCGGCCGGTCCTGCCGCATCTCGGCATGAAGTGTGCCAGAGGTCGGGCAGGCTCGGGATTCCAGCGACCCACGCGGGATAGTAATGGCGCCTTTGGCCTTGCCGCTCGCCGCGACCTCGGTCCCGTCGCGGATGTCGACAATCACGGCGCCCGCGTTTTTGACCAAATTGGCCGCGTCGGCCGGGCTGATCATAGGCACCGCGGCGTGCGCGACTTCCAGCATTTCCTTCAACGTTGTGGGCATGGCTTGGTCCTCATGTTCGGGCGCACAGTCTGCCATCCAGCCGGCCATGACACCAGCCCCGAGCGGTGCTAGCGTTCGATCGACCTGAGGGAGAAAGTACCATGTCCGACCTGCCCAAGTACGTCGAAATCCACGAGGAAGGCCCGCGCGAAGGTTTTCAAATCGAACCCGGCCCGATTTCGACCGCTGACAAGATACGCCTGATCGAGGCTCTGGCGGAAACCGGCCTGCACCACGTCCAGGCGTGCTCCTTCGTGAACCCGCGCATCGTGCCCGGCTGGGCCGATGCCGAGGCGGTGGTCGAAGGCTTCAAAGCCAAGCCGGGCATCCACTACACGGGCCTGTATTTCAACGGCAACGGCATGGATCGTGCGCTGGCGTTCAAGGACAAGCTGACGATCGCCGGGTCGATCTCGCTGACCGCATCGGTCGGGTTCACCAAGAAAAACCTGAACCGCACGCCGGAGGAAAACCTGGCCGCGATGCGCCGTCAGACGGAACTGCATCTGTCGCGCGGCATCCCGGTCAACCGCCTGGGCGTGATGGCGGCGTTCGGCTGCAACTATCAGGGCGATATCTCGCCCGCGACGGTCGTATCGACGTTGGAAGACGGAATGAAAATCGCCGAGGAAACCGGTGCCAAGATCGACGTTTTCTCCCTGGCAGACACCATGGGCTGGGGCGCGCCGCACCGGATGGAGAAGGTGATTGGGGAGGTCCGCAACCGCTGGCCCGACATGAAGATCGCCCTGCATCTGCACGACACCCGCGGTCTGGCCGTTGCCAATGCGCACGCCGCGCTCAAAATGGGCGTGAGCCAGTTCGACTCCACCGTCGGCGGCCTGGGCGGCTGCCCCTTCGCCGGCCAGCCGAAAGCGGCCGGCAATATCTGCACCGAGGAACTCGTTCTGCTGTGCGAAGAAATGGGTATTGAAACCGGTGTCGACCTGGACCATCTGATCGAGGTCGGGCGCATGGCCGAGGAAATCGTCGGGCATCAATTGCCGTCCGAACTGCTTCACGCTGGTAGCCTCGATGCATTTCGGCGTAACATTCACTGATTGCGGAATTCAGCAAGGAAAACGGCGTGGCGGATTCATTCACCGGCTCGGCAGGTCGGCACCGAAGCGATGCACGCCACTTGGCGGCAGACCGGCGGTTTCAAAACGCCGGTCACCTTATCGGTTTCGCTGCCGAATGCCTGGTGAAGGAGGTTTTGCGGAACGCGGGAGTTTCGATTGGTCGAGACTCTCGCTTTTGGGGCCATTTCCCAGGGCTTGGTGAAGAGATCGTCAAGGATGCCCGGACCCGGGCCATCATGCCGTTGCAGCCGGTTATCGAAGGGGGTGGCCAGTTTTTGGGCGGCTGGAACGTCAACGACCGGTACGAGGCCTCGCTAGCTAAAGCTGACGCCGAATCGCGGTATTTGAAATGGCAAACCGATGTCGAAACCCTGTTCGTGGCGGTCGGAGTGCCATGACAACCGCCGTCATTGGCTTTGATCGGGCGACCGAGATTTTCGCCGAGATACTGGTCCGCTATCTGGGGACCGACCTAGCGTCTGAAGGACGTATCCTGCGCGATATCTATGGGCGGTTGAACTTCATCACGCCTCACAGAGAGGCGGCCGGGCATATCGAGGTTCAAGCAGCGATTCGACGCGAAGGTATCGGAACGTGGTGCGCTGCCGAGCCGGTGACGTCCCTGGTGGAGGACCCGCTTCGCTTCGAGCAGTATACGGCGGAAACATCGGTACTTGTGCACGCAGGAATCAGGCTTATCGACCGCCGGGTCGCCGGCGACGATTGGCTGGTACGTCCGGTACAGCTGGTTTCAGACCCTCCCAGGCTGGTATTTTATTCGGTCAAGGGGGGCGTCGGCCGATCGACCGGCCTTGCAGTGGCTGCCGCCGATCTTGCGGCCCGCGGACACGATGTGTTGGTGCTGGACCTGGATTTGGAAGCCCCGGGAATCGGCACGCTGTTGTTAAACAAACAGGATGTGCCATCGTTTGGAATTATCGACTGGCTGGCGGGCGCCGGAGCCGGGGCGGACGCGGAAGGCATGGTTCCCGACATGATCGGGCCCAGCGCCTTTACCTCTGGTCGTGCGGTGGTGGACGTTGTTCCTGCTGCTGGAGCGGATCCGGGCGCATATCTGTCGAAACTCGCACGAGCCTATATGCCGGGATCCGCGGGGACAACCTTCCGAGGATTTGGCTTCCCTCAGAAAATCGATGCCCTGATTCGTCAATTGACGGCGAGGCGACACTACGACGCCGTGCTGATCGATGCCCGCGCCGGCCTGCATGAAACATCCGGTGGTCTGGTGCTTGGCCTCGGTGCGCGGGTATTGCTGTTCGGGACCGACACGCCGCAAACCTTCGAGGATTTCCGGCTTATGTTTTCGGCCTTCGCTCAGGCGTTCGATCCCGCTTTGGTCGGTGAGGACCTGAGGAGCGCGTTCAAGATGGTGCATGCCAAAGCGCCACGCGACGATAGCGATCGGCAGCCGTTTCGAGAACGCAGCTGGGAGATTTGGAGCGAAGCGCTTTACGACAATCAGGAACCGGACGACGGGTCCGTAGACGATGCATTCGTGTTCGATCTCGGCGACGACGATGCGCCGCATTATCCGCTTGAAATTATCGGCGACGACTCCTACGCCCGGTTCAATCCGCGCAGCCAGGATTACCCGCTCAGCGCCAGCGCTTACGAGCCGGTGTTCGGGCGCTTTCTGGCTGGGGTACGAGCGATGTTGGGGTGGCCATGACTGCGAAATTCCCACTGCTGGTCCGCGAGGCGTTCACGAAACTCGATCGAGACACCGCGCATCTCGCGACGAATGCACCGAGATGGGCGGACGTATTTACGCCGCCAGACCACCTAGGTGCGCTCGACCCGGATCGGACAATGGTGATTGGTGACCGGGGAACCGGCAAAAGTTTCTGGTCGAGCGTTTTAATCAGCAACGATATTCGCAATATCGTTGCTGCGGAATATCCGAGGCTCGCGCTGCAAAGCGTCGAAGGCCGACTCGGTTTCTCCGACGCGGCGATGGCGGCCAACGCTAGTCATCCCTCGGCGACGGAGATTGCGACCATTATGCAGGCGGGCTTCAAGGCCGAGGACCTTTGGCGGGCCGTACTTTTGGGAATAGCGCCGTCCCGGCCTCACGGAATGCCCGACGCCGCGCAGAACTGGCAAGCCGCGGTCGAATGGGTGGTCGCCGATCCTGCACGTCGAAATGCGGAATTTCGCGCACTCGATCGAGACTTGTTGCAAGCTGGTAAACGCTACGTGTTGGTGTTCGATGCGCTGGATGTCGTCGCGGATCATTGGGCGGCAATCCGCACCCAAATGGAAGGCATGATCAAGCTCGGCTTGGCCGTGAGGGCATTGCAAGCAGTCAGGGTGAAATTTTTCATCCGCCCGGATATGGCCGACGATCGCGGCATCTGGGATGTCGGCGATGCCTCCAAATTACGTCACCGAGAGGTTAACCTAAACTGGAGACGGCGCGATCTCTACGGCCTGCTATGGACATTGCTGGCCAACGCGCCGGATCGTCCCGGTGGCGAGGCTTTCCGAGATCATTGCAATCAGGCGCTAGGATTAACGTTCGAAAATCAATACGATAGTTGGCGCCCTCCGCACGTGCTGGTTGACGACGAGGCGCGTCAACAGGAGGTTTTTCGCGCATTGGCAGGGGATTATATGGGTACCGCTCCCAGGGCAGGAGATACCTATAAATGGGTTCCCAACCACCTGTCCGATGCCGCGGGATATGCGGCACCGCGCACGTTCCTTCTGGCAATGCAACAGGCAGCCAACGAGACGAAAGCTCGTGATATGGTTCTCGACCGGGGCGGCATCCACGATGGGGCAAGGGCAGCCTCCAAGCTCAGAGTGCAAGAACTGTTGGAGGACTACAAATGGATGAATACCGTTTTAAAGGACATGGCGAATCTCGTTGTTCCCATTACGGCGGAGAGTCTGGTCTCACGTTGGAAGGAATCCGGAACTTGGGCCAGCCTTAAGTCACTCGGCATGCTGGACGGTCAGGACCGCCGTTTCATTCCCCCTGGGAACGTGTTGGAAATGACGAACGAGGACGATGCCCTGCTCAGCCTCATTGAACAACTCAAGCACTTAAAGATTTTCTTTCCACTCACCGACGGTCGCATCAACATGCCCGATCTCTTCCGTCTGCAAGCGAACGTCAAACGCAAAGGCGGCATGAAGCCGCGCGCCTAACCCACTTATCAACGGAGACTCCCACATGAAGCTCGGACGCCTCGGGGCTTGGTACGGCACCGACAAACTCACCGGCCCCGCGCAAATTCGGGAATGCGTCGGCACGGTCGAAAAGCTTGGCTACGACGTGCTGTGGTATCCGGAATCGCGCGGCAACGAATCGTTCTCCGTTGCCGGCTTCATGCTGTCCTGCACGACGCGCTTAAAGATCGGCAGCTCCATCGCCTCGATCTATGCGCGGGATGCGTTCACGTCGCGACGGGGCATGATGACGCTGAATCAGCTTTATGGGGAACGTTTCA
>JANXTL010000351.1 GCA_025352375.1 Acetobacteraceae bacterium | reverse complement strand
GGGACCGCATCGCGGTCTGGCAAACATGCAGTGCGCCCGTGATCGCCACCGTGATCGTCGGGTGGTTGTTCACCGCCGGATCGACGTTGTTCGGCACATCGTTTTGGTACGACACCCTGTCGTCCGTGCTGAAACTGCGCGGCAGCGGGCCGCCGCCGGCCTCTGCCCCGGTCCCAGCCCCGGCGCCGCCGGTTGGCGGCGGGGGCTAAAGAGGATTAGCCGCCGCGTGCGATGCTGCCGACCCAAGTGCAGTTCGATGATTACGCCAGGCGTCGTTTCAGCGTGTCGTTGATCAGCGCGGGGTTGCCCTTGCCGGCCATGGCTTTCATGGTCTGACCGACAAAAAAGCCGAACAGTTTTTCGCGCCCCGACCGATACTCCGCCACCTTGTCCGGATTGGCGGCGACGATGGCATCCACGGCGGCATCGATAGCGCCGGTGTCGGTGACCTGCTTCAGTCCCTTTTCTTCCACGATGGCGGCGGGGTCTTTGCCGGTTTCGACCATCGCCTCGAACACATCTTTGGCGATGCGGCCGTTGATCGTTTTATCCACTATCAGGTCCAGCAACGCGCCCAGGTTGGCAGCGGAGACGGGGGAGGTCTCGATGCTCGCCCCGGCCCGGTTCAGCGCGGCGAAGAAGTCCCCGGTCACCCAGTTAGCGGCGATTTTCGGGTCTCGGCCCTTCGCCACCGTTTCGAAAAAGTCGGCCGTGGCTTTTTCCGCGACCAGCACGGCGGCATCGTATTGCGTTAGGCCGTAGTCGGAACGGAAACGGGCCTGTTTGGCGTCGGGCAGCTCGGGTAACGACGCTTTCAGCGCGTCGATCCAGCTTTGTTCCAGCACCAGCGGCAGCAGGTCCGGGTCGGGAAAGTAACGGTAATCGTGCGCGTCCTCCTTGGACCGCATGGGGCGGGTGATGCCGCGGTTGCTGTCGAACAGGCGGGTTTCCTGCCGCACTTCGCCGCCGCTTTCCCAGACTTCGACCTGACGCGCGGCCTCGGCTTCAACCGCCTGCATGACGAAGCGGATGGAGTTGACGTTTTTGATCTCGCACCGGGTGCGGTACGGTTCGCCGGCCTTACGCACCGACACGTTGACGTCGGCGCGCATGGAGCCTTCCTCCATATTGCCGTCGCAGGTTCCCAGGTAGCGCAATATGGACCGCAATTTCCGCAGGTAAGCGCCCGCTTCTTCGGGGGATCGGATGTCGGGCTCCGACACGATCTCCATTAGCGCCACGCCGGAACGGTTGAGGTCGATGAAGGTTTTGGTGGTATGCTGGTCATGCAACGATTTGCCGGCGTCCTGTTCGAGATGGAGGCGGGTGACGCCGATCTGTTTCACCGACCCGTCGGCCAGTTCCACTTCCACGATACCGGTGCCGACGACCGGGTGCTCGTATTGGCTGATCTGGTAGCCTTGCGGCATATCGGCATAGAAATAATTTTTCCGATCGAAGCGGCTGACCTTGTGGATGACCGCGTTCAACCCGAGTCCGGTGCGCACGGCCTGCGCCACACATTCCCGGTTGATGACCGGCAGCATGCCGGGGAAGCCCGCGTCCACGAAACTGACCTGGGTGTTCGGCTCCGCCCCGAACGCGGCGGACGATCCGCTGAACAGTTTCGATTGGCTGATGACCTGGGCGTGGACTTCGAGGCCTACCACCACTTCCCACGGGCCGGTCGTGCCTTCGATTGCGTATGCCATGGGTCTACATTCCCGCGCGGATTTGTGGCAGCGCGGTGAAGCCGGCGGCGCGCTCGATTTCCGCCGACACCGCGAACACGGTTTCTTCATCGAAATTTTTGCCGATGATTTGCAGGCCGAGCGGGAGGCCGTTGGAGTCGAGGCCGGCGGGGACGGAGATGGCGGGAACGCCGGCCAGATTGGCGCCGACGGTGAACAGATCGTTGAGGTACATCTGGATGGGGTCGTCCATCTTCTCGCCCTGGGCGAAGGCGGCGGACGGGGTGGTGGGGGTGAGCAGGGCGTCCACGTTGGCGAAAACCTCGTTGAAATCGCGGAGAATGAGCGCCCGCACTTTCTGCGCCCGCAAATAGTAGGCGTCGTAGTAGCCGGCGGACAGCACGTAGGTGCCGATCAGAATGCGGCGGCGGACCTCTGCCCCGAAGCCGGCGGCGCGGGTGTTGCCGTACATGTCGGACAGTTCGGCGCCGTCCTTGCGTAGGCCGAAGCGCACGCCGTCGTAGCGGGCGAGGTTGGACGACGCCTCGGCCGGGGCGACGATGTAGTAGGTGGCGAGGCCGTATTTCGTGTGCGGCAGCGACACGTCGACGATTTCCGCGCCGGCGTCGCGCAGCCAGGCGATGCCTTGCTGCCACAGCGCCTCGATCTCCGCCGGCATGCCGTCCACCCGGTATTCCCGGGGCACGCCGATGCGCAGGCCTTTGACCCCGCGTTTGCAGGCGGCTTGGTAGTCGGGGACCGGACGGTCGGCGCTGGTGGAGTCCTTGGGGTCGTGGCTGGCCATCGATCCGAGCAAAATCGCGCCGTCTTGGACGGTGCGGGCGAAGGGGCCGGGGTGGTCCAGCGAACTCGCGAAGGCCACGACGCCCCAGCGCGAGCAGCGGCCATAACTCGGCTTCACGCCGACCAGCCCGCAGAACGACGCCGGCTGGCGGATGGACCCGCCAGTGTCGGTGCCGGTCGCGCCCATCGCGATGCGTGCCGCGACCGCCGCAGCCGACCCGCCGGAGGAGCCGCCGGGGACGAGCACAGCGTTCTGGTCCTGCCGCCGCTTCCACGGGTTTTCCACCGGCCCGAAAGCCGAGGTCATGTTGGACGAGCCCATCGCGAACTCATCGAGGTTGGTCTTGCCCAGGAACACCGCGCCGTCGTTCAGGAGGTTGGCGGTGACGGTGCTTTCGTAGGGAGGAATAAAGGATTCCAGGATCCGGCTGGCGGCGGTGGTGCGTATGCCCTCGGTGCAGAACAGGTCTTTGATCGCGAGCGGGATGCCGGTCAGCGGCCGGATGTCTCCGCGCGCGATGGCCTCATCGGCCGCTTTCGCCTGGTCCCGCGCCTTGGCGTGGCTGACGGTGATGAAGGCGTTCAGGCGCGGGTTCAGGGCGTCGACGCCGGTCAGATGGGCTTGGGTCAGTTCTACGGCGGAGAATGTTTTCGCCTTGAGGCCAGCCTGGGCCTGAGCGATCGTCAGGTCCGTGAGCATTACTCGACCACCTTCGGCACGGCGAAAAATTGCCTGTTGCGATCCGGGGCATTGGCCAGGATTTTCTCCGGGTAGCCGCCGTCGGTCACCACGTCGTCGCGCATCTTCATCGCCATCTGGGCGCCGCCGGTCAGCGGTTCGACGCCTGCGACGTTGACCTCGTTGAGTTGCTCGATCCAGCCGAGGATTCCGTTCAACTCGCGGCTGAGCGGCTCAAGCTGGTCGTGCTCCACGCGAATCCGGGAAAGGTTCGCAATGCGGCGGATGGTCGTGGGGTCGAGCGCCATGTTCTGCCTTGGCTGGAATGAGGGGGCGGACCATAACGATGGGCATGGCACTCTTCAACCTAATCGATTTGCGCGCATTGCTGGGTCGCGACCAGCGGCTGATCGGGTTGGATCCGGGCAGCAAAACCATCGGCGTGGCGCTGTCGGATGTGACTTTGATGCTGGCGTCGCCGTACGGGTCGCTGAAACGGGGCAAGTTGAAGGCGAACGCGCTGGAGATCGCCTTGGTTGCCCGCAAAGAGGGCGCCGGCGGGCTGGTGGTCGGGCTGCCGCTGTCGATGGACGGGACGGCGGGGCCGGCGGCGCAGGCGGCCCGCGATTGGACGCTGGCGCTGTCGGAGGCGACCGGGCTGCCGGCGGCGCTGTGGGACGAGCGGATGTCGAGCGCGGCGGTGAACCGGTTTTTGATCGGGGAGGCCGATTTGACACGCAAGCGACGGGCCGAGGCGGTGGACCGAGCGGCGGCGGCGTGGATGTTACAGGGGGCGTTGGATGCGAGTCGGTAGGGGATTCTTGGACAAACCGCGCCGCCAATGATAAATAGGCAGCAATGCAAGACCGCGATTTCGAATGGGATGACACCAAAGCAGCCAGCAACTGGCTCGATCATGGCATTACGTTCGAGACCGCCCGCGCGGCTTTCGACGACGCACTATCCGACGATCGGGAGGACACACGGCATGGCGACACGAAAGAGCGGTTCGCTCTACTCGGTATGGTCGATAACCAATTTCTATTCGTTTCCTACACCCTGAGAGGGGACCGCATTCGAATCATTTCAGCCCGGAAAGCCGAACCCTGTGAACGACGCCGTTACCACAACGCCAACCGTTAAGCATGACTGGTCCCGCCTCGACGCGATGACGGATGAGCAAATCCATGCCGCCGCAATGGCCGACCCCGATGCTCGGCCGATGACGGACGAGGCATTCGCGCGAGCGAAGAAAGTGCCGCGCATCAAGACCATCCGTCGCGCGCTGAAACTGACGCTCGAGGAATTCGCGGATCGGTATCGGATACCGTTGACGGTGGCGCAGGACTGGGAGCGCGGGATTACGGAACCCGATGCGGTGTCGACAGCTTACCTGCGAGCAATAGCTGGCAATTCGACGGCGGTGTTGGACGCGTTGCGGGCTGGACCGAAGGCGGATTGACGCAGGCTTAGGCCATGATCGTTTGAGGTCGCACGCG
>JANXTL010000346.1 GCA_025352375.1 Acetobacteraceae bacterium | reverse complement strand
TCTAAGCAATGCTGGCCGAACAATATCGGTCAGCACGCAGCGGCCATGCCAGTAACGAAACAGGTCGGCACGAAAACGTTCCTGGCCTCGGCGGGCGTCGATCGTTGCCTTGGTCGCGGTTTCGAACTCTTGCAGTGCAGCCTGGAAGCTTCCGGTGCGATTTTCCTGAAATTCGGCATAGGCCCGTAACGCGCTGCCGACATCGGTCACGAACCCCGGCCGCCGAACACCTGTTACGACGGAATTCTGTTTCAACCCAGCAAGAACCGACCGCAGAACCGCAGGATTGGCATTTTCCAGCGGGATTTGCAGCAGCGTCTGCAAATTCCCCAGGCGGGACACGTAATCGTCGGCCGTGCCGGGTTGCAACGCCCCCCCGGTGACGCGGGACCGATAGTCGGAGGTCAAATACCGCTTGTATGCCTCGAAGCTCAGCGCCCGTTACCCCTCGAACTCCCCCGGCCGCAGCAGCCGAGCCAAGCGGTCCAGCACCGCGTTGGCGATGCCGGGTTCGGGGCCGGTGAGGAAGCCGCGCACGACATCGAGGTATTCGTTGATGATCACCTTGCCCGGTGCGCTGGTGGCGCCGGCCAATTCCCCACCGGCGGCGCGGAGCAAGGCCCGCAGCACCGGGTCAATGCGCGCAAGCGGCCAATCCGCAGGCAAAGCCTCCGACAGCATGGCGTCGATCGTGTCCTGCTGCCGCACCGCCCCCCGCACGATGGAGGCAAACAGCGGGACCTCGGCATCGGGAATACGCCCGTCCTCGAAATCGTCGGCCCCAGCCAGGGACCCCAGGCGGTGCCGCACGAACTGGTCGATCACCGTCTCCGCGTTGTCACCCGCCTGCTCGCTCTGGAACAGGGCCTGCACGGCCGCGACCCGCGACGCGGTGCGCGAGCGGGTTTTGGGGGCAACCGTCATCAGGCCGCGCCGAACCGGCGGGCGGCATTGATTTGCAGCAGCGCGGCGGACGCAGCCTCCGCCCCTTTGTTGAAGCCGTCCTGGCCCGACCGGGCCTCCGCCTGCCCCAGATTGTCGCAGGTCAGCAACCCGGTGCCGGTGCACAGGCCAAATTGCAACGACACGTTCATCATGCCGTCCATCGTGGCCTTGCAGATAAAGTCGTAGTGATCGGTCTCGCCGCGCACGATGCAGCCCAGGGCAACGAATGCATCGAATTTCGTCGTCCCTCGCACCACCAGCCGTATAGCCTGAGGCAACTCGTACGCGCCGGCGATGTCCAAGACTTCGTGGGTGGCGCCGGCCTCCGTCAGGATGCGCACCGCGCCCGTCGTCAGGCCGTCCACCACGCCCTTGTAATACGGCGCGCGCACGATGAGCACATGCGGCGGCGGCCCCGGGACCTCGGGCGCTGAGGGCAGGGCGGCGTCTTGCGTGCTCATGCTTTAGGCTTCTCGTTCACAATGTTCGGGATGGGCCGCTGCTCGACGATGTTCAGGCCGTAGCCTTCGAGGCCGACTACGGTGCGGCGGACGTTGGTCAGCAGCACCATGTCCTTAACCCCAAGGTCCAACAAAATCTGCGCCCCGATGCCATAATCGCGCAAAGCGCGTTGCGGGCGAGGGCTGGTGCCCAGCAGGCGCACCCGCTCGGCGAGCGCGGTCTTGTGGTGCTCGCGGATGAGCACGACGATTCCACGACCTTCCTCGGCGATCGTATGCATCGCGTTATGCAAGGCAATCCAGTGGGGGGCGCTGGTCATGTCGTCCAGCAAATCGACCGCGTGCATGCGCACCGTGACGGGTTCGGGGCCGGAGATGTCTCCCTTCACCAGCACCAGATGCTCCTGGTATTCGACGGTGTTGGCATAAACCATAGCCTTCCACTCGCCACCCGCCGGGTGCTGGTACGCGCCTTCCTCCACCTTGCGCACCAGCCGCTCGGTCAGGCGGCGGTGGGCGATCAGGTCGGCGATGGTGCCGAGTTTCAAATTGTGGCGCTGGCCGAAGGTCACCAGGTCGGGGAGGCGCGCCATGGTGCCGTCGTCGTTCATGATCTCGCAGATCACCGCGGCGGGGAACAGGCCAGCCTTGCGGGCGATGTCGACGGATGCCTCGGTATGACCGGCACGGACCAGGGTGCCGCCTTCCCGAGCGAGCAGGGGAAACACGTGGCCGGGGGTGGTGATGTCGTCCCGGGTGCTGTCGGGATTGGTCGCGACGGCGATCGTATGCGCGCGATCGGCAGCCGAAATTCCGGTGGTCACACCCTCCCTGGCCTCGATGGACACGGTGAACGCCGTTTGATGGCGGGTGCCGTTCTGCTGGCTCATGAGCGGCAGGCCCAGTCGGTCGACCCGCTGTTGAGTCAGCGCGAGGCAGATCAGGCCGCGGGCGTATTTGGCCATGAAGTTGATGGCATCGGGGGTCGCGAACTGGGCGGGGATGATCAGGTCGCCTTCATTCTCCCGGTCTTCGTCGTCCACCAGGATGAACATGCGGCCATTGCGCGCTTCCTCGATCAACTCTTCCGCGCTGGCGAGGTAGTTGGACAGATCGCGCCGCAGCGGTTCATCCATGGGAACCTGGTTCTCCATATCAGCGTGTCTCCGCGAGATGTGTTTCCGCGAGTCTGGCGACGTAGCGCGCCAGCATATCGATTTCGATGTTGACCGCGTCGCCGGGTTTGAGGGTGCCGAAGCGGGTGACGGAAGCGGTGTGTGGGATGATGTTCACCCCGAACGTATCGCCCTGGACGTCGTTCACCGTCAACGATACCCCGTCGATGGTGATGCTGCCCTTGGCGGCGATAAACCGCGCGAGGCCCATCGGCACCTGAAAACGCCAGCGGATGGAGCCGTTTTCCGGAGTCTTAGAGATCGTTTTCCCCACCCCGTCCACATGCCCGGACACGATGTGCCCGCCCAGCTCGTCCCCGACTTTCAGGGACCGCTCCAGGTTTACCTGGGTGCCCACGGTCCAGGTGCCCAGCGTGGTGCAGGCGAGGGTCTCGGCCGAGGCGTCAACGGCGAAGCTGTCTGTTCGCAAATCAACCGCCGTCAGGCAGCAGCCGGAGCACGCGATCGACGCCCCCAGGGCAATGTCGGCCGTGTCGGGCCACGGCGCGGCGATGACCAGCCGCATGTCCTTATCTCCCTTTGGGCCCCCGCCGAGCGGTTGTATGGCTCGGACGGTGCCAAGCGCGGTGATGATGCCGGTGAACATGTTAGCGCCTTGCGTATTCGGTCAGCAGGTCGTCGCCGAGCGGGATGACGTTGGTCCTTGTAAATCGGGGCATGTCGGCCAGTTTTTCAAGCCCGAAGGCTTGCACCCCCGGCCAGCCGTCACCGCCCATCGTCGCGGGAGCATGAAACCATGCCAGCCGGTCCACAAGATCGGCCCGCAGCAGGGCAGCCGCGATTTGTCCGCCGCCCTCGACCATCAGGCGGGTGATGCCGGCTTTCCCCAGGACTTGCAGGGCTGCTTCGATGTCGAGACCGGCGGAGGCGGGGGGGATTTCTATCAGTGTGACCCCGGCTTCAGTGAAGGCTTTCCGGCGGGCGGGGTCGGTGCCGTGGCGGATCAGCATCCAGGTGGGGGTGTCCCGGGCGGTTCTGATGAGGTTCGCCGTCAGGGGAGTTCGCAGATGGCTGTCGGCGGTGATCCTGACCGGCGCGCGCTTCGCATAGCCGGGGATGCGGCAGGTCAGCGCCGGATTGTCGGCGAGCACGGTCCCAACCCCCACCAGGATCGCGTCCTGCCGGCCGCGCATGGCGTGCGCCATGCGGCGGGCTTGCTCGCCAGTGATCCACTGGCTTTCCCCGGCGTGGGTGGCGATTTTGCCGTCCAATGTCGTCGCGAGCTTCAGGGTGACCAGTGGGCGGCCGGTGGTGGTCTTTTGAATGAAGCCCGCGAGGATTTCGTTGGCTTCGTCTTGCAGCAGGCCCACGTCGGTTTGGATCCCGGCCTGTTTCAGGCGGGCGATGCCCTGCGAGTCGACGCGTTTGTCGGGGTCCTGCGCGGCGATGACCACGCGGGCGATGCCGGCATGGATCAGGGCGTCGGTGCAGGGGGGCGTTTGACCCCAGTGGCAGCAGGGTTCGAGGGTGACATAGGCGGTGGCCCCCCTGGCCGCGTACCCCGCCATGGCCAGCGCCGCCGGCTCGGCGTGCGGCCGCCCCCCGGTGGCGGTGAAGCCCCGGCCGACAACGCGACCCTGGTTGACGATGACGCACCCGACCGAGGGGTTGGGCCAGGTCGCGCCAAGACCCCGCCTCGCGAGGGCGAGGGCGGCGCGCATGTGGGGGAGGTCTTCGGCGGGGTGGGGCATTGGAGGGGGATCGTAGCGGAGGTGGGGTTGGGGGGCAAAAGGTTGGTGTCGGTGGTGGCGCCGGTCGGTCGACGGGCTTGGCGGCATTCCGGTTTGGCAGTTCGGTTTGAGTGCCTGCTTTTAACCCATTGCAAGCATGCTTATATCCGCGCCTCTCTGACTCGAGAAGCGGCAGACACCACGGTGCCGATTGCCCATGGCTTGGTGGACCACCCAGCAACTGCGCGTTCGTCACGACCACGAGAGGGGAACTGCATTTGAGAAATCAGTGTTCGGGGTCGACCGGGTTGTGTAGCGTAGGGAACGGGTGTTGACGCTGACCGATTCGACGGCGTCCTACCGAACGACCAAGACCTGATCACGCTCAAATCCATGGAAGCGCCGGAGGAAACCACGGCGTTCAACCACGAAATGACGTCCTGAAACGCGCCACTCTCACCCCCGCCCATCCAACTGCGCGATCCGCCAAATCGCCGCCGCCTGTTGCGCCAACCAGCGCTGCCGGTTGGCCAGAGGGCGAGCACCTCCTTTGTCTTCTTGTTCGGTCAACGCTCGTTCCGGCTTTGGCCGGAGACGGGGTGGTTCGGGCGGCGCGGCCTGGCGTGCGCGCCGGCGCATCACGGTTGCCCGCGAGACCCCGAGCGCGGCACAGGCCGCTTTTGCCATATTGTTG
>JANXTL010000290.1 GCA_025352375.1 Acetobacteraceae bacterium | reverse complement strand
CCTGGGTGTAGACGACGATGCCGCCTTGCGCAGCCAGTTCGGCCAGCACCGGGGCCGCCAGTACGCAGGTCGGGCAATCGCGCTTGACGACGGCGACGAGGCCGTCGCGGGGGAGTGTGTCTGACATGCGGTGAGTATGCGTGTTGGATTCCCGGCAGTCCAGCACCTTGGCACCCAGGCGCCCATCGTCCACATGTCCGAAACCCCCACCTTCTGGGCTCGGCCCCTCGTACCCCTGGGCTACAGCCCCGCCGCCTGGCCATAAATATTTGCGTTCAGAAGGTGGCTGGGAGTACCGTCCCGCACAGGAGGAACGCATGAGCGAAACACAAGGCGCCGACCCATGGACCATGCCGATCGAGACAATCGATGTCGCCCGACCCCGCTTGTTCCAGGAGGGGACCTGGGGCCCTTACTTCGCCCGTTTACGGCGTGACGATCCCGTGCATTACACGCCCAATGAGACGTTCGGGCCATACTGGTCAATTACCAAATACAAAGATATCATGAAGGTCGAGACCAACCCGGCGGTGTTTTCGTCGGACTCGGCCTATGGCGGCATCACGCTGCTGGACCAGCCGGCGGAATTCCGGCTGCCGGCGTTCATTTCCATGGACCCGCCGAAGCACGACGAGCAGCGCAAGGTCGTGGGACCGATCGTGGCGCCGGGCAACCTGGCGAACATGGAAGGCATCATCCGGGAACGCGCCGCCCGCATCCTGGACGGTCTGCCGCGCAACGAAACCTTCGACTGGGTGGAACGTGTGGCAGTCGAACTCACCACCCAGATGCTGGCGACCCTGTTTGACTACCCGTTCGAGGACCGGCGCCAACTGACCCATTGGTCCAACGTCGCGGTGTGCAACACCCAGGCGCCCGACGCGATCGTGAAATCGGAGGAGGAACGATTCGCCGAACTGCGTAACATGGCCGTGGCGATGACAAAGCTGTGGAACGAGCGGGTGAATGCACCGCCGAGCTTCGACCTGATTTCGATGTTGGCGCATGGCGAGGCCACACGGAACATGCAGCCCAAGGAGTTCATGGGCAATCTGGTTTTGCTGATCGTCGGCGGCAATGACACCACCCGCAACTCGATCAGCGGCGGGTTGCACGCGCTGATGTCGAATCCCGGCGAATACAAAAAATTGCGCGACAATCCCGCCCTTATTCCCAACATGGTACCGGAAATAATCCGCTGGCAGACGCCGCTGCTGTATATGCGCCGCACCGCGACGCAGGATATTGAGTTCGAGGGCAAGCAGATTAAGGCCGGCGACAAGGTCGCGATGTGGTACATCTCCGGCAACCGCGACCCCGAGGCGATCGATCGTCCGGACGAATTCATCATCGACCGCCCGCGCCCGCGCCAGCACGTATCGTTCGGATTCGGCATCCACCGCTGCGTCGGCAACCGCCTGGCCGAGATGCAGCTAACCATTCTATGGGAAGAAATCCTGAAACGCTTCCCGGTAATCGAACCGATGGGGGAGCCCGAACGGCTTTTCTCCAGTTTCGTGCATGGGATCGTATCCCTGCCGGTTCGCATTCCCGGATAAAAACTGGAGAGAACGCCATGAACGCGCCGGTGAATATCGAAAATCCCTGGACGATGCCGCTGGAGGCAATCGACGTCAGCCAACCCCGTCTCTACCAGGACGACACCTGGGGGGACTATTTCGCTCGGCTGCGGCGCGACGACCCGGTGCACTGGACCGAAGGCGGCATGTACGGGTCGTTCTGGTCGGTGACCAAATACAAGGACATCATGGCGGTCGATACCAACCAGCATGTGTATTCTTCGGACGCGATGATGGGCGGCATCGCCATCCGCGACGTGCCGATGGATTTCCGCAAACCCAGCTTTATTTCCATGGACCCGCCGAAGCACGATGCCCAGCGAAAGGTGGTTTCACCCATTGTGGCGCCAATGAACCTCGCGAAGATGGCCGACACCATCCGCGAACGTGCTTGCCGCATCCTCGATAGCCTGCCGCGTGGCGAAACGTTCGACTGGGTGGACACGGTGTCGGTGGAACTGACCACCCAGATGTTGGCAACATTGTTCGATTTTCCATTCGAGGAACGGCAAAAACTGACCTATTGGTCCAACGTCGCAGTGGTGAACACGCGGGCCGGGACAGAAATCGACTCCGACGCCAAACGCGATGAGGTACTGCAAGGGGCGGTCGAATATTTCACGGAATTATGGAAGGAGCGCGCCGCTCAGCCCTTAAAGCCGGACTTGATCTCGATGCTGGCGCACGGGGAGGCCACGCGCGACCTGCCCAGCCGTCCAGCGGAATTCCTGGGAAATTTGATGCTGCTGATCGTGGGTGGCAACGATACCACCCGTAATTCAATCACCGGCGGATTGCTGGCCCTGAACAAAAACCCGGGGGAATACGCGAAATTGCGGGAAAATCCGGGCCTGATCGCCAGCATGGTGCCGGAAATCATCCGCTGGCAATCGCCGGTGATCCACATGCGGCGCACCGCTTTGGTGGACGCCGAGCTGGGCGGCAAGCAGATCAAGGCCGGGGAAAAAGTGGTGATGTGGTACATCTCCGGCAACCGGGATGAGGACGGGATCGAAAACGCCAACCAGTTCATCATCGATCGCGCCCGCCCTCGCCAGCATTTATCGTTCGGATTCGGGATCCATCGCTGCGTCGGCAACCGCCTGGCCGAGATGCAGCTGACCATCCTGTGGGAGGAAATCCTCAAACGCTTCCCGGTCATCGAGGTCATGGAGGAACCCAAGCGCGGCTATTCCAACCTGATCCGCGGCATCGTGTCGATGCCGGTGCGTATTCCCGCATGACGGCGCTCTACTACGACTGGATCTCCAATAATGCGATGCGGCGGCCGGAGTCGCTCGCAACCGTGGACCTCGGGACCGGCCGGCGCCTGACATACGCGATGTTCGACGAACGGATCGGACGCTTGGCGTCGGTGCTGCGCGATACGTTCGGCGTGAAACGCGGCGACCGTGTCGCGGTGTTCGCACCCAACACGACCGAAACATTCGAAGTGCAGTTCGCCACCGCACGCCTGGGTGCGGTATTCGTGCCGTTGAACTGGCGCCTGGCGATCCCCGAATTGCGCGCGATCCTGACCGATTGCGCGCCCGTGGCATTGATCCACGATCTGGAGTTCT
The DNA here is from genome assembly GCA_025352375.1 of Acetobacteraceae bacterium. GTDB lineage: Bacteria > Pseudomonadota > Alphaproteobacteria > Acetobacterales > Acetobacteraceae > Rhodopila. Next base: position 12,698 of record JANXTL010000290.1, on the reverse strand, counting down.
CCGACCGCGCCGCCACGCTGGCGGAAAGCTTTCCGCATGTGCGTCTGTGCGCCTTCGGAACACCGGAATCCGCTTATGAGCAGGCGCTCGCCGCCGCGGTACCGTTGTCCAGTCCGGACATCGTGACGCTGGACGAGACATCGACCATTCTGTACACCTCTGGCACGACGGGCCTGCCCAAGGGCGCCATTATCACCCACGCGATGAATTTCTGGAACGTGGTCAACTGCACCGGGCCGGCGACGATTTCACGATCGTCCGTATTCCTTGGGGTATTGCCGCTGTTCCACACCGGCGGTTTGAACGTCTTCGCCAACCCGGTGTTTCACTACGGCGGCACGGTCATGATCATGCGCGCGTTCGACCCTGGCCAGGCTTTGAAGCTCATCGCCGATCCCGCCATGGCCATCACTCACATGTTCGGCGTGCCTGCCATTTTCCAGTTCATGGGCGCGCACCCCGATTTCGCCAGCACCGATCTTTCCCGGCTTGTTTTCGCCGGGGTAGGCGGCGCGCCGACACCGAACGCCATATTAAATGCCTGGAACGAACATGGCGTGATCCTGCAACAAGGCTTCGGCATGACCGAAACCAGCCCAATCGTCTTGTTGTTGGATAAAGAAGACGCTATTCGCAAGTTGGGCTCCGCTGGCAAGCCAATCCTGCACGGCCAAGTGAAGGTCGTTCGCACCGACGGCTCCGACGCTGCCCCGAATGAAATCGGCGAACTCTGGGTGCGCGGCGACCACATCACGCCCGGTTACTGGCAAAAGCCCGACGTCACCAAGGGCGCATTCTCCGACGGATGGCTGCACACGGGCGACGCCGCCACGATGGACGATGAAGGATTTTACACTATCGTCGACCGCTGGAAGGACATGTACATCTCCGGCGGTGAAAACGTCTATCCAGCGGAAGTCGAAAACGTTCTGTATCAAATTCCCACTTTGGCGGAGGCTGCGGTCATCGCCGTCCCAGACCAGCGCTGGGGGGAGGTCGGGCGCGCGGTCGTCGTCGTCAAACCCGGCATGATCCTGACCGAGGACGAGGTCCTGGGTCACTGCGCGGCCAATCTGGCGCGCTACAAGCTGCCGCACTCCGTCGTGTTCACCGACGCCCTACCGCGGAATGCGACCGGGAAGGTTCACAAACCGACATTGCGGCAGAATTTCGGGGTTTAAACCCGACCGTTGCACCAACCCCAGCGTCTCGCCTAAGCTACCCGTCAGTAGGAGGGAACACCCAACCATGGATCTGCGCTTCACCCCCGAGGAAATCGCCTTCCGCGAGGAAGTCCGAACCTTCATCCGCGAAAGCCTCCCCGCCGACATTCACGCCCGCATGAAGCTCGGCCATTCCCCCAGCAAGGAGGACATCGTCCGCTGGCAGCGCATCCTGAATGCCAAGGGCTGGGCCGGCCTGTCGTGGCCGAAGGAGTGGGGCGGCACCGGCTGGACCGCGATCCAGAAGATGATTTTTCTCGAGGAAAACCAAATGGCGCCCGCGCCGGAGTTATCCTCGTTCAACATCACGATGATCGGCCCGGTGCTGATCCAATTCGGGACGGAGGCGCAGAAGAAGCGTTTTCTTCCCCGAGCGGCGAACATCGACGATTGGTGGTGCCAGGGGTTCAGCGAACCGGGTGCTGGGTCGGACCTCGCGTCGCTGAAAACCGCGGCCAAGCTCGAGGGCGACCACTACGTGGTGAACGGCCAGAAAATCTGGACCTCCACCGCGCACATGGCCGACTGGTGCTTCCTGTTGGTTCGCACCAATCCCAACGCCCGCAAGCGGCAGGAAGGTATTTCGTTCATCCTGGTCGACATGAAGACCCCGGGGATCACGGTGCGTCCGATCCTTTCGATCGACGGCGCGCATCACTTGAACGAGGTCTTCTTCGACGACGTGAAAGTCCCGACGGAAAACCTCGTCCACCAGGAAAACAAGGGTTGGGATGTCGCAAAATTCCTGCTCGGCAACGAACGTACCGGCATCGCACGCCTGGGCAAATCGAAGGAGCGTGTGAACGCCTCCATCGACATGGCGCACCATGTCAACGCCAACGGCCGGCCCTTGATTAACGACCCTGTGTTCCGCCAGCGTGTCGCGCAGCTGCAGGTGGACATGAAGGCGCTGGAAATCACCCAGTACCGCGTTGTCTCCGCCCACGACAAAGCCGGCGGCGACAGGCCCGATCCATTGTCGTCGGTCCTGAAGGTCAAAGGCACCGAACTCCTGCAAGCCACCACCGAACTGGCGATCGACGTAGCTGGCCCAATGGCGACCCCAATCTGGGCGCAGGAACTGGCAGCGATGAATGAGCCCGACGATATGCTGGAGGCATCGTCCGCCTCGGTCGGTTCGTATCTGTTTCTCCGCGCGGCGTCGATTTACGGCGGCACGAATGAGATTCAGAAGAATATTCTCACCAAAGCTGTGTTGGGGCTCTAATGGATTTCGAACCCTCCGACGACCAGCGCCTGCTGATCGAATCCGTCAGCCGCATGCTGGCGGATAACTACAGCTTTGCACAACGAAAGACCTACATCGCAACGCCCGAGGGCTGGAGCACGGCAATGTGGTCCCAATTGGCCGAACTCGGCCTGCTGGGCCTGCCGTTCCCGGAACAATACGGCGGTTACGGCGGCGGGCCGCAGGAAACCATGCTCGTCATGCAGGCATTCGGCCGTGTGCTGGTGGTGGAACCGTATTTCCCCACCGTTATCCTGGGTGGCGCCGCGATCATGGCGGCGGGGACCGATGCGCAAAAGCAGGCCATCCTGCCCGCCATCGCAGAGGGCAGCCTGAAAATGGCCTTCGCCCATAGCGAGCGGCAGGCCCGTTACGATCTGAACGACGTCGTCACAACCGCGAAGAAAGACGGTGACGCCTGGATTTTGGACGGGTCAAAAACCGTGGTCGCGCATGGCGATTCCGCCGACAAGCTGATCGTCAGCGCCCGCACCTCGGGTGAGCGCTACGACACCGACGGCATCACCTTGTTCCTGGTCGACACCAACGCCGAGGGTGTCGCGCGCCGAGGCTATATCACGCGCGACGAATCCCGAGCGGCGGATATTTCGTTGTCCAACGTGCGAGTCACGGAAGTGCTCGGAACACCCGGCAAGGGTCTGGCAATTGTTGAGAAGATCGTCGAAGCCGGCATCGCCGCCACCGCCGCCGAAACCGTCGGTGCGATGGAAGCCATGAACGAAATGACGCTGGAATACAGCAAAACCCGCGTCCAGTTTGGCAACCCCATCGGCACCTACCAGGTCGTGCAGCACCGGATGGCGGACATGTTCATGACCGCGGAACAGGGCCGCTCCATGGCCATGCTCGCGACCATGAGCCTGGAAAACGACGATCCCGCCGAACGCGCGCACGACATGGCCATGGCCAAGGTGGGCGTCGGTCAGGCCGGCCGCTACGTATCGCAAAGCGCGGTGCAGATGCATGGCGGCATCGGCATGACCGAGGAATACGCCGTCGGTCACTACTTCCGCCGCTGCATGGTCATCGAACGCCTGTTCGGCGACCCCGCGTACTACCTGCAACGTTTGGCCGACGAGGTCGCCTGAACCGTTACGTATCCTCCCCAACGGCTTTTCGCTTCAGCTCGTGCAAGCGGTTATCGCCGTTGGGGGTTTTCGGATTTAGCGCCATGAACTTCTGCCAGGCGTCATAGGCACCTTTCCAGTCCCGGCGCTCGGTGGCGATGTCGGCGAGCGTTTTCCAGATCGCGAATTCCCGTGGCTCCAGATTCAATGCCTGCTGAAAATCGGTGGCCGCGCCGGCGGTATCGCCGGACCGGAAGCGGGCAATACCACGTTGATGCCAGGCCTCGGCCAGATTGGGGTCCAAAACGATCGCGTCGCTGAACGTTTCGATTGCCTCGGCGTGCGTTTCGCTTTCCAATTCCCGCAGACCGCGGTGCATGAGCAGGGTTACCGCCGCCGTGCTGCCATCGATCCATAATTGCTGAATGCGGCGTTCCAGCGGCGCCGCCACATCGCTGCTCGGGGCCGCCCGCAAATCCCCGAGCAACTTGTCGACCATGGCGCGCTTTTCGGCGGGGGTTTGGCCGAACGCCAAACCCGGCAGCAGGATCAACAGCAGAACAAGCGATTTCACGGCACGGTAGCGGGCTTGGGCCCGCCGGCCATCCAGTCGAGCAGCTCGATCGTGTGGGCAACCGGTAGTTCGTCACCCGCCAACTGCGTGAGGCAGCCTATATTCCCCGCCGCGATCAGGTCGGGCTTGGTCGCGCGGATATTGCCCAGCTTGCGCGCACGCAACTGTCCGGCGATTTCCGGTTGCAGCATGTTGTAGGTGCCGGCCGATCCGCAGCAGATATGTCCCTCGGCCGGTTCCACCACGCGGAAACCGGCCCTGGTTAGCAACGTCTTTGGAGCGGACGTCACCTGCTGCCCGTGTTGGAGGCTGCATGCGGAATGGTATGCAACTGTAAGCCCTGGTTTTTCCCGGGTGGGAGTATATCCGAATCCCGTCAGAAATTCGGTGATATCTTTGGTCAGGCCCGCGATCTTTGCCGCTTTTTCGCGCAACGGATCTTCCCGGAACATGAAGCCGTAATCCTTGATCGTCGTCCCGCAGCCGGAGGCGTTGACGATAATCGCGTCGACATCCTGTTGGCTCCAGGCTTCGATATTGGTCCGCGCCCGAGCCATGGCGGCGTGGTGCTGCCCCATGTGGTGGTTGAGCGATCCGCAGCAGCCGGCTTCCCTGGCAACGACAACTTCGACGCCCAATCGGGTCAGCAAGCGGATCGTTGCCTCATTGATGGATGGCGACAGCACCTGCTGGGCGCAGCCGGCCAGCAACGCGACCCGCGCCTTCCGCTCCCCCATCGCGGCGTGCACACCCGGTCGCTCCACGGCACTGGGTCCTGGGACCGACGCTGGGGCCAACCGGAGCATGGCGCGCAACCGTTGCGCCAGCATCGACGTCCCTGGGATCGAGCCCGCCAGCGGGCGCGCGATGCGGGCGCCCACCAACGCAACACGGAATAGCCATGGCCGCGGAATGATCGCGCCCAGCGCGGCCCGAATCATGCGCTCGGCGAACGGACGCTTGTAGGTGTTTTCAATATAGGCGCGCGCGTGGTCCACCAGATGCATGTAGTTCACGCCTGACGGGCACGTTGTCATGCAGGACAGGCAGGACAGGCAACGATCCACATGCCGCACGACCGCCTCGGTCGCCGGCCGCGCGTTTTCGAGCATATCCTTGATCAGATAGATGCGCCCGCGCGGGCTATCGAGCTCGTCGCCCAAAAGCAGGAACGTGGGACAAGTGGCGGTGCACATGCCGCAGTGCACGCAGGTCCGCAGTATCTGGTTGGAGGCGGCGATATCGGGGTCCCGAAGTTGGGCGTCGGTGAACAGGGTTTGCATCAGTGCGCAGGCCTTCTCGGGGGCATCAGCCTCCACATGAGGACGGTTACGCCAAGGCCACCCAGCGAGCCGAGGAACAGCCAGACCGAGATCCACCCGGCCCCTTCGTTCAAGAATGTCGCCAGCGTCAACCCAACGACGCACAAGACCGTCAGTGCGAAACGGAAACTGAGGACGGGACTGCGTTGGCCCTCCTCCAGCCTGAATTGCAGACCGGTCAGGACGAACGTCACCATCAATACGAACATGTCGATCCAGGTGGGAATATATATCATGCGCTTACAGCCCCGCATACAAGCGGCCGGGGTTGAGGATTCCGACAGGATCGAGCGAAGCCTTCATCCGCCGGGTAATCGCCGCGAGCGCGGGCACCTCGGGCGGCACCACATCGACGGCGGTGCGCAACGTGTCCGGCGCGCGCAGCAGCATCCAGGTGCCCCCGGCGGCGCGCGCGGCGGCTTCGACCTGTCGATGGGCGTGTTCGGAGGCCGGGCCAGCCAACCACACAAGCCCTCCGCCCCAATCCAGGAAGCCACCGATGCCGGCCGGCGCGACCGCCGCCAGCACATCCGGACCGGCCGACGGCCTGACGGAAACGCGCCATACGGCTTCCGCCGATGGCAGCGGCGCGACATCCCGGACCGCGGCCCACAGGGCTTTGGATGCCGAGACGTCCAGGATTTCGGCATTCGGAATGCCCAACTCACCGCGCAATTTCTCGGTGCGGTAGACGACCGAGGCGGCAAAATCCTCGATCCGCACCAAAGCGACTGGGCCGGCGAAACCCTGAAGGGCCGGCAGCCACGCCGCCCCGGACACGCCATACGGCGAGCCCAGCGCGGCCGACAACGCCGCGGCCCCGGCGCGCGCATCCAGGCCGGGCAGAACCAGGGTAGCGGAGGTTTCGGCGGCTGGCAGAACCTTCAGCGTCACCTCCGTGATGACGGCCAACGTGCCGTGGCTGCCAGTGAACAGCTTGCACAGGTCCAGGCCGGTGACGTTTTTGAGTACCCGCCCACCGGAGTGGATTATTTCTCCGCGCCCACTGACGGCGCGAATGCCCATGACGTGGTCGCGCATCGCGCCCCAGGCGACGCGGCGCGGGCCGGACAGGTTGGTGGCGGTGATACCGCCGATGGTTTGCGGTTTTCCGTTCGACCCGAAGATACGGGAGAGGTCGGGCGGCTCGGCTGTCAGTTGCTGCCCTTTTTCGGCCAACGCGGCCTCGATTTCCTCGATGGGCGTGCCGGCGCGGGCCGAGATAATGAGTTCGCTGGGCGAATAGAGCGTAATACCGGTCATACTAGCGGTGGATACGACATGTGAGGCCTGAACCGGCCGAAGCATGCCGGATTTGGTGCCATTGCCTTGTATGAGCAGGGGTTCGCGCGCGCGCGATGCCGAGCCGATCGTGGCGGCGATGGCGGCTTCAGCTTGGGTCGGGACGATATCGGTCATCGGGACGTATCATGCCCATTCGCCACGCCGGGCGCTACCAGGTGGCACCAAAATGCCGCCCTTACCGATCAAAAACATGTAACCTCCCTTCGACGTATGGCGAATCCCAGAGGGCTGCTTGGAGACAGCCCAAGATCGTCAAACCGACGAACGATTCGAATAAGCGATAAACGTCCGCCAGTCCCCTTCAAGCAACCGCCGCCAACCCATTCCGAGCAACCAAGGCCAACAGCTTCAGCGAAGCGCCGCGAGGATGTTTCTCGCCCCGCTCCCACTGGCTGATCAGTCCGGTCGTCACATTCAAATAGCGCGCGAAAACGGCCTAGCTGGCGCCCTCCCGCTCCCGCAGGTCGCGGATTTCTTCAGGCCTCAGCGGCGGAACCGGGGTCAGGCAGGATTCGTCGAATTCACGCCGCCGTCGCCAACGCCACGGGTTCCACCAGCGGGAACACCTTGCTGGGGTTCAACAGCCAATGCGGGTCGAACGCCGACTTGATCGCCCGCTGCTGGTCCAGCTCATGCGGTGCGAATTGCACCGGCATCAAATCGCGCTTTTCCACGCCGACGCCGTGCTCCCCGGTCAAACAACCACCGACCTCGACGCATAATTTGAGGATATCGGCCCCGAAGGTCTCCGCCTTGTGGAAGCTGGCGGGGTCGTTGGCGTCGAACATGATCAGCGGGTGCAGATTGCCGTCTCCGGCGTGGAAGATATTGGCCACTTTCAGCCCGTAGCTGTCGGACATCTCGCCGATGCGGCGCAAAACCTCCGGCAGGCGGGAGGTTGGGATGGTGCCATCCATGCAAAGATAATCCGGGCTGATGCGCCCGACGGCACCGAACGCGCCCTTACGGCCTTTCCAGATCGCCGCCGATTCCTCGGCCGACTGGGACACGCGCAGGCTAATCGGATCGAAGCGCTGGCAGATGGCTTTCAGGCGGTCGAGCAAATCGTCCTGCTCGGCGACGCTGCCCTCGACCTCGATGATCAGCATGGCTTCGGCGTCCAGTGGGTAGCCGGCATGGGCGAAGGCCTCGCAGGCGTGGATGGCGGGGCGGTCCATGAATTCCAGCGCGACGGGGATAATGCCGGAGGCGATGATGGCATCGACGCACTGGCCGGCGATTTCGTTCGACGTGAAGGCGGCCAGCATCGCCCGCGCACCTTCGGGGGAGCGCAGGATGCGGACGTTCACCTCGGTCACGATGGCCAGCATGCCCTCGCTGCCGGTCAGGAGGCCGAGCCAGTCGTAGCCGGCGGCGTCGAGGTGGGCGCCGCCGATGTCGAGGATGTCGCCCTCGATGGTGACGATCTTCAACCCGAGCAGATTGTTCGCGGTGACGCCGTATTTCAGGCAATGGGCGCCGCCGGAGTTCATGTTGACGTTGCCGCCGATCATGCAGGCAAGCTGGGACGACGGGTCGGGGGCGTAGAAGAAGCCGTTGGCGGATACAGCATTGGTAATGCCGATGTTGGTGACCCCAGCCTGCACGGTGGCAACGCGATCGAGGTAGTTAATGTCCAGGATGCGGTTCATCTTCATCATGCCTACGACGACCGCGTCCTCCATCGGCAGCGCGCCGCCCGACAACGACGTGCCGGCGCCACGCGGCACCACGCGGACGCCGTTCTGGTGGCAGAAGCGCAGCACATCCGCGACCTGTTCGGTGGTTTCCGGCAGCGCCACGGCAAGCGGCATTTGCCGATAGGCGGACAATCCATCGGTCTCGTAAGGCTTGAGCCGGATGTCGTCCGAGATCAGGCTGGATGCCGGCAGCAAAGCGCTTAGGCCGGCGACGATGGCGTCGCGGTTGGCGAGGACGTCGCGCTTGGGGTCGAGCAGGCGGATCATGGGCGTATGCCTTCTGACGATTGCTTTGCCACCGATTATGTGCGCCCGGAGCGTCCGAAATAATAGCCCAGAACCAGGGTCACGATCGGCACGACGGCGGTTTTGATAAGATCGGCGAAGTCTTTGCTGACCGCGGCGAAATCGCCCTGACCGGTCAGCCCATGCCATACCAGTAAACCCAAACAAAGCGAGAGGGCCCCAACGTACACCACCATGACCATCTTCGCGATAAACGAGCGGTCGAAGTCCGCTCGGGTCAAAAGTGCCTCCGCGGAAGTAGCGGAACTGCCCGCCGTGCCCTCTTCGGTATGCAAGCGCTGAAGTATTTCCGCTGCGCGCGATTGCGGGGCGTGTGCCTCAGGCGCTCCGCCGGGGACAGGAGTCATAACGATGTCAACGCGCGGTGGAAACGGCGGTGCTAATATTCCGAACCGCATCCAACATGGCTTCGACTTGCGCCAAAACCTGCGAAGAATCTACCTTGTCCCCGGCACTCGACGATAGTGCCAATTGCTTGGCAATGCCGACCAAACGCTGGTTGGCGTGCGCGATTTTCACCAATTCCTCCTTGGGCAGTTCGGCCATCGTCCGGTCTCCTGTGAAACACTACCAGCGCTGCCCGACTAAGATGCGACCTGCCCACGCCCGTTGCAAGGAGCCAGATTTGCCGGCCCGCCACCCCCAGTCCTATGCTCCTCGGCCAACAAACCATCAAGGAACCCCGCCATGGCCGACGTATCAACCTTCGAAGACGTCAACCTCCCCGCCGGCAAGGTCTGGGGTGTCATCGGCGACTTCGCCGGCATTCGCAAATGGGCCGTGCTGGTCGAGAAGGAGTCTGTCGAGGACACGCCCGCCGGCAAAGTCCGCACCCTGCACATGCCGGAGGGCCGCGTGGTGAAAGAACGCCTCGCCGCCAGCTCCCAGTATTCCTACACCTACACCATGATCGAACGGCCGGAGATGGCGGATTACCGCTCCACCGTCGCCGCCATCCCGCTGGACGACAACACCACCCGCATCGCGTTGATCGTGCACCTCAGCCCGTCCGAGGGGCAAACGGATGAGGACATCACCGCCCGCTACACCCGCAATCTGCGCGGCAATCTGCGGGCAATGAAGAAGGCGCTGGGCCTTACCTGAGGCCCGCGGCGACCTCGCGATCGAACCGGATCAGGTCTGCCTCCAACGCCCATTGAAGGCGGGCTTTTTCACTCCGGTCCAGGAACGCCGCGCAGCCGCCGGCGGTTTTCGACGCCGCACTGGGGCCATTGCATTGTGGGACCCGGCGCCATGAAACGGGATCGGCCCAAAGGCTCGCGCCCTCCACAAAGGCATATTCCAGGGTGTTGCGCTCCAACCCGACCAACGCGTTCCAATCCAGGCCGTAGGTCAGAACGGCGCGTTGCAGTTCGTGGGTGCGATCGATGCGCTCGATCCCTTCATCGTCGGTCGACAGAACCACCGGCACCCCGTGGCTGCGGTAAATCGGGAATGGATGATCGGCGCCTTGCACACCCAGAATTTGGGCGTTGCTGGTCAGGTTCACTTCCACCGCCACCCGCCGCCGCGCCATTTCCTTCAGCAGCGCGAAGGGTTCGTCTTCGTACATGATATCCACACCATGGCCGATGCGCTTGGCATGGCCGAGTTCGACCGCCTGGCGGATGTGGAACAACAACTCCTCCGGCCGCACGAGGCCCATCGTCAGCTCGCCCGCATGCAGGGAGATGTTGGTGTCGGGGATGCGGCCGTGCAGGTAGTCCAGCATCCGCATATGGTCGGTGTAGTTGGCGAGCGCCCTGGGATCGTCCTCCGGCGCCACGTAATCCAGGCCGACCACGCGTTTGTCGGATTTTTGCAGCAACCCGCCGAACATCGTTTGGGTGAATACCCGCGCGGCGGAGCCGGTGCGGCTGACTTGCTGGAGCCAGCGGACGGTGACGCCGCAGCCGGCGTGCGCATCCTTGGTGCCGCACTGCATGGCGGTGCGCATGCGCTGCTCGACGGCATCGATTTCGGGCGTCGCGGCTTTAACCAGATCGGTCAGGCCGGCGTCGTTCAACGCGGCCTCGAACGCGGCGGGATCTCCGGCCCAGGGATGGGCCGCATCGACCCTGTCCGCCAGCTTGCTTAGACCTGTGGACTGGAAGGTGATCATGAGCTCGATGTAACGCATGTGCTGGCGGCCGGCACGATCGGCCACGTCGGCGGCCATATCGCCGGCCGAGGCGGCACCGCCGAACAGGCTGAAGGCAGCGAAGAAGTGGTCATGGCCGCTATTGCCGCTGGTGGCGACGAAATCGCGCATCGACCAAGCATTGACCAACGTACGGTTTAACGCGGGGTCGGTCAGGGCATCCTTCATCGGCCGATTGGGCGCCGCACAGGGTGGGGTCCAGACGACCGCCCCCGACACCGGGTCCACGCACCGCCCGGCCGCGGCACCGGCGCGAATGATGGCCTCGGCGTACGCGGCACCGCTGAGGTGGTTATGCAGATCGCCCCCCTTTGGCATGCGATACAGAAATGCGCGCAGCAGCGGGGGTAATTTCTTCGCCGCCGCGAAGGCGTCGGCCGCTGGGGCGCTGTTGGCATTCGGCGAGGCGAACAACAGCAGCATCCCGGCAATGGCAGCCCATCGACATTTGGCCATAACGCCCCCCTTTTTGGTTCGGCCGTCACACTGACCCAGACGATCTGGAACCTAGACGATCTGGAACCTAGACGATCTGGTTCCGCAACGCCATTTCGCCGCGCCAAAGTCGATTCAGGTTCTCCAGCAGAATCTCGTTGACGTTCTTCTCGTACTGGGTGGTTTCGCCACCGGTATGCGGGGTGATCAGCACGTTCGGCATGGCCCAGAGTGCGCAGTCCGCGGCCGGCGGTTCCGGATCGGTGCAGTCCAAAGCGGCACCCGCGATCGCGCCCGCCTGTAGGGCCGCGATCAGCGCCGGTTCGTCCACGCAGCCGCCGCGCGCGACGTTCACCAGATACGCCGATTTCCGCATCTTCCCGAGCGTGGCGGCATTGATCACGTGCTTCGTTTCCGGCGTCAGCGGACAGGTCAGCACCACGAAATCTGCTTTCGGCAGGTGCTCGGATAACGCGCTCAGCGCATGCACCGATTCGGCGTCGCCCGCCCCTGCGGCGGGATCGCGGCGAAAACCGATAACGTTCATGTCGAAGGCTTTGGCCAAACGCGCCAAGCGTCCGCCGATGCGCCCGAGGCCGACGACGATCAGCGTCTTGCCGCCGAGTTCGTCCTCGCGCTGCGCCAGATCGCCGATCATGCCGCGCCAGACGCGTTGGGCCTGGTTGTCGCGCGCCTCCGGCAGACGGCGAGACATCGCCAGGATCAGGCCGATTGCATGCTCCGCGACGGCGCGCGCATTCACGCCCGCCGCGCTGGCGAGACGAATGCCGGCAGCGGCCAGCGCCGTCTTGTCGTACTGGTCGGTGCCCGAACTGATAGACTGAATGAACTTCAACCGCGTGGCCGATTGGATCAGTCCGTTGTGCCACATGCCGGACGCCACGATCACGTCGGCTTCATGCGCGCGCCGGTCCAACTCGGCGCGATCCCGCACCTCGAAACTGGCGATATTGGTGTTCAGGGCGTCCCAGCAGGTCTTCATCTGGTAGGCGGCATGGGCGAAACAAATGGTCAGCGATTCGGGGGGTGGGATCATGGGCGGTACTCACAATTTTCAGAACACGGCCCAGCATGGCGTGTTCCGGAGTTGGCTATAAGCAAGGCCGGGGCCGTTGGGTGATTGGGGGGTGTTACGATGAATCCAGCCCGGCCTCGGTCATCATCGCCCGATGGTCGGCCGCGATCTCGGCGTCGCTTCGGCCCATTTCCTTTAGCAACATCGCGTAATTGTTCAGCGCCGCCTCGCGATGCGGGTGCGCATGGCCAGTGTCGCGCTGGAACCGCAGGAAGATGATGACATGCCGCCGCATCGGC
>JANXTL010000249.1 GCA_025352375.1 Acetobacteraceae bacterium | reverse complement strand
CGCCGAGAGTGCTGAGCGCGGTGCCGAGGTTGTTCTGCGTCCCCGCCCAGGCCAGCGGCACGCGGTCGCGGGTGTATTCCTCCAGCGCGGCGCGGTAGGCGGTGACGGCTTCCTCCAGCCGCGCGGTGCCGCTCTCGCGTGCGCCGAGCGTGCTGAGCGCGTTGCCGAGGTTGTTCTGCGTCGCCGCCCAGTCCAGCGGCACGCGGTCGCGGGTGCGTTCCTCCAGCGCGGCGCGGTAGGCGGCGACGGCTTCCTCCAGCCGGGCGGTGCCGCTCTCGCGTGCGCCGAGCGTCTGGAGCGCGGTGCCGAGGTTGTTCTGCGTCATCGCCCAGTCCAGCGGCACGCGGTCGCGGGTGTATTCCTCCAGCGCGGCGCGGTAGGCGGCGACGGCTTCCTCCAGCCGGGCAGTGCCGCTCTCGCGTTCGCCGAGCCGCCAAAGTGCAATGCCGAGCACCGTTCGATCATAGCCGATCTCGTCGGCGCCGGTCGCAAGCGCCAGCGCCGCTCGGCGCACCGCGATCGCCGCGATCAGGTGCACGTTGCTGCCGCGTTGGTCGCCCACCTCTACCAGCGCCTCGCCCTCAGCGATCAGCACCGCCCGTCGGTCGCCGTGCAGTGCCTCCGCCATCGCGAGAACGGCCTCGGCCGCTGCCTCCCCATCGTAAGCCGCCAGCGCGATGTCGCGTTCGCGGCCGAGCACGGCTCTGATTCTGGTCTCGTAGGCGGCGCGACGGTCGGCGTCGTCGCGGCGGAGGTTCGTCGCCGTCCTGCGTAACGCCGCCCGTGCCGCTCGGGATTTCCCTTCGTCCGTCAGGCGTTTCGCGTTCGCCAGCGCGCGATCCACCATCTCGCCCAGATTGGTCTGGGTTCGCCCGCCGGCGATCTCCTGCTCGTAAATCTCGATCGCATTGCGGACGGCTTGCTTCTTGCCCTCCAGATCGAGGTTCGGATCGGCCGCGACCCGGTCGGCCATTTCGCCAATGAATCCTTGCGCGATGTCGCGCTCGGCCGCCACCTGCCGCGCGTAATCCTTCACCAGCAGATCGAGGATTCCCGTATATGCGATGTGCTTCGCCAGATCGGCGACGTTCGCAAAAGTGCAGTCGGGATACCGCTTCACCGCCGCCAGCCGCCTGAGATGTGCCGCCTGCGCCGCCCGGGACAAATCCGTCGGCGCATGCTGAGCATCGCGCGGGGCGGACGGCTCCGCCTTCGCCGTCAGCAGCAGCTTGCCGTGATACAGCGCCAGCCAGGCCTCCCACTGGGTGTAGGAGATTTCGGCGCCATCCCGCAGCGCCTCGGCCAGCGGCGGCAGCGTTGCCGCGAAATCGGCATGACCGCGCAGCCACGCCTGCTGCTCCACACCGAGCGGGGCGGAGCCGGTCATGTCCCCCACCAGATGCACCACGGCATCGCAATGGGCGATGTAGGTATCCAGCTTGCCGAGCGTGTCGCCGCCGAGGCCCTTGAAATCCTCCTGCACCTTCACCTCGACATTCTGCCGCGTCAGATCGCCCCGCAGTTGGTCGCGGTAGGAACGGAACTCGTCGGTGACGGTGGAGAGAAAGACGGCGATCGACATGGGCGGGCGATACCTGGGGGAGGGGATCATTTCACATCCGCTGGGTCCGTCAAGCCATTGTCCCGCCGGCCGAGGGCAATTTCTTGAATCGGTTCGGCGCTGAGAACCCACGGCGGCACAATCGAGGCAAAGCGGGAAATCTCCAAAAATCTTCGTCCGCGTAAACCTTTCGTTAACCTTTCCAAGCGCATGATCGCCGGATGGACACACATCCGGCTGAGGCCGCCGTCGCCGACGGGCGTGCCTACTACCTCAATGGCCTCCTGCGCCTGCGGGCAGGGCAACCGCGGGAAGCTTCGTCGCTCCTGCTGCGGGCACTGCGCGACCGGCCGGAGGATGCCGACGTCCGCCGCAACCTGATCCGCGCACTCCTGGCCTCGGAGCAATACGGGGATGTGCTGGATCAAGCGGCCATTGCGTTGGCGCTCATGCCCGACGACGCCGAGATGTACTTCGCGCAAGGCACCGCGCTCGGCGCGCTCCACCGCCCCTTGGCCGCTCGGGCGGCGCTGACCCGGGCTGTGGTGCTGCGCCCGAGCCTGGCGGCGGGATGGCTGCATTTGGGTCAGGTGTGCACCGATCTGGATGATCGGGCGGAGGCGGAACGGCATTACCGCGCCGCGATCCGCTGCGATCCCGCTTTGGCGCAGGCTTTTGCCAGCCTGGGCCATTTATTGCTCAGCGACGCCCGTCTGGAGGAGGCCACCGCGGCGTGCGAAGCAGCCGTGCGTCTGGCCCCCGGCCTGGCCGAGGCGCATGTGACTCTGGCCTCGGCCCTGCTGCTGTCCGGCGACATGCCGCGCGGGCTGCGGGAGTACGAATGGCGCAAGCGTCATCCGGCGTTCCGCGACGATTATCCGCCACTGCCCGCGCCGTATTGGTCCGGCGACGATCTGTCCGGGAAGGTAATCCTGGTACGGGCGGAGGCGGGTTTCAGCGATACGATCCTGCTCGCCCGCTATGTTTTGTCGATCGCCGAACGCGGCGGGACGCCGGTGTTGCAATGCGATCCGAAGCTGGTGCCGCTGCTGTCGGGGATGCCAGGGGTGGTTGTGTTGCCGCGATCCGCGCGGGTGGAGGGGTATGACGCCTGGATCGACATGATGAGCCTGCCGCTGGCACTCGGCGGCCTGCCGTTCGCGGCTGGGTACCTAAAGGCTGGGTACTCAAATGCTGGGAACCTAAAGGCTGGGCGCGCCGAACCGCGGGGTTTGCGCGTGGGCATCGCCTCGGCGGGGCGGCGATCGATTCCCGCGCTGGTTTTGGCGCCGTTATTGGCGACGCAAGGGGTTTCGTTCGTCAACCTCCAGACGGGTGCAGGGGCAGGGGAGGCGGGTTTGCCCGACCGCCTGACCGATTTCGCGGAAACGGCAGCGCTGATCGCCACGCTGGATCTGGTGATTGCCGTGGATAGCCCGGTCGCGCATCTGGCGGGTGCCCTTGGCGTGCCCGTCTGGGTGCTGCTGTCGCATGTCCCGGATTGGTACTGGCAGCTAAACCGGGACGACAGCCCCTGGTATGCGTCGGCGCGGCTGTTCCGGCAGTCGGCATCGGGGGATTGGGATGGAGCGATCCGGCGGGTGACGGACGCTCTGGCTCAGAAGCGTTCCTCGCCCTGATGCCGTTCGGGGTCCGGAAAATCCCGGTACAGCGCGAAGGTTGCGTTCTGCACCAGGGTATTAACCCCGAAATGGTATTCTTCCACCGGATCGCGGCGGCTGGCGACCTGCCCGAACGCGGCGTCGAGCTGTGCCAGATCGCGCACCTCGATCGAGCTGTGCCAGATCGCGCACCTCGATCGAGCTGTGCCAGATCGCGCACCTCGATCGCGATGTGGAACTCCCCGATCGTGGAGGGGCCGAGGCCGAGCTTGCGGCGGGTCAGGCGCCAGCCCTCGATCAGGCCTTTTTCTTCGAGGTGCCCGAGATAGGCGGCGATCTTGTCGCTGAACGCGTGATCGCCGACCCCTGGCTTCAGGTCGCACCAGATGTTGTAGATGTTCATCAGTCGAACATCAGCACCGAACGAGCGACCTCACCGGCCTTCATGGCGCGGAAGGCTTCGTTGATGTCGCCCAGGCGGCCGCGGCGGCTGATCATGGAGTCCAGGTCCAACCGGCCCTGGCGGTAGAATTCCAGGTAGTTGGGGATATCCACCCGAAACTGGTTCGACCCCATGCGGGAGGTCTGCACCTTGCACTCCGGCCGGATCGCCAACCAGGGGAATTCAATCGTGGCATCGGCGGGCAATACGCCGACGATGGTGGCGGTGCCTCGTACGGCGAGGCTCTCGATCGCCTGGCGGCACAGGATGGAAAGCCCCACGGCCTCGAAAGCGTGGTCCACGCCGAGGCCTTTGGACAGGGCGCGTACCGCCTTCACCGCGTCGTCCTGCGTGGAGTTGACGGTGTGTGTGGCACCGGCGGCTTTGGCCATATCCAGTTTGGAATCGAACTGGTCCACCGCAATGATCTGCCGCGCGCCGCCGATGCGGGCGCCCTGGATGATGGACAGCCCGACGCCACCGCAGCCGAACACCGCTACCGTCTGTCCGGCCTGCATGCCGGACGTTCGCAGCGCCGCCCCCACCCCGGTCAGCACGCCGCAGCCCACCAGCGCGGCGCGATCAAGGGGAATATCGGGGTCGATGCGCACGAGGGAGTTCTCGTGCAGCAGCATCTTCTCGGCATAGCTGGCGATGTTGGCGAACTGGCGGACCAAGCCCCCGTTCTGGGAAAGCCGCGGGGCGGCGGATTCCGACCTTGTCACGAGGCCGCCGGTGCATACGTTGGGGTGTCCGCTCAGGCATTGCGGGCAGGTGCCGCAGAAGCCCGAGAGGCATGCCACCACGTGATCGCCGACGCGCACGGTCGTGACCTCGGCGCCCACCGCTTCCACGACGCCGGACCCCTCATGGCCGAGGACGAATGGTTTGTCCGTGGCATAGCGGCCGATTCCGTCGACGATGTGCAGATCGGAGTGGCAGACGCCGGTCGCGGCGGTGCGGACCAGCACCTCCCGCCCCCAGGGCTTGTCGATGTCCACCTGCTCGATGGTCAGGGGCTTGTGTACTTCGCGGAAGACGGCGGCGGCGATGGGCATGGTGGTTCCCTCCAGTTACGGAGAACGCTACCGCGTGGAGCGGAATTATGTATAGTGCCGCGCATCGAACAGGGAGACAGACCATGGGACGCCGTTACGCGAACATCCTCGAAACCATCGGCCATACGCCGGTGGTAAAAATTGGCAAATTGGCGCCCGATGGCGTTAATTTATTCGTTAAGATCGAGGCTTTCAATCCGCTTGGTTCTGTTAAGGACCGGCTTGCACTTGGCGTGATCGAGGCGGCGGAAAAGTCCGGTGAACTGAAGCCTGGCCAGACCGTGGTGGAAGCCACGAGCGGCAACACCGGCATCGGCCTGGCGATGGTCTGCGCCCAGAAGGGTTACCCCCTGGTGATCGTCATGGCCGAAACCTTCAGCGTCGAGCGGCGGCGGCTGATGCGCTTCCTCGGCGCCAAGGTGGTGCTGACCCCGGGGGCCGAACGCGGCATCGGCATGGTGAACAAGGCCATGGAGCTGTCGAAGGCCAACGGTTGGTTCCTGACCCGCCAGTTCGAGAACGATGCCAACCCCGATATTCACGCGCGCACCACGGCGCGCGAGATCATCGACGACTTCGCCGATACGCACCTGGACTACTGGGTGACGGGTTTCGGCACCGGCGGCACCCTGCGCGGTGTGTCCCGCGTGCTGGCGGTGGAATCGCCGCGGACGAAAATCGTGGTGGCGGAGCCGGCGGACGCGGCAATGCTGACCAGCGGCACCGGCCAGGACCGCAACGCGGACGGCACCCCCGCCGCGCCGCATCCGGCATTCAAGCCCCACCCGATGCAGGGCTGGAGCCCGGATTTCATCCCCAAGATTACCGGGGATGCCTTGGCTTCGGGGTTGATTTCCGAGGTGCTGACGATTGCCGGGCCGGACGCGATCCGGTGCAGCAAGGAACTGGCGGCGAAGGAAGGCATCTTCGTCGGCATTACCTCCGGCGCCACCTTCGCGGCGGCGTTGCAGGTGGCGGCCAAGGCCCCGAAAGGGTCGAACATCCTGTGCATGCTGCCCGATACCGGGGAACGGTACCTGAGCACCCCGCTGTTCGCCGACATCGCGGCGGATATGTCGGAGGAGGAGGCGGCGATTTCCAAGTCCACGCCAGGGCAGCAGTTCAAGGTAGGGTGATGGTCACGGGGGCGGGGCGCATGCTCCGCCCCTGGTCGGAGTGGACATGATCACACGTATTGAGATCGACTGAGTAACGCTATTGACCAAGCAAGAGGCCGACGCCGCGCACTGAGTGTGCATGAGCTATTTCCGGCAATTGCACAACGGCAAGATTATCCACCCACCCCATAAACATCCCGTGCCCGCTTATGAAACGCGCCAACCATCCGGCGCACGGCCTCATTGAATACCAACCCGATCGCAGCCTGCAAAATGCGGCTTTTGAATTCGAAATCGACAAAGAAATCGACCTCTGTCCCCTTGGGGTGCGGTAGAAAGTCCCATTCGTTGTTCAGATACCGGAATGGACCATTTTCGTACTTCACATTGATCCGATTCGGTCGTTCCAACGTCACGCGGCTGGTAAATGACTCCCGGAACGGTCCGAATCCTATGGTCAAATCGGCGACCAACTCGTTCCCATTTTTCGACCGAACCCGCGCGCCCGTGCACCAAGGCAGAAACTTCGGGTAGGACCCAACATCCGCCACAAGGTCGAAAATCTGTTCCGGACTATAGGGAACGATCTGCCGTTCCGCATGCGTGGGCATTAGACCATGATCGTTTGAGGTTGCATGCGATCTCGGCGTTGGATCATGGTCTAAGCCTTTGTTTGAGAGGGTGATTCACGCCCGAGGTTGAAGTCAACCTCAGGCGATCACGCTCTAAGCCTTTGTTTGAGAGGGTGATT
>JANXTL010000239.1 GCA_025352375.1 Acetobacteraceae bacterium | reverse complement strand
ACCGGATCGGCTCATGCACCGTCACCAGCTTGGTCCCATCCGGGAACGTCGCTTCCACCTGCACGTCGTGGATCATTTCCGAAATTCCATCCATCACCTGATCCCGCGTCAACACGGAAGCCCCCGCCTGCATCAGATCGGCAACCGACCGCCCATCCCGAGCACCCTCGACCACGAAATCGGTGATCAGGGCCACCGCCTCGGGGTAGTTCAGCTTCACGCCGCGTTCCAGCCGCCGGCGCGCCACGATGGCGGCCATGCTAATGAGCAATTTGTCCTTCTCGCGAGGTGTCAGGTTCATCGGAAACGCCTTCTCAACACATCCAAACGCGGGGCAGCGGGCGGGGTGCCCGGATAACGTTCAGCGCCGCCGCCACCGCCAGCCGCAGCCTCGCGCTATCGGGGGCAAGCATACGCGCGACCAGCATTCCGTTCCATGCGCTAACGCCTGTTTCCGCGCCATTTTCTTCCAAGGCCTCGCGCACCGGGGTCAGAAATGCCGCAGCATCGGGAGCGACATGCAGCAGCGTCGCCACCGCTCGGGCTCCAGCCGCGACCGCTGTGCGCGAGAGCGTCGCGGCGACGGGCCCGTCCATGCGCACGGCATCGTGCATCAACCAGCGACCGTCGCGTCGCACGCGCAAAGAATCCCGCAACCACGCCTGCTCAACCCGCTCCCCCATCGCCGCGCGGCCGAACACCAGAGATTCGATGCCCAGGAACCAGGCATCCGGCGCCAAATTTATCTCCAAACGCCGGTCCAGCGCGCAGTTGTCGAACAGGATCGTCTCCTGCGGCAGCCACTCGGCCGAGGCGCCGTCCGCGACGTCGATCCGCGTCCGCACGAAGGATGGCAATCCGCCCACCGGCGCCCGATAGAACCGCTCCGCCGCCTGCGCGGATATGACAGCCCGAGCACCCGAACCGACGGAAAACGCGCTGAACAACCGGTCCCCGCTCGCAACCCCGCCCGACGTATTCAGCATCGTCACATCCGCCCACCCCGCCGTCACCGGCCGTGGAAATCGCGCCTTCAGACAACCCGCCTGCCGCAGGTCGTCCAGCACAGACAAGTCCCCGCGGCGCTTGAACGATACGCGCAGATCCCCGACCGCTCGCTGATAAACGGTGTCAGACAGACAGGCGTCGTCGTACATCGGCTTCGTCAAGGTCCTCCCGACGGCCGGACAGGACGATGTCGCCGCGGTCCATGACCGCGATCGTCTGCGCCAGCTCCTGAGCAAAGTCGAAATATTGCTCGACCAGCAGGATGGCCATCTCTCCGCGTGACCGCAACAGGGCGATCACGCGGCCGATGTCCTTGATGATGCTGGGTTGGATGCCCTCGGTCGGCTCGTCCAGCACGATTAAGCGGGGTTTCATGACCAACGCGCGGGCAATCGCGAGCTGCTGTTGTTGGCCCCCGGACAGATCGCCGCCGCGCCGCCGCAGCATAGTTTTCAGAACCGGGAACAGGTCGAAGATCTCGTCGGGCACGCGGCGTTCCCCGCGCGGCAGCACAGCAAATCCCGTTTCCAGATTTTCCCGCACGGTCAACAGCGGAAATACGTCGCGCCCTTGCGGCACCCACGCGATGCCCCGGCGGGCGCGCTCGTAAATAGGCAGGCGGGAAATGTCATGCCCCTCCCACTTTATCGATCCGGCCGAAATCGGATGCGCCCCTGTAATCGCCCGCAGCAGCGAGGTCTTGCCCACCCCATTACGGCCCAAGATGCAGGTCACGGCACCGGGAACGGCGATGATGGAAACTTGCCGCAGCGCGATGGCGGCGCCGTAGTGCAGGTCGATATGGTCGACTTCCAGCATCCTCAGCGCCCCAGATACACTTCGATAACGCGCGGGTCGGCGCTGACATGGTCGATGGAGCCGTCCGACAGCACGGACCCCTCATGCAGCACCGTGACCTTCACATCCAAGGCCCGCACGAAGGCCATGTCGTGCTCGACCACCACCACACTGCGGGTCCTGTTGATTTCCCTCAGGAGTTCCGCGGTTTGCTCAGTCTCGGCGTCGGTCATGCCGGCGACGGGTTCGTCAAGCAGGAGCAATTGGGGCTCCTGCGCCAGCAGCATGCCGATCTCCAGCCACTGCTTTTGGCCGTGCGAAAGATCGCCGCCGCGGCGGTCGCGCTGGTCCTTCAGGCGCACGGTTTCCAGCACTGATTCGATGCGGCGCTTTTCCTCGGCGGTTTCGCGTGCCCAGAGGGAAAACCGGGGGCGACGGTCACCCGACAGCGCGAGCAAAATGTTGTCCCAGACGCTGTGCGGTTCGAACACCGTTGGCTTCTGGAACTTGCGGCCGATGCCCAACGCGGCAATCGCCGGTTCATCCAGTTTGGTAAGATCGGTGTCCAAACCAAACATGACTTTCCCGGTGTCGGGCCGGGTACGCCCCGTGATCACATCCATCATGGTGGTCTTGCCGGCGCCGTTGGGGCCGATGACCGCTCGCATCTCACCCTTTTCCAACACCAGCGACAGCGCGTTCAGCGCTCGGAATCCGTCGAAGTTGACGGTGACACCGTCGAGGTACAGTAAAGTATCGGCCTCGCTCATTCCGCTGCCTCCAGCTCAGGGGCCGGCTTTTTCGCCCGAGCGGCGAACAGGCCCATGACGCCATTGGGAAGAAAGAGGGTGACGAAGATGAACAGTGCACCGAGTGCGTAGAGCCACAGATTTGGCAGCGCCCCGGTGAACCAGGTCTTCCCGAAGTTCACAATGACCGCCCCGAGGATGGCACCCGTCAGCGTGCCTCGACCGCCCACTGCGACCCAGATCACGGCCTCGATGGAGTTCGCGGGGGCAAATTCGCTGGGGTTGATGATGCCGACCTGCGGCACATAAAGCGCGCCGCCGATCCCGGCCATGACGGCGGACAGGGTCCAGACCACCAGCTTGTAGGCCTCGGGCCGGTAGCCCAGGAACCGGGTGCGGGACTCTGTATCGCGCACCGCGATCAGCACCTTGCCGAAGCGCGATCGCACTATGGACCGAGCCACCAGGTATTGGGCGCAGAGGAACGCCGCCGAAATCACCAGCAAGGCAGAACGCGTGCCGTCAGCCTGCACCGGGAAGCCGAGGATGTCCTTGAAATCGGTCATCCCGTTGTTGCCGCCGAACCCCATATCGTTGCGGAAGAACGCCAACAGCAACGCGTAGGTCAGCGCCTGGGTGATGATGGAAAGGTAAACGCCGGTCACGCGGGAGCGAAATGCCAGCCAGCCGAACCCCATCGCCAGCAAGCCGGGCACCAGCAATGCCATGAACATCGCGAACGGAAACCACTCGAACCCGTGCCAGTACCAAGGCAGTTCTTTCCACCCCAGGAACACCATGAAGTCGGGCAGCATCGCGTTGCCGTAGACACCGCGGGAGCCGATCTGGCGCATCAGGTACATGCCCATCGCGTAGCCGCCCAGGGCGAAGAACGCGGCGTGACCCAGCGACAGGATGCCGGCGAAACCCCAAACCAGATCGACCGCCAGCGCCAGCATGGCAAAGCAGAGGTATTTCCCGGCCAGCGCAATGACGTAGGTCGGCACGTGCAGTGCCGCACTCACGTCGGTTGTCTGGTTCAGCAGCGCTAACGTCAGCGGGATGCCGAAGGTCAAGCCAAGCGTCAGGCCGGCGGTGCGATCGAGCTTCACGACTCCGCGGCCCTTCCCTTGAGCGGGAACATGCCCCTCGGGCGCCGCTGGATGAACAGGATCAGCAGCACAAGCACGACGATCTTGGCCATGACGGCGCCGGCCACCGGCTCCAGGAATTTGTTGGTGATGCCCAGGGTCAATGCGCCCAGCGTGGTACCCCAGAGGTTCCCGACTCCGCCGAATACAACGACCATGAAGCTATCGATGATGTAGCTCTGGCCAAGGTTCGGCGACACGTTGTCGATCTGCGATAGTGCCACGCCGGCCATGCCGGCCACGCCCGATCCGAGCCCAAAGGTCAACGCGTCGATCCAGGGTGTTCGGATGCCCATCGCGGCCGCCATGCGCCGGTTCTGCGTCACCGCGCGCATCCGCAACCCGAGGGAGGTATAGCGCAGTGCCGCCATCAACGCGGCCAGCACGATGGCGGAGAACAGGATGATGTACATCCGGTTCCAGGTCAGCGTCAGACCACCAAGCTGGGTTGCGCCGCTCATCCAGGATGGCGTGTCCACATCCTTGTTATTGGCCCCGAAAATCGTGCGGACCCCTTGCTGCAGGACCAGTGAAAGGCCCCATGTGGCCAGCAATGTCTCCAACGGCCGCCCATAGAGCCAACGGATCAAGGTTCGCTCGATGACGATCCCCACCGTACCCGAAACCATGAACGCCAGCGGCACGGCAAACAGCAGGCTGGCGCCGTACATCCCTGGTGTGTGGGCACGCATGAATTGCTGGACGGCGAATGTCGTGTAGGCGCCGATCATGACCATCTCGCCATGCGCCATGTTGATGACGCCCATGACGCCGAACGTGATGGCCAGGCCGGCCGCTGCCAGCAACAGGACCGACCCAAGGCTCAACCCGTAATAGACGCTCTGTGCCACACTCCAGAGTTGCGCCTTCCGGTCGATCGCGGTTATCGCGACCGCGATGGCATCGGCGACGGCCGGCGGTTGGCCGGAAAGCGATGCCAGGAAACCACGGGCGTCGATGTCGGCACGCGTACGCAGTACCGATACCGCCTGGATACGGTCGGCTTCACCACTGTCGGCGGATGAAAGAATAGCCGCGGCTCGGGCCTGCTCCATGCGTAGCCTGACCGATGGGTCGCTCTCCTTCGCGATGGCCTTGTTCAGGGCGGGCAAAGCGCCGGCTTCGGCGGCATGGAACACGGCCTCGGCGGCGGTCAATCGGGTCGCGGTATCAGGGGAGAATAGCCGCATGGCGCCGAGGGCGGCGTCGATCGCATTGCGGATCCCATTGTTCACGCGCACGGGCTTAACAGTGCCTGGGTCGGCAATCGCGGCGGCGGTCAGCGCGTGGAGGTAGCCACCGTCGTCCTGCTTGATGAACAGCGCACGATCGGGCCGGAAATAGAGCTTTCCAGATTGCAACGCCCCGATGACCGCGGCGGCCCTCGGATGGCCTGAGGCGGAAAGTTGTTCAACGCCGCCACGCACCGAATCGAAGCTGGTAGATGCCAACGCGGCGAAAGCGTCGTCCGCCTGGTCTGCCTTCGAGGGCCCCGGCGCCAGTGCCAAGGCGGCAAGCAGAAGAATGGCGAAAAACCGGCGCATTTTGGTACCTTCGATGGGGAAGCTGGGGGCGGACGGGGAGGAGACGGCCGCCCCCGGCTGTCAGGCCTTCTTACCGGCAGTGCAGGCGCCGGTTTTGACATTGAAGGCTCCACACTTCAGCGGCGAGCGCCAGTCGCCGATCAGGTCCTTGGTATCGGCGACATACGGCGACCATTCCTGCGCCACCACCAGACCGGCGGTGCGGGACACGGTATTGAACTGACCGTCGGCCTGAATTTCGCCGATGAGCACCGGCTTGGTGATGTGGTGATTCGGCATCATCGCCGAATAACCGCCGGTCAGGTTCGGCACCGCCGTGCCGATCAGCGCGTCGATCACCGCGTCGGATGCCGTGGTGCCGGCTGCCTCGACCGCTTTCACCCACATGTTGAAGCCGATGACATGGGCTTCCATCGGATCGTTGGTGGTGCGCTTCGGATTTTTGGTGAAAGCCTTCCAGGCGGCGATGAACTTCTTGTTGTCGGCGTTATCCTCGCTCTGGAAATAGTTCCAGGCGGCGAGATGGCCGACCAGCGGCTTGGTGTCGATGCCGGCGAGTTCCTCCTCACCGACCGAGAACGCCACCACCGGGATGTCGGTAGCCTTGATGCCCTGGTTGCCGAGTTCCTTGTAGAACGGCACGTTGGCGTCGCCGTTGATGGTCGATACGACGGCGGTTTTCTTGCCGGCGGAGCCGAATTTCTTGATCTCGGCTACGATGTTCTGCCAATCGGAATGGCCGAACGGCGTGTAGTTGGTCAGGATGTCTTCCTTGGCGACGCCTTTGGAGATCAGGTACGCTTCCAGGATCTGGTTTGTGGTGCGCGGGTAGACGTAGTCGGTGCCGGCCAGCACCCAGCGCTTCACCTTGCTTTCGTTCCAAAGGTAATCGACCGCCGGAATCGCCTGCTGGTTCGGTGCAGCGCCGGTGTAGAACACGTTACGGCTGCATTCCTGCCCCTCGTACTGGACGGGATAGAACAGGATGGAGTTCAACTCCTCGAACACCGGCAGCACGGATTTGCGCGACACCGAGGTCCAGCAGCCGAACGTCGCCGCGCATTTGTCGACCGAGATCAGCTGGCGGGCTTTTTCCGCGAACAGCGGCCAGTTGGACGCGGGGTCCACGACCACGGCTTCCAGCTTCTTGCCCAGGAGACCGCCCTTGGCATTTTGTTGCTCAATAAGCATCAGCATGACGTCTCTCAGCGTGGTTTCGCTGATCGCCATGGTGCCGGAGAGCGAATGCAGGATGCCAACCTTGATGGTCCCTGACGTGCCCTGCGCGGCGGCCGATTTCACGGCGCCAAGGGCTGCGATGGTGGCCGCGGCGGCGCCTAGGCGAGCCAATCCGCGACGGGAAAATGTTGGTTCATTGAATGCCATGTGCCTCTGTTCCTGTTTCCCGATTCCGGGTTTGTTGCACGCCGGCGCGGACCGTGAGCGGTCCCGCTGGCCGAGTGCCATGCAACCGGTGTGCCAGGGAGAAGGGGTAAATAACGGACCGTTACCGGTTAATCGCGGTGCAGTTCGGGCTAACTGCATAGAAATAGGGCATAATGTGCCCTCAAAAAATCCCAGCCTCCAGTCCGGCTGCGAAGGCAGCGCCCAAATCCCGGCACCGGTCCAAATGGGCCGGCGCAATGGTCTTCGGGGCCAGTATGGCCTCCGGCGTTTGCGCCTGCGTGCATACGACGATCGGTTCCGCGATCGGCCGCAGCCGCCATCCCGTGGCGATGCGCGCGATCTGGCGGACTGCGTTCGAGCCGTCGCTGCCGGCGCAAATCATCGTTGCACAGGGCCGGCCCTCGAGATGTCCCAGCACGGGATAATAATGCCGGTCGAAGAAATCTTTCATCGGGCCGGACAAGGAAGCGAGGTTCTCTGGCGCCGCGAAGATAAAGCCATCCGCCGAAAGCAGATCGGCGGCACAGGCGGCTTCCGCCTCCAGCAGGCGCACCATGACGTCCGGTTCGGCGGATGCCCCGTCGCGTGCTGCCTCAGCCATCTGGCGGGCACCGCCGGTACGGGAATGCCAGACGATCAGCAGCGTCTTCACGCGCTACCCGAGTTCGCGCTTCAAAGCCGCCAGCGCGTGCTCCAGCGTTTCCCCCAGGACCCAGGCTTTCGCGTCGCTGATGGCATAGAACGCATCCACGGTTTCCTGGGACGCCTTGACGTTGAACTGCACGTTCCGGCCCGTGCGGTGCCGGCGCTGCACCCGCTTTGGCACCGGGGCCTGCTGCTCTCGGCTATGGAAATGCGCCGCTTCCGCGACGGCCCGCACCTGCTCGGCTGCCGGAGCCGAGGTATCGGGTCCCGGCCTTGGGGCGAAACCGCTGATATCCAGATCGTCGGCTTCGAAGATGCTCGCGCGTGGGCTGCTCATCATGCCACCTTCCGCTGCGCCTCGGCCGGTCGCGGATCCTTCAGGATCGCGATCGTTTCCGCGGCGAAAGACCGGGCATTTGCCATCGAGGCCGCGATGTTGGGAACCTGGGTTGCGTCCAGGCCGGCCAATGTGCCGCCGAATGCGAAGATGGCGCGATAGGCCTCGCGTTCGTGAATCTGCGTGCCGAATACGCGGATGCCGGCGTTGACGAATTCCGATTCAATGCTTTTCAGCGTGCGCGGGCGGATGGCGGCACTGGTGCGGGTGAACAGCACGGCTAACGGAATGGATTTGTTAAAAGCGCGTTCCTGGCGACGGATCAGCGCAATCGCTTTTACCGCCTCCGCCGCGTCCAATTGGGAACCCTGAGTGGGGATGATCGCCAGGTCGGCGCGGGATAGCGCGTAGCCGACCATCATCGAGGCCGTCCCCTCCAGATCGACCACCACGAAGGCGCTTTCGGTCGCCGCGCGTTCGATCGTGTCGATGATCGTGTCCTCGGTGATGTTCGCCAGGATGGTCAGCGTCTCGGGCTTGCCCGGCCGGCCCCCCCATCGGGACACCGGCTTGTTCGGATCGGCGTCGATGAAGGTGACGCTGGCGCCGCGTTCGGCCAACTCGGCAGCCAACAGGACCGCCGATGTCGATTTTCCGGCGCCGCCCTTTGGGCTGGCGAAGACGATGGTTGGCATGGGGGCCCCGAGTCCTTGCTGTCGTCCTTACACCGGTATCCGATAGCTGCCTGGAAGGCAATTGGATAGCTACCGGATATCTAATCGATTGCGCTATAGACGCCACGCTCAAGACGGCCCCATGCTGCGGGAAAACAACGGGAGCCTTCCATGCGTCTTCTCATTGCCGCATTCTTCGCCGCGATTGCCATCCCAGCTTTCGCGCAGAACTCGCCCGGACCGACCTTGGCAGCGGTGCTGAAGAAGGGATACGTCGAATGCTCTGTTCCCTCCGGTACCCCCGGTTTCGGATACGTGGACAGCAAGGGTGAGTTCCGCGGCCTGGATGTCGATACATGCCGCGCGGTGGCGGCGGCGATCTTTGGCGACGCAACGAAGGCGCGCTTCGTCGGACTGAATGGCGCGCAACGCCTTCCGGCACTGCAATCGGGGCAGATCGATCTGGTGATTCAGACACTGACCCAGACCCAATCGCGGGAGGCCGCGAACGGTCTTTTGTTTACCGGCGTAAATTTCTACGACGGGCAAAGCTTCCTGGTGCGTAAATCCTCGGGCGTGAAAACCGCCAAGGACCTCGCCGGTGCCTCGATCTGCGTAAGCGCGGGCAGCACCAGCGAACTCAATCTGGCGGATTGGTCGCAAGCCACCGGCATCAAAATAAACCCGGTGGTGTTCGAGCGGGTGGACGAAGGTCGCACCGCCTACGACAAAGGCCGCTGCGACGCGTACTCCACCGACGCCAGCCAACTCGCCACCATCGCCACCATCATGCACGACCCCGACGATCAGATGGTTCTGCCCGACATCATCAGCAAAGAGCCGCTCGGGCCGGCCGTGCGCCAGGGCGACGATCAATGGTACGAGATCGTGAAATGGACACTGAACGCACTGATCGAGGCCGAGGAACAGGGCATCACGCAGGCGAACGTCGAGGAAAAACTGACCAGCGCCACGCCGCAGACGAAACGTCTTCTCGGCCTTGTCGGGGACTACGGAAAGTTCATGGCACTCGATAACAAATGGGCGCTCAACGCGATCCGAGCGGTTGGAAATTACGGGGAGATGTTCGAGCGCAATTTTGGTCCGTTGAAGATGGCTCGTGGGAAGAACGCACTGTGGAGCAAGGGCGGGCTGATGTATTCGGCGCCGATAAGGTAGCGGATTGCCTATCCGCTGCCACCCGATGTTCCGGCGTTTCCCCCGCCTGCCGGTGGTTGGCGGGGGGCGTTGTCAGGAGGGTTATCGTCGCCGAATTCGTCCTGTCCGCCACCACCTGATGAGGCGCCGGGCTCAGGTGCGGGGTTGGGCTGCTTTTCCTCCCCGAAATCGTCCTGTCCGTCACCACCTGGTGAAGCGCCGGGCTTAGGAGCCTGGTCGGGCTGGTTGTCCTCCCCGAATCCGGCTTGTCCGCCACGCTGGGTTGGTTGTTGAGCCATCGTCGTTTTCCTCGGTTATTGGGACCGGTCTACCGGATTGGAGGAGCCCAGTCGCAGATGCGCGCGATGCAGCGTTTGCCATCCCCGGGTATCATTCTTGAGCCGACCAACACATTATGTTTGTCGACCTCATGCCAGTCGAGATCGAACGCAACCGGCTCGAAGCCGAACGCCATCGGCCGATCGAAGATATGGTTGAACTCCACACCAACCGCGGACGCGCGGGCGTAGCTGCTTGCGATCTGCGCGGTGCCACCGCCACTCGCCCCCAATGCCGAGAGTTGACCCTTCAATGCGTCGATCTGCGCCTGGAGAGCGCCAGTGGCCGTGGCGGCGGTGCCGCCGGCGGGACCGGGCACGCCCGCTGGGGCTACCGGGGGAGGCGTGACCACGGCGACGGTGGGCGGAGTGACACCTTGCCCCAGGCGCAAATTCGCAGCGGCCTGGAGCGCCGCCGTTGCTGTCTGGCTATCGTCGATCGTGAATCTGAGACCACGTAGATAATAGATTCGCCTCATCAAGACGAGCTGCGGATTGACTGGCTCGTTCTGCCGGCCGGACGTCCACATCGAACGATTGTTGAAACGCTCTCGCTCACTATGCAATGCAAACAATTGCTCGATCCCGCGAGCCAGCACATCGTCGCCTACGGCCTTGTTGAGAATCGAGGTGGGGCCGCGGCTGGCACACGCATCGCGAACGCCATCAAGCAGTTCTTGTAGGGGCAACTCCGCTATTTCGACGCCGATCGGTTCGACATGCACATAGCGTGTGCTGCGTAGTCCGAAGGCTGCGAGGAAACTTTGAAAAGCCTGCGGCACCATCCCAGCAACGGAAAATTGCTCGACCGATGCAAGAGTATAGCCTGGGAACGCAGCGAGTGCGAGCGGAACACGTTCCGGCTGTGGGGCAGGTACTGCCTTTGCGGGCGGCTTCGCGGCAGGAGGCGCTTCGCGGGGGTCGGCCCCTTGGACGTACTCACCGGTTGTGAGGTCGGCGGCACTGCCTGTTGGCTGCGGGGGGGCAGGAGTGGTCTTGGCAAAGCGAAGGCTCGACGCTGCGTTGGCCTGACGGTTGCGCTCCAATGTCCAAGCGAGGTCGTCGCTGACATGAATATATGTATCGTAGTACGACGGAATATTGCCCTGATGTGAATAGGCGTAGGTATCGAATAGATAGAGGCTGCCAAGCCGCGGGGTTTCACGCAAAGGATACAGCGGTCTGACGCCTAAGGGCCCGAGGCTTTCCGCCATGCGCTCCCGAAGGTTGATGTTCTGACGCTCGCATGCGGTGAGCATTGCCAGAACACCGACAGCCATAACGAACCGAAACCACTTTGACATCGTGGGCCCTCCGCAACACCTTAGTTAGGATGTTAACCGTAATCAGTGCCAGAACAGATGTCAATATCTATTTCTTGCTCTCAACCAATTTACGACGGACTAGCCCATCTTATTCATCGCATAGCTGGGATTCAGAAACGGGCATGGTGTAACCATCTGGAATCGCTCAAAAGTTGGGTGCTTACGCCACCCTCGAGCGCCGGACAGAATCTGCCATGTGAGGTGGACCCCATCCGTTGGACAGGAATCGGGGTGAGCTAAGAGAGACTCCCACCCGTTGCGTGCCCTCGAACCCGCTCGGGGAATACTGATATTTTACTTACTGCTTTATTGTCATTCATGCAAGCCTTTTCTTGCTGTTGTGGTGCCTGTGGGGATATGGTCAACGCTCTTCCTTGCGTTGTCCACATATCCACAGGACGGCATGCCCGAGTGCACCTCGAACGGCGTCAGATATTCCAAAGCCTGGTGCGGCCGCTCGTCGTTGTAGAACCCAAGCCACGCTCCGATCCCACGCCGTGCCTCGGCGACCGAGTCGTACGCTTTCAGGAACACCTCCTCATATTTCAGGCTCCGCCAAAGCCGTTCGATGAAGATG
>JANXTL010000164.1 GCA_025352375.1 Acetobacteraceae bacterium | reverse complement strand
CTGGTGAGCCCGATCCGTATACCGTGCTCGGCGTCTCCCCCAAGGCCGACGACAAGGAATTGCGCGACACCTGGCGTCAATTAATGCGGGAACATCACCCCGACAGCCTCGCGGCCAAAGGGATGTCCGAGGCCTTCATCGCGGGCGCCAGCGATAAGGTGGCCAAGATCAATGCCGCCTGGGACCGCATCAAGCGGGAACGCGGGTTGTGATCCTCGAACGCCCTAGCCCCAACCAAGACGAGCGTAACGTGCCCGTCGATATGCTGATCCTGCACTACACCGGCATGCAGTCCGCGCGGGAGGCGATCGATCGACTGCGCGATCCCCTGGCGCAGGTGTCATCCCACTACGTCGTCGACGAGGACGGCGCGATCGTCCGCCTTGTGCCGGAGGACCGCCGCGCCTGGCATGCCGGCATATCCTATTGGCGGGGCCACAAGGCACTGAACGCGCGGTCGATCGGGATCGAAATCGTGAACCCCGGCCACGAATGGGGTTATCGCGATTTTCCAGCGTTGCAAATGGCGGCGATCTGCGACCTGAGCCTCGGCATCCTTACCCGTCACCCGATCCCGGCTCGGAACGTCGTCGGGCACAGCGATGTCGCGCCCGACCGCAAGCAGGATCCTGGCGAGAAATTCGGGTGGGAGGACCTGGCCCGCAACGGCGTCGGTTTGTGGCCGGGCGGTGTACCCGACCTCGGCACCGGCGCGGCGGTGCGGGACGCCGAAAGCCTGCGCGCCGTGCGCCGGGCACTGACCGAGATTGGCTATGACGTCGCACCCGAGGGCGCGCTCGACCCGGCGCTGTCCGTCGTTCTGCGCGCGTTCCAGCGACACTGGCGCCCGGAGGCCATCACCGGCCAGGCCGATGCGGGCACGCTGGCCCGCTTGCTTGGGGTGCGGCGGCTGGTCACCTGACCAGTGCGCCCAGCAGCGAGTCCAGCCGCAGCCGCCCTTCCGATGTCGCCGCGATACGGCCATCGCCCAGTATCACGTAGCCGGCTTCAATCGCCTGCCGCAGCACATCGTCGTCGATCGCGTCTGTCAGTTTCACACCGGTCCGGACTTCGAATCGAGCAATGTCGATACCTTCGGTCAGGCGAAGGCCCATCAGCAGCATTTCCTGGGCTTTTTCTTCGGGCCTCAGGACCGTTTCCGGTGTCGAGCCATGGCCGTCTCGTTCCACCCGTTCGGCCCAGGGTTCCGGGGCGCGATGGCGGCGGGTGGCGCGCAACGCGTCGCCGATGGTCACCCGCCCATGCGCCCCCGGCCCGATGCCAGCGTAATCGGCGTAACGCCAATAGGCCAGGTTGTGGCGGCTTTCGGCGCCGGGTTTCGCGTAGTTGGAGATCTCGTAGGGCAGCAACCCAAAGCGCGCGGCTTCGTCGGCGGTGGCTTCGTAAAGGCGGGCGGCGGCATCGCCCTCCGGCAGCACGATCTCCCCCCTTCGGTGTAGCGCCTCGAACGCGGTGCCAGGCTCGATGGTGAGCTGGTAGAGCGACAAATGGTCCGCCGCCAGCGCCAGGGCGGCCCGCAATTCGGCGCGCCAGGACGCTTCGTCTTGCCCCGGCCGGGCGTAGATCAGATCGAAGGACAGGCGCGGAAAAATGCCGCGTGCCGTTTCCAGCGCCTGGATGGCGTGCGCTGCTGAGTGCTGGCGGCCGAGCATCCGCAAAGCCTCGGGGTTCAGGCTTTGGACGCCGAGGGAGGCGCGGTTTACGCCGGCTTGGCGGAAGGCGGCGAGGCGGGCGGCTTCTACGCTGGTGGGATTGGCTTCCAGGGTGATCTCGATATCCGGCGCTGGGTCGAACAGGCGGAAGGCGTCCTCCAACAACAGGGCCACGGTTTCCGGCTCCATAAGGCTAGGGGTGCCGCCGCCGAAGAACACCGATGTCAAGCGGCGGGGGCCGAGACGCGCGGCCTCCCACGCCAATTCGGCGCGCAGGGCGGCGCGGAAGCGGGCCTGGGGGATGCGGTCCCGCACATGGGAGTTGAAGTCGCAGTAGGGGCACTTGGACAGGCAGAACGGCCAGTGGATGTAGAGCGCGAGTGGTTCCATTGCGGGCGCCCTAGACCATGATCGTTTGAGGTTGCATGCGATCTCGGCGTTGGATCATGGTCTAAGCCTTTGTTTGAGAGGGTGATTCACGCCCGAGGTTGAAGTCAACCTCAGCCGATCACGCCCTAAGCGCGAACGTGCGCGGGGATGCGAAGCCCTAGGCGGGTCGGCACGCTCCAGTGCTCGCGCGCTTGCCGCACCGGACGGAAGCCGGATCGGATGTAGGTCGGCAACGCGCGCGGATGATCGGCGGTGCAGGTGTTGACGGTGACGCCTTTGGCCCCCGATGCCCAGGCTGCATCGATGGCGTGGCGCAAGAAGCGGTAGCCGAGGCCGGTGCCGACGGCGCGCGGCATGAGGCCGAAATAACTCAGGTTCATGTCAGTCCAGTTCCGCCCGTCCAGCTCGAAAAATCCGTTGGGCTCACCACCCTCATACAGGGTGTGGATCGATACCTCCCGCTCCGCCAGGAGATCGCCGAGTTCGCGATCCGAGAGGGTGCGTCGCAGCCACCAGACGTAGTCGGCGCCGACGGTGTTGTAGAGGTAGCGGTAGAACGGCACGCTGGGTTTGGCCGCGCGCACGATCTGATACCCCGGCGGCAAGGCTTGCGCCTGTTCGCTCGGGGGCCGGTCCATCCGTAAAAAGGTGACCGTGACGGCCACCTTGGTTACCGCTTCCATCCTGTCCGCCCGCTCGTGTTCGTGGGACGATCTTAGCGGGGAGCGGGCCGGGGGGCGAGATGGCGTACTGGGAGGCGCCCTCTATTTCGCTATTGTATCTCTGATACGGGCGTGCTAATTACGCCGGAATAGGCAATGATTTGCGGTCGCATAGCAAAAAAAGAACGAACGTCGAAGGAGAGCGTCATGGCGTATCTCAGCCGTTTACTGTTTGTCACGGCCGTTGCACTGCTGGCCCTGGCGGGACCGAGCCGGGCGCAAAATGCCGGTTGGACCGATGTGCCGCAGGGGTGGACCCAGGCTCAACGCATCGCGTGGTGGACCGCGACGCAGGGTTCACGCTTGGTCCCGCGGGCTTGGCTGGATTCGCTGGAGCAGCCGGACAGCACGGCGATGTTCCTCGACCCCGCTTACATCGCGTCGTTCCGCTACCTGCCTAACCCGACCGCGGGATGGAACAGCCCAGAGGCGAATTGCCCGTACGATCCCGACATACCGCTGGGCTTTACAGTGGATTGTCAGTCGGACGCCAACCTCAGCAATACCAAGCTTCGCTGGAAAGCGAACCAGACCGACCGCGAGCCGTGGATCGGGATGAACTGTTCCGCATGCCATACGGCGGAGCTGACCTACAAGTCGACGCGGATGCGGGTGGATGGGGCGCCGACGTTGGCCGATTTCCAATCGTTTACCGAGGCTCTGGAGAAGGCGCTGTTGCAGACCGCCGATGCCAAGGATCCGTCAAAATTCAACCGTTTCGCAAACAGGGTATTGGGTCCCAACGCATCGGCCGCCGATACCGGCATGCTGATCGCGGCGTTGGGGCAACTCAATCAATGGAACGCCAAGCTGGCGGCTTTGAACGATCCCGGCGGGTTGCGTTACGGGTTCGGGCGGTTGGATGCGATCGGGCACATCTTCAACAAAGTGGCGCTGATCGCTAATCCTAACGATTTCAGTCACCAACATGCCAATCCGTCCGACGCACCGGTCAGCTATCCGTTCCTGTGGAACGTGCCGCAATTGAACAAGGTGGAATGGAATGCCAGTGCGCCGAATATCGATCTGAACGATGTGCGCGCGGGCGCCATGGTCCGCAACACCGGGGAGGTGATCGGCGTGTTCGCCGACATCGTCATCCGCAATAAGCCGGGTTTCGGACAAGGTTATATATCGAGCATCGATCTGCCGAACCTTGTCGCGATCGAGACCCAGCTGACCACATTGCAACCGCCGGCATGGCCCGAGGTTTTGCCGCCGATCGACACGACCCTCGCCGCGACCGGCCGTGGATTGTTCCAGTCGCAGTGCGCCGCGTGCCACTCGGTGCCGTCATCCCGGGCAAATCTGACCGAGAAATATACGGTCACCGTGCAGCCGGTGCTGGCTGGCAACGATCCGACGAATACCGATATGTGGATGGCCTGCAACGCCATCCTGGATTGGGCGAATACCGGTCTGTTTCAGGGAAACAAGACGCAAATCGTCAACATAACAACGTTCGACGATATGTCCGACGTTTTCTCCATGACCGGGAACGCGGCGTTGGGGGCGTTGTTGGATAAGAAGTGGGATCTGGCGGTCGCCGGATTGGAGGGGGTCTTCGGTTTCGCCAAAGGCCTCCCGCTACCGGGCCGCATAAAATTCCCGGCTGGGCTGTCCCCGAAACAGGCTCGGGCTGCGGCGTGCAAGGCTTTCCCGGACGATGCGGCGAGTCCCAAAATGGCCTACAAGGGCCGGCCCTTGCAGGGCATTTGGGCGACGGCGCCGTATCTGCACAACGGGTCGGTCGCCAATCTGCGGGAGCTGATGTTGCCACCCGCGCAACGCATGACCGAATTCTTCCTTGGCACGCGGGAGTTCGATCCGGTGAACGTTGGGTTCCAGACCGATGCGTCCGCGCCGGGGAATACGTTCCAATATCGCACTCAAGACGCGACCGGTGTGGCGATCGACGGCAATGCGAACACCGGCCACGACTACAACAACGCCGGGCTGAAGGAACCCGATATCCGGGCCTTGATCGAATATTTAAAAACACTCTGAGCCTAACTTATTAAAGCGTTTTCGGCTCGGGCCGCGAAACCTATGACTCCGTTGGTGCCCGTGCGATCGAACACGACGAACTGGTGGGCAAACAGGGGCAGGCCGAGGATCGCCTGGCCGTCCGGTATGCTGTTGTCTCCGGCCAGAACGTGGGAGGCGTTTCCCGCCTGACCAGTATCGAACTGCCAATAATCCTTGGGCTGGACGGTGACGGCGACCTGGCCGCCGTCGGTGCCTTGCATGATGAAACGCAGCGGCGGCCATCGGGTTAGATCGATCTGGTTTTGATCGACCCCCCGACTTACGGACGGCGCATAGGTGACCAACATATGTGCCAAATCGGAATTAACCGAGCGGAACAAATCGATGAGCCGGCCGAACAACACCGGATCCAGGGTGACATTGGTCGAGCCGCTGTCGACGATCGAATTCGACGCCGCGCGGCTGCCCGGAGGGGCGGGGGGGACGGGGATCGATTGGTCGCCCACCTGAAGCGCCATCAGATTGGTGTTATAATATTTCTCGTGCACAACGGCGACCGACGTAAAGTCGCCGATATATAAATCGGTGCACTCCGCACCCCCGCCGAGGATAAGGATCCCCTGGTTCAACGGGTCGGTTGCCGGAACGTCCAGGGCCTGCCGCATCAAAGAACGCTGCACTGAGAATGCGAATTTGTTGGTGATGCGTTGCGCCGCCACGAGCTGTTCGACGAAAGGATCGACGGCCGCCGGTTGTCCGAGCGTCAACTGGTCAGACGGGTATTTGTTTTTCCAGGTGTCCTCGGGCATGCGGAATTCGCTGGCGAGGGACGCATATCCGAGGCCCACGATGCCATCGGCCCGACCGAACGTGCCGGGCGGGTTGACGTATGTGACTGTCAGGTCGGTACCTGTCAGCGTTGTCGGGCGCGCGCCGGGGCTGGTCGTCAGCCCGATGGACGTCCGCACGACCGCGGCCAACACACTGCCGGTCTCGAATTCCGCGGTCTGCAGCAATTGCGTTGTGGCGACCCCGGTGTCTTGGTCCGGATGGTAGATGCGCCCGTCGACCACCAGCATGCTGCTGCCGGTGTCCAGCATGAGGTTGACCAACTGCGGTTTGCTGCCCACCGATACCGGCAGTGTGTAGTTGAGGCGGGTGACGGTATTGGTGATCGGTAGGCGGATGATTTCGGCCATGGTCGTTTCCTCCCGTGGGCGGAAACGATATCAGGACTCGGTGCGGGTGCGATACCGAAATGTTGGGGTGGTGGGCGCCGACTCCTTCACGATGGCCGGGACATGTGCCCGGCCATAGCGTGGGTGGGAGGTATCAGTCGTCCAGGAAGCTGCGCAGCTTCCGGCTCCGGCTTGGGTGCTTCAATTTGCGGAGCGCCTTCGCCTCGATCTGGCGGATGCGCTCACGGGTGACGTTGAACTGCTGGCCGACCTCTTCCAGCGTGTGGTCGGTGTTCATGCCGATGCCGAAGCGCATGCGCAGCACGCGTTCTTCACGGGGCGTCAGGGACGACAACACGCGGGTGGTGGCCTCGCGCAGATTGGCTTGGATCGCCGCGTCCAGCGGGATCACCGCCGCCTTGTCCTCGATGAAGTCGCCCAGGTGGGAATCTTCCTCGTCGCCGATCGGCGTCTCCAAGGAAATCGGCTCTTTGGCGATTTTCAGGACTTTCCGCACTTTCTCCAGCGGCATGCCCAACTTCTCAGCCAGTTCTTCCGGCGCCGGCTCGCGGCCGATCTCGTGCAGCATCTGGCGCGACGTGCGCACCAGCTTGTTGATCGTCTCGATCATGTGCACGGGAATGCGGATGGTGCGCGCCTGATCGGCGATCGAGCGGGTGATCGCCTGACGGATCCACCACGTAGCATAGGTGGAAAACTTGTAGCCGCGGCGGTATTCGAATTTATCCACCGCCTTCATCAGGCCGATATTGCCCTCCTGGATCAAATCCAGGAACTGCAAACCTCGGTTGGTGTATTTCTTCGCGATGGAGATCACGAGGCGGAGGTTGGCCTCGATCATTTCCTTTTTCGCCCGAGCACTATCGCGCTCCCCGCGGGACACCGTCATGTAGACGCGGCGGAATTCGACGATCGGCAGGCTGGCATCGGTCGCCACGGCGGAGATCTGCGCGCGGACGTTGCCGATATCGGTCGGGTGCTTGGCGGCGAACAGGCGCCAGCCCTTGCCGGTCAGAACCGCGACCTTTTCCAGCCAGTTCGGGTCCAGCTCGGCGCCGCGGTAGTTTTTCAGGAACTCCT
Source organism: Acetobacteraceae bacterium (assembly GCA_025352375.1). Classification (GTDB taxonomy): domain Bacteria; phylum Pseudomonadota; class Alphaproteobacteria; order Acetobacterales; family Acetobacteraceae; genus Rhodopila. The sequence continues at coordinate 19,152 of JANXTL010000164.1, read as the reverse complement.
CACGGTTGACCTTGCAGCCCTCGGCCATGCGCATCAATTGGCCTTCCAGCGTGGTCAGGCGCTGGTTGAGCTGCTTGAGCTGGGTGACTAATTCTTCAATCCGGTTGTTATGCAGGCGGACCTGGCCGACCTTCTGGACCAGTTCTTCCCGGATTTTCTCGTAGCCTTTTTCCGAACGAGCGGTGAGGTCCTCGCCGGAGGTCATGGTCTCCAGCCGGCGGTGCTGCATCTTGTGCAGCTTCTTGTAAAGATTCTCGATCTCTTCGAAGTTCGCCAGCACTTCCGGCTTCAGTTTTTCCTCAAGCGCCGACAGGGACATGCTGGGTCCCTCGTTCTCGTCGTCGTCCCCCATGTCCTCGGGCGGCGGAGCGAAGGCTTCCACCGGCGGAGCGCCTTCGTCGACTTCGCCAACCGCCTCGGGCGGCGGCGCGCCGGCGCCCTGCGTCGCTTCCAGGTCGATGATATCGCGCAGCAGCATCCGGCCGGCTTTTAGCTGGTCGTGCCAGGAGATGATGGCCTTGAAGGTCAGCGGGCTTTCGCACAGCCCATTGATCATCATGTCGCGGCCGGCTTCAATCCGCTTGGCGATGGCGATTTCGCCCTCACGCGACAGCAGTTCGACGCTGCCCATCTCGCGCAGGTACATGCGGACGGGATCGTCGGTGCGGCCGAGGCTGGCTTCGTCGACGTTGCCGGTCTGCTCCTCGGCTTCCTCTTCCTCGGCTTTTTCGGCCTTGACGACGGGAAGCTCGCCTTCTTCGTTTTCCTCGGATTCGACGACCTGAATACCCATTTCAGAGAAACCGGCCATTACGTCTTCGATCTGTTCAGACGAGTTTTGTTCCGGCGACAGGACGGCGTTCAGCTCATCGAACGTGATGTAGCCACGCTCCTTGCCCTTGGCGATCAGCTTCTTGACGGCGACGGTCTGGGTGTCGAGCAGGTTGGACTCGACGTCCTGTTCGGCGGTCACGGCTGCGGCGGTGACGGTAGTCGGCTTCGTGGCCATCGGTCAAGACACTCCTACATCGGTCGGGGCCGAGGCCCCTGAATCATTAAGCGGCGAGGTCCGCGCCGTCCGGCTCGCCGCGTTGCACTTTCAGAAGTGCTTCCTTCAAGGCCACCTGCCGACGTACGGTATCGCCTGTCAGGTTTCGCGCCGCCTCGGCTTCCGCCAAGGTCAGCTCTTCCCGCAAGCGGTCCACATTGAGGAAGCCGAAAATATGCCACCATCCTGTCGCGGCTTCCGCCGGCATGGCCGTGGCTGCCGAACATGCCGGTAGGGGGACCGGGACCGGCGCCATGACCTGCTCGACATCCGCCGTCAGTCCAGCCGACGACAGGTGGTCCATCAGGCCGGCAGAGTCAAGGCGATCAGCGTGCGAAGCCCATTCCCGCAGCGCATTCCGCACCCGCGCCTGCGGACCGGCAAGGTCCAAATCGGCGTAGGCATGGTCGACGTCGTGCAGTAACGACGGATGCCTGATCAAAATGGCTGTGAGGATGCGACCGCGCTCCAGCGTGGTGATATCCAGCGCCGGGTGCGGGCGGGGGGCGACGCGGCCGAGCGGCTGCGGCGCGAAACCCTTGGTGGGGCGGCCGTTGGCGGCGCGGCGACGACTGGCGAAGAATTTATCGAGCAGCGCGCTCCGGTATTCGCTGGCCAGCGATTTGTCGGGGATGCGTTTGGCGGCTTCTTCCAGGCGGGTGCGGAAGGCGGCGCGCAATTCCGGTGTGGCGTCGCCGCCGGCTTCTCGCAACATGTCGAATAGTGCATCGGCGAGCGGCGCCGCCGCGTCCAGCACGGCGTCGAAGCCAGCCTTGCCTTGCCGGCGAACCAGGCTATCCGGGTCCTCTTTGGCCGGCAGTGTCGCGAGCTTCAACGTCCGGTCCGATGCCAGCAATGGCAGAGCCATTTCCGCGGCACGCGCCGCCGCGCGGGCACCGGCCGCGTCGCCATCGAAGCAAAGGACCGGCATGGGGGAAAGGTGCCAAAGCTCCTCCATCTGTTCTTCGGTCAACGCCGTTCCGAGGGGTGCGACGGCCGCGCCGAAGCCCGCCTGGGCCAGGGCGATGACGTCCATGTAGCCTTCGACAACCACCAGCGTCGCGCCTTTGCGTACGCCTTCCCGAGCGAGGTCGAGGCCGTAGAGATTGCGGCGTTTGGAGAACAGCGGTGTTTCAGGGCCGTTCACGTATTTCGGCTGCCCATCGCCCATGATGCGGCCGCCGAAGCTGATGGTGCGGCCGCGGCGGTCGCGGATAGGGAACATCACCCGGTTAAAGAACAGGTCGTACGCGCGACCGGAGTCTTCATCGCGGCGCATCAGGCCGGATTCCACCAACTGGTCCTGGGTGATGCCGTCGCGCGCCAGATCGGCGGTCAATGCGCCACGCCCCTCCCCGGACCAACCGAGACCGAAGCGTTCGATGGTTTCATCGGTCAGGCCGCGCCCGCGCAGGTATTCCAGCGCGACGCGGCCTTCCGGCAAATGCAAGCGGCGTATGTAGGCAGTTTCGGCGGCCTGCAGGACGCTGATCAGGGTGTGGCGTTCGCGTTCGGCCTCGGCTGCTTCGGGGGTGGGTTTGGGCACGTCGAGGCCGGCTTCGGTGGCGAGTTGCTCCACCGCCTCCATGAAGCCGGCACCCTGGCTTTGCATGACGAACCCGATGGCGTCGCCATGCGCGCCGCAGCCGAAGCAGTGGAAATGATCGTCGTAGACATAGAAGCTGGGGGTCTTTTCCCCGTGGAAGGGGCAGTTGCCCTTCCAGTTCCGGCCGGAGCGGGTCAGCCGGACCCGCCGCCCGATCACCGCTGGCAATGGGGTGCGGGCGCGGAGTTCGTCCAGAAAATTGGGCGGTAATGCCATCAGGTCGACAGTTTCGCTTTCACGATCGGACCGGCCTTCGCCATGTCGAGCGTCGCGGCGTATTTCACCCGCAGCGCCGCCATGACCTTTCCCATGTCCTTGATGCTGGCAGCCCTGGTTTCCGCGATGGCATCGGCGACGGCCTGTTCGGACGCGGCTTCGTCCATCTGTTGCGGCAGGAAGCCTTCGATCGCCGCGATCTCGGCCTCTTCCTTCGCCGCCAGCTCGGGGCGGTTGCCCTGGCGATACATGTCGACCGACTCGCGGCGGGATTTCACCATGCCGCGCAGGGCGGACAGAATTTCCTCGTCCGCGACCTTGTCGATGCCTTTGGGGCGAGCGGCGATGTCCGCGTCCTTCACCTTGGACAGGATCATACGCAAAATGGATACGCGCGGGGCGTCGCCGGCCCGCATGGCGGTCTTGAGTGCATCGGTGAATTCGTCGCGCAGCGCCATGATGTTCGTCCCCGGGGAGAATAGCCCCCTATTATACAGGAAACCGCGCTCGAGCGGCAGGGCGGAAAAAATTTCCAGCGAGAGATGAGTTAACTTGCGGCCGGAATTTTTCTCCCGTAAGTTGGTGGCATGAAAACCACCGTGGGCGCCATCATCGACCGTCTGGGCGGGGCGGACGCCGCCGCCCGGCTGACCGGGGTCAGCACCGAGGCCGTGCGCAAATGGCGCCAGGCCGGGGTTGTGCCGTCCCGTCATTGGGCGACGGTGATCGCCGCCACGGGGCTTTCGCTCGCGGATTTACAGGCTGACCAAGCCGGAGAGATAACTGCCATGACCGACGTCCCCGAAGGTGCGACCGCCTGTCTTCTGCTCGCGGACGGCACCGTGTTCTGGGGTCGCGGATTCGGCGCGCATACCCCGGCCGAGGGGCCCGTCGGCGAGGTCTGTTTCAACACCGGCATGACGGGGTATCAGGAAACCCTGACCGACCCGTCCTACGCGGGGCAGATCATCACCTTCACCTTCCCCCATATCGGCAACGTCGGCACCAACGACGAAGACCTGGAGGCCGGCAACATCGCCGCGCGGGGGCTCGTGGTGCAGCAGGACATTACACAACCGTCCAACTGGCGCTCGGCCGTGGGTCTGGACTCCTGGCTGAAGGCGCGCGGCGTTACCGGTGTGGCCGGCGTGGACACGCGCGCGATCACGGTGCGCATCCGCGACGGCGGCGCGCCCTCTGGCGTGCTGGCGTTCCCGGCCGATGGGCGTTTCGACCTGGCGGCCCTGCGTGCCGCCGCTGTCGCGTGGCCGGGGCTGGAGGGCATGGACCTCGCGAAGGAAATCACCTGCGCGCAGACGTATGCCTGGGATGAGACCCTATGGGCGTGGGGCGAGAGCAACGGGCGGCAAACCGCGCCGAAGCACCATGTGGTGGCGGTGGATTACGGGGCGAAGCGCAACATCCTGCGGTGTTTGGCGTCCGCCGGGTGCCGCGTGACCGTGGTGCCGGCTTCGAGTTCCGCCGAGGACATTTTGCGGCACAAGCCCGATGGCGTTTTCCTGTCCAATGGCCCCGGCGATCCAGCGGCGACGGGGGTGTATGCCGTGCCGGCGATCCAGGGCGTGCTGGCGGCGGGGTTGCCGGTGTTCGGGATCTGTCTGGGGCATCAGTTGCTGGCGCGGGCTTTGGGCGCGTCTACTTATAAGATGGGGCGGGGGCATCGGGGCGCCAACCAGCCGGTGCAGGACCTGACCACGGGCAAGGTGGAGATCACCAGCCAGAACCACGGCTTCGCGGTGGACCCGAAGACCCTGCCGGCGACGGCGACGGTGACGCATGTGTCCTTGTTCGACGGGTCGAATGAGGGCTTGGCCTGCACCGACCGGCCGGCGTTTTCGGTCCAGTACCACCCGGAGGCCAGCCCGGGTCCGTCCGACAGTCATTATCTGTTCGGGCGGTTCGTGGAGATGATGGAGACGAGGACTTGATCGACACCCGCACTACAGCGGAACTCGAGGCGAGCCGGACGGGCCGTTTTTTAGCTTCCGTTGCTGGCTTGTTGGCGCTGTCGCTTGTGTGTTTCGGTATTGGCGGGTGGTCTGACAAGACGGGTGCTTTCGGCCCAACCATCGCGTGGGCGGTCGTTGGCGTTGGGATGCCGCTCACGCGGCCGAAGCAGGATTAGCAATGGCGCCAATACCCCTTCTTTTGGCAACCGCATTCCGTCACGTCATTAGCGAGTCGAATATCGAGGCTGGGTTCGCACGTTTCGCCGCGCTGACTGCGGAGGCCATCGATTTTTCTGCGTTTTGCGACGCTGTTGCGGCCTGCTTACGGGAGGGCTCGATCTGGGAACCGGTTCGACTGCCGGAAGGCGGGCTGCAATGTCATTGGCATCTAGAACTGACTCCGGCTGGGGTGCGGGCGGCGAAGGAGGCATTCGCAGCGCTTTGCCCGGAGAATGAGTGTGAGCATCACGCGCGACCGGCTCAAGGCTTGGCATAACGCACCTTACTCACTGTTACCACAATATGGCGACACCGCATTCACCGTGCCGCTGTTCGACGATTTCCTTCGACGCATGATGCCCGATTGGGCGCCACTGACCGCGAGTACCTGACCCATGCCCAAGCGTACCGACCTAAAATCCATCATGATCATCGGCGCCGGCCCCATCATTATCGGGCAGGCGTGCGAGTTCGACTACTCCGGCGCCCAGGCCTGCAAGGCCCTTAAGGCCGAGGGGTATCGGGTGATCCTGGTCAACTCCAACCCCGCCACCATCATGACCGACCCCGGCCTGGCGGATGCCACCTACATCGAGCCGATCACCCCGGAGATGGTCGAGAAAATCATCGCCAAGGAGCGTCCGGACGCCATTCTTCCCACCATGGGCGGGCAGACGGCGCTGAACACGGCGATGCAGCTCGACGCGAGCGGGGTGCTCAAAAAATACAACGTCGAACTCATCGGCGCTAAGGCCGACGTGATCGACCGCGCCGAGGACCGGCTGAAGTTCCGCGATGCGATGTCGGAAATCGGCATTGAATCCCCCAAAAGTGCCATCGCGCGCACGATGGAGGACGCGCGAGAGGCATTAAAACTAACGGGCCTGCCCGCCGTTATCCGCCCCAGTTTCACCCTCGGCGGCACCGGCGGTGGGATCGCGTACAACCGCGAAGAGTTCGAGCAGATCGTGGCCGGGGGCCTCGAAGCCTCCCCCACCACCGAAGTCTTGATTGAGGAATCGGTGCTCGGATGGAAGGAGTACGAGATGGAGGTCGTGCGCGACTCCGCCGACAACTGCATCATCGTCTGCTCCATCGAGAACGTGGACCCCATGGGCATCCACACTGGCGACAGCGTCACGGTCGCGCCAGCCCTGACGCTCACCGACAAAGAATACCAGCGCATGCGGGACGCGAGCATCGCCTGCCTGCGTAAGATCGGGGTGGATACCGGCGGGTCAAACGTGCAGTTCGGGCTGAATCCGGCTGACGGGCGCATGGTGGTCATCGAGATGAATCCGCGCGTGTCGCGGTCCTCGGCCCTGGCATCCAAGGCCACCGGCTTTCCCATCGCCAAAATCGCCGCCAAGCTGGCCGTGGGCTACACATTGGATGAATTAACCAACGACATCACCATGGTCACCCCCGCCAGCTTCGAGCCGACCATCGACTACGTCGTGGTGAAGATCCCCCGCTTCACCTTCGAGAAGTTCCCCGGCACCCCGGCCCTGCTGACCACATCGATGAAGTCGGTGGGCGAGGCGATGGCCATCGGCCGCTCCTTCGCCGAAGCCCTGCAAAAGGGATTCCGGAGTATGGAAACCGGCCTGTCGGGCCTCGACGAGATCGAGGCCCCCGGCGACGGCACGCCCGACGCCTTCCGCGCGGCGCTTTCCACGCCGAGTCCCGACCGGTTGCTGATGGCGGCGCAGGCCATCCGCGCCGGACTGTCCATTGAGGACATCCACGACGCCACGAAGTTCGACCCCTGGTTCCTGCGCCAACTCGAATCCATCGTCGCGGCGGAAAAGACTGTCAAGACCTTGGGCCTGCCTCGCCAGGCCGGGGAATTGCGCCGGTTGAAGGCGCTGGGCTTCTCCGACAAGACCTTGGGCAAACTGACCAACCGCACCGAGGACGATATCGCCAAGGCCCGCAACGCGCTGGGCGTGGTCGCGGTCTACAAGCGGATCGACACCTGCGCCGCCGAGTTCGCCTCGGCTACCCCTTACATGTATTCCACCTACGAAGGCGGCTACGGCACACCCGTCTGTGAATCGGACCCTACGGATCGCCAGAAAATAATCATCCTCGGCGGCGGGCCGAACCGGATCGGGCAGGGCATCGAGTTCGACTATTGCTGCGTCCACGCCGCCTACGCCCTGAAGGAGGCCGGTTTCGAGACCATCATGGTCAACTGCAACCCGGAAACCGTGTCCACCGACTACGACACCTCCGACCGCCTGTATTTCGAGCCGCTCACCGCCGAGGACGTCATTTCGCTCATCCGCCGCGAGCAGCAGAACGGCACCTTGCTGGGCTGCATCGTACAATACGGCGGGCAGACGCCGCTGAAACTGTCCCAGGCTTTATCCAAGGCGGGGATCCCCATCCTAGGCACCTCCGCCGACGCCATCGACATGGCTGAAGACCGGGAGCGGTTCCAGCAATTGCTGCAACGTCTCGGCCTGCTGCAACCCGAGAATGGCATCGCGCGGTCGGCCGAGGAGGCTGAGAGAATAACCGAACGCATCGGCTACCCCGTCGTTATCCGTCCCAGCTACGTCCTGGGCGGCCGCGCCATGGAAATCGTCTACGACAAGACGAGCCTGCACCGTTACATGCGCGAAGCCGTGCGGGTGTCGGGCGACAACCCCGTGCTGATCGACCGCTACCTCAACGACGCCATCGAAGTGGACGTGGACTGCATCTGCGACGGCGACACCGTCTACGTCGCAGGCGTGATGGAGCATATCGAGGAAGCGGGCATCCACTCGGGCGACTCCGCCTGTTCCCTGCCGCCCTACACTCTGTCCCCTGCGACTGTTACCGAATTGAAGGCCGAAACCGAGGCGATGGCCAAAGCGCTGGGCGTGATCGGGCTGATGAACGTACAATACGCCATCCAGGACGACACGATTTATGTGTTGGAGGTTAATCCGCGCGCGTCCCGAACCGTGCCTTTCGTCGCCAAAGCCACCGGCGTGCCCGTCGCCAAGATAGGCGCCCGCGTCATGGCCGGCGCCAAGCTGGCCGACTTCAACCTGGACGATGACTCTATCGCGCCGCATGTCGCGGTGAAGGAAGCCGTCTTCCCCTTCGCCCGGTTCCCAGGCGTCGACTCGATCCTCGGGCCGGAAATGCGCTCCACCGGCGAGGTCATGGGCCTTGATTCGTCCTTTGAGCGCGCCTTCGCCAAAGCCCAGCTCGGCGCGGGCGTCATCCTGCCGGAAAAGGGGGCGGTGTTCCTGTCGGTCAAGGACACCGACAAGAAGGGCCTTCCCGCTTTGGCACGCCGCCTGATCGACATGGGCTTCACCATCCTGGCCACCCGCGGCACGGCGGCTTGCATCAAAAAGGCCGGGTTGCCGGTCACCCTGGTGAACAAGGTGCTGGAGGGGCGGCCGCACTGCGTCGACGCGATTAAATCGGGCGAAATCCAGTTGGTGGTCAACACCGCGTCCACCCCGCAATCGGTGGCGGACAGTTTCACGATCCGCCGCGGGGCGTTGACTCAGGGGGTGCCGCACTACACCACCTTTGCCGGCGCAAGGGCCGCCGTGCACGCAATCGCTGCTTTGCGCGCGGGAACGCTTGAAGTCGCGCCGCTTCAGTCTTACTTTCGCCGTTCGTTCTGAGCCGGCCATCGCGAGCGGGGAAGCGACCCCGCCGCGCTGTCGGTGCTTGACTATCTCGCCAAGTAGAACCCGACGATTGAAGGACTCTAGCGTGCAGAAGTTTCCGATGACCGCCCCCGGCCTGCAGCGGCTGGAAGACGAGCTACGTCAGCTCAGGTCGAAAGAACGCCCGGCCGTCATCCGCGCGATCGCGGAAGCCAGGGCGCATGGCGACCTGTCGGAGAACGCCGAGTACCACGCCGCGCGCGAGCGACAATCCTTCATTGAGGGCCGGATCGACGAGCTGGAAGTCATCGTGTCCGCCGCCGAGGTCATCGACCCGTCGACCCTTACCGGGGAGCACGTGAAGTTCGGCGCCCATGTGTGGCTGATCGACGAGGAGACGGAGAAGGAAGCGACCTATCAGATCGTCGGTGTGCATGAAGCCGACATCAAGCACGCGCGGCTGTCGCTGTCGTCTCCGTTGGCCAAGGCGCTGATCGGCAAGAAGATTGGCGATACGGTGTCGGTCCCCGCACCCGGCGGCGACCGGTCGTACGAGATTTTGGGTATCAAGTTTATTTAGAGCGTGATCGCCTGAGGTTGACTTCAACCTCGGGCGTGAATCACCCTCTCAAACAAAGGCTTAGACCATGATCCAACGCCGAGATCGCGTGCGACCTCAAACGATCATGGTCTAGTGGAAACCTCTCCCTCCCCCCTTGAGGGGGAGGGCCGGGCAGATGGGTAGAAACCGTACGGACGGTGCCGCACTCACCTCGTCCCCTGCCCTCGAGGGGAGGGGGAGCGTTACTCCTGCCCCAACCCCAATCGGACGCAGCGACCCATGATCACGCTCACGGATATTCAGGCCGCGGCCGAGCGGATCGCGGGTCGTGTGATCCGCACCCCGTGCCTGGCGAGCCACGCGGTTTCGCAGGCGACGGGTTGCGATGTAGTGCTGAAGCTGGATCACCTGCAGGTAACCGGCGCCTTTAAGGAACGCGGCGCGGCGAACCGCTTGGCAATGCTTTCCGACGCCGAACGGGCGCGCGGCGTTATCGCAGTCTCGGCCGGCAACCACGCCCAGGCGGTTGCTCGGCATGCCCAACTGCTGGGCATTAAAGCCACGATCGTGATGCCGAAATTCACCCCCTCCACCAAGGTGACACGCACCGCCGCCTGGGGGGCGGAGGTTGTGCTGCACGGTATGGATTTCACCGAGGCTGTCGCCCATGCGGCCGAACTCGGGCAGCAACGCCAACTGGTCACGGTGCATCCGTTCGACGACCCCGCCATTATCGCCGGACAAGGGACGTTGGCGTTGGAGATGCTACAGGATGTGCCTGATCTCGACGCGATCGTGATTCCAGTCGGCGGTGGCGGTTTGATCGCCGGGTGCCTGATCGCGGCGACCGCGATGAAACCTGGCATCGCCGTCTACGGGGTGGAGGTCGAAAACTACGCCGCCATGGCGCAACGCATTGCCGGGCGTTCGGTGTCCGTCGGCGGCCCCACTATTGCCGAGGGCATCGCGGTTCGTGACATTGGCGAAATTCCGTTCGAAATCGTGCGCCGCCGTCTGACCGATATCCTGGTGGTGCCTGAGCGCGCCATCGAGGAAGCCATTGGCCTGCTGGCCGAAGGCGCCAAAACCGTGGCGGAGGGCGCCGGCGCGGCGGGTGTTGCCGCATTGCTGACCTTCCCGGAACGCTTTCGCGGCAAGAAAACGGGCGTCGCCATTACCGGTGGGAATATCGACGCCCGCATCCTGTCCGACGTCTTGCTCCGTAACCTCCTGCGCGACGGGCGCCTGCTGCGGCTGCAATTGTCGATTCCCGACCGGCCGGGCGTTCTTGCCGACATTGCCGGCAAGATCGGCAACGAGGGGGGCAATATCATCGAAGTCTCGCACCAGCGGCTGCATGCGGCATCCTCGGTGCAGGCCGCCGATCTCGGACTGATGGTAGAGGCTCGTGATTCCACGCACGCCAAGGCGATCATCGAGGCGCTGGAAAAGACCTACGTCGTCCGCCGAGAGTGAGCCGGAGGTTCATCCGAGAGGCAGGTTTCGCAGATGCAAACTGCCTTCTTATCCGGTTATTATAGAAAATAATACTTTCTATGTCGCGGCATATTGCCATTATAAGAAAAATATTCCGTATTGGCCCGAACGCCAACCGGACAAACGCACGATGACGCAGTTACTCGCCGACTGGGCTCCCAACGGCACGTTCCGCGACTACGATGGTTGGGACGTTCAAGCCATGATGGAAGACCTGATACGTCGCGCATTCCCCGACCGCATCGCGCTGGTTTCATCCTTCGGCACGGAAAGCGCGGTTCTGCTGCATCTCGTCGCGGCCATAGACCCGGGCGTCCCGGTCATTTTCCTCGATACCGGCAAGTTGTTCCCGGAAACGCTGCGCTACCGCGATATGCTGGCGGAAAAATGCCGACTGCGCGATGTGCGGTCGGTTCGTCCTAACGCCCGGACGCTCGCCGCCGCCGATTTCAACGGCACATTGTGGCAAAGCGACCCGGACCAATGCTGCTGGCACCGCAAGGTGGAACCTTTGGATGAGGCGTTAGTTGGTTTTGACGCCTGGATCACCGGCCGCAAGCGCGTCCAGGGCGGTATTCGGGTAGGGTTGCCGATCATCGAGCATGAGCCGGACGGCAAGATCAAACTGAACCCCCTGGCGACCTGGAGCACCGAACAGCTACAGCGCTACATCGCCGAACACGATCTGCCCCGGCATCCGCTATGGGATCGGGGCTTTCGCTCGATCGGCTGCGCCCCATGCACAAGAGCAGTCGCACCCGGCGAAGACGCGCGCGCCGGCCGTTGGGCCGGTCTTGGAAAAAGCGAATGCGGCATCCATCTCGCCCGGCAACCCGGCCTCCCGCAGATTGGAATTGCGGGAGCGACGCTGGATGGTTAGGCACGCACCAACGATGACCGACGTGTTTCTTTCCGGCCCGCAGGACCCCGCACGCATGAATTCGCGCCCCGCGCATCTCAAGGCGCTCGAAGCCGAGAGCATTTACATCCTGCGGGAGGTCGCGGCCCAGGCCGTCCGTCCCGTGCTGCTGTATTCGATCGGTAAAGACTCGTCGGTGCTGTTGCACCTCGCGCGGAAGGCGTTTTACCCGGCTAAGCCGCCGTTTCCGCTGCTGCATATCGATACGACCTGGAAGTTCCGCGACATGATCGCGTTCCGGGAAAAGACCGTGCGGGAATTCGGCTTCGAGCTGCGCACCCACACCAACCCCGAAGGCCAGCGCCAGGGCATCAACCCCTTCGACCATGGCAGCGTCTATACGCAGGTCATGAAGACCGACGCGCTGAAGCAGGCGCTGACCGACGGCAAATACGATCTCGCCATCGGCGGTGCGCGCCGCGACGAGGAGCGGTCGCGCGCCAAGGAGCGCGTGTTTTCGGTGCGAGGGCCTGGCCATACCTGGGAACCGAAACGCCAGCGTCCCGAACTGTGGCATTTGTATAACGGAAGTCTGGCACCCGGCGAGACATTGCGGGTATTTCCGCTGTCGAATTGGACCGAACTCGACATCTGGACCTACATCCTTGCCGAGGGGATCGACGTGGTACCGCTCTATTTCGCCGCCGACCGTCCGACCGTCATGCGCGATGGCCAGATTATCGTCGTCGATGACGACCGCATGCGCTTCGAACCCGGCGAAATCCCAGAAACGAAGTTGGTCCGGTTCCGCTCGCTGGGATGCTATCCGTTGTCGGCGGCCGTGGACTCCCCGGCTGCTACGCTGGAAGACATCGTCACGGAAATGAAAAATACACGGGTGTCCGAACGTGCCGGGCGATTGATCGACCAGGACCAGGATGCCTCAATGGAGACAAAGAAGCGCGAGGGTTACTTCTGATGCCTGACTCCCTTTTGCGCGTTCTGACCTGCGGCAGCGTCGACGACGGAAAATCCACCCTGATTGGGCGCCTGCTGTTCGAGTGCGGATCGATTCCCGACGACGTGCTTATTGCCCTGGAACGCGATTCCCGGCGTTTCGGCACTGTCGAAGGCGGCACCGACTATGCGTTGCTGGTCGACGGACTGGCGGCGGAGCGGGAGCAGGGGGTGACGATCGACGTCGCCTACCGCTTTTTCGAGACGCCGAAACGCCGCTTTATTCTGGCTGATTCCCCAGGGCACCAACAATACACCCGCAACATGGTGACCGGGGCTTCGACCTCCGATTTCGCCATCCTGCTGGTCGATGCCCGCAATGGACTGCTGGCGCAAACCCGCCGCCATGCCGCCATCGTTTCTCTGCTCGGCATCCGCGACGTGGTGCTGGCGGTGAACAAGATGGACCTGGTCGGTTTCGACGAGGCGGCGTTCGACGCGATCGTCGGCGATTTCCAGGCGCTGCTGGATCGTCTGGGCCCGCTATCGGTGACCGCCATTCCGGTCTGCGCTCGCGACGGGGACAACGTGACTCGCCCCAGCAGAAAAATGCCATGGTACACTGGCGCGACGTTGCTGACGGTTCTTGAAACGGCGGAACCGGCGGTGCGAATGGCCGAAAGTCCGTTCCGCATGCCGGTGCAGTATGTTAACCGTCCCGACCACACGTTCCGGGGATACGCTGGCACCATCGAAGCAGGCGTGCTGCGTCCCGGCGACACGGTCATCAACACAACCTCCCGCACCGAGGCCCGCATCGAGCGGATCGTCACGATGGACGGCGATCTGACTGAGGCCGGTCGGGACGCGGCGGTTACGCTGGTGCTGGACCGGGAAATCGACGTTTCCCGCGGCGATGTGCTGGCGGCCGAACCGCTGCCGGCGCTGGCGGCTCAGATCGACGGCTGGGTCGTTTGGATGGACGAAACCCCGCTATTCCGGGGGCGTGCTTACCAATTCATGCTGGGCACGCATTCTGTGATGGGGACGATCACTGAAATCGCCAACCGGCTCGATATTGATTCTCTGACCGAAATCGCGGTGCGGGAGTTGGCGCTGAACGAGATCGGCCGTGTCTCCATCTCCCTGTCGCAGCCGGTGGTGTGCGCAGCCTACCGCGACAGCCGCACACTCGGCGGCTTCATCCTGGTGGACCGCCTGACCCGAAACACGGTCGGCGCCGGCATGGTGACCGGGATCAAAGCCGCTCGTCCCTATGTGTTTTGGCACCGCCTCGACGTCAATAAAGAGGCTCGAGCGCTGCTGAACGGACAGAAGCCGGCGGTGCTGTGGTTCACCGGCCTGTCCGGCGCCGGGAAATCCACCATCGCCAACTTGGTGGAAAAGCAGTTACTGGCCAGCGGCCGGCACACGATGACGCTGGATGGCGACAATGTGCGCCATGGGTTGAACCGCGACCTGGGCTTCTCCGAAGCCGACCGGGTGGAAAACATCCGCCGAATCGCCGAAGTCGCGAAATTGTTCGTCGAGGCTGGGCTGATCGTGCTGGTGTCGTTCATATCCCCGTACCGGAACGAACGTATGCTGGCACGCGACTGCTTGGAGGACGGGGAGTTTCTGGAGATATACGTCGATACACCGGTCGACGAGTGCCGCCGGCGCGATCCCAAGGGCCTGTATCAGAAGGCGGATTCCGGCCAAATTCGCAATTTCACCGGTGTCGATGCGCCGTACGAGGCGCCGCTCGACCCGGAAATCCGTCTGCCCACGCTCGAAGGGTCGCCCGAGGTCCTGGCGGCGAAGGTGATCGATGCACTCCGCGACCGCGGCATTATTGGCTGAAGCAGCAGCCGAGGCTCGCGCCTGCCAGCACTGCGCCGCCGTCTTGCCGCTCGGTCCTCGGCCGGTATTCCGCGTTTCTGCGACGGCGAGGGTGCTGATCGCCGGGCAGGCGCCGGGGACGAAGGTGCATGAGACCGGGATTCCTTGGAACGACCCCTCGGGGGAGCGGCTCCGTTCCTGGCTCGCGATGGACAAGGACACGTTCTATGACGAGAGCCGCATTGCCATCCTGCCGATGGGTTTCTGTTACCCCGGCCGGCTGCCGAAAGGTGGCGATGCACCGCCACGCCGGGAATGCGCGCCGCTTTGGCGGGAACGCCTGCTGGGATTGATGCCGTCGATCGAGCTGACCCTGCTCGTGGGCAGCTACGCCCAAATCTACACGCTGGGTCGGGGCCCGATGACGGATCGGGTGCGCGATTTCCGCTTGCATCTGCCCGACCGCTTTCCGCTGCCGCATCCGTCCTGGCGCACCACGATGTGGGAAAGGCGGAACCCCTGGTTCGAAGCCGAGGCCCTGCCGGCCCTGAGATCCGCCGTGACGGCAGCGCTCAGGCTGTGATTTGCATCGCAGATTCACGCGTCTGCGCATACGCGCTCTGCTCAGTGCATCTCCTCCTCGATCGCCGCGATCTCTCGGTCGCTGAAGCCAAAATGGTGCGCGATCTCGTGCACGACCACGTTGCGAACCAACTGGTAAAGGTCCACGCCGGTCTCGATCCATTCCAGCAGGATGGGCTCGCGGTATAGGAAAATGAGGTCCGGCTGCCGAGCACTGTCCATCACGCTGCGTTCGGTCAGCGGCGTGCCGCGATACAGGCCGGTCAGCTCCCACCCGGACTCGATGTCGAGATCGTCCAGGGTCTCGTCGTCCGGCATGTCCTCCACGGTGATGCCGACACCGCGTACATGTTTGGCGAGGCGGTTGGGCATGGTGCCCAACGCGCGCTCCGCCATATCGGCGATGTCGTCGATGCTGGGTGGCGAGCCGAAAACAGGGATGGGATTCCGAAGGTCGCTCATGCTTATCTTAGGTAGGAGGGTGAGAAGCGATGTCCATATTGTTGACGGAAGCCGAACGCAACGGGCTGGGGACCAGTCTGCCCGCATGGACCCTGGCGAAGGGGGGTAAAGCCATCGGCCGAACCATCCGCTTCAAGGACTTCAACGAAGCCTGGGGTTTCATGAACCGCGTCGCCCTGCTGGCCGAGGGCCTGGGGCACCACCCGGATTGGTCCAACGTCTGGAATACCGTCAGTATCGAGCTGTCGACCCACGATGCGGGCGGGCTGACCGATCTCGACGTTAAGTTGGCGAAAGCGATCGACGCTCTTTTGGCGTGAGCGAACCCAGCTACCCCGAACGCGCGGCGATGGTGCGTCGCGCAGCGGTTCGGCTTTGCCTGCTTTTGGGATGGGCGCCGCTGCATGAAGTCCCTCTGCCAAACGGGCGACGGGCGGACATCCTGGCGCTGCGGCCGGACGGCGGGTTCGTCTGCATCGAGGTGAAGTCGGGACCGCGCGATTTTTTGACCGACACCAAGTGGGCGGAATACCGCGCTTTCGCCGATGCTCTGTATTTCGCGGTGGACCACGATTTCCCGACCGACCTGCTACCGCGGGAGGTGGGTTTGATCGTGGCGGTGGGGTTCGAGGCCGACTTGCTACGGGAAGCCGAACCGCACCCACTGGCCTCCGCCCGGCGTCTCTCGCTGCTGCGGCAGTTCGCCGGCCTGGCGGCCGGCCGTCTCGTGGCGCTCGAGGATCCCGCGGGCGTTGCCGCCGTGCGATCTGCATTGCGGGCCGAATAAATCGCGTCGGGTAAACGATTTCTTAACCTTTTAGTGTCCATGATGATCGCGCCGTGCAGGCTGAGCACCGAAAATCGGTGCGTGGCCGCGGTTTTCCAAGCACGTGGCGCGGGCGGCATCAACGCCAACCGACGCCCAAGCGGAAAGGTTATGCGATCATGGTGCGTTTCGTTCATTCCGGGTCCCGGCCGGTAGCAATTCTTCTGGCCGGGGCAATGCTCCTGTCCCTTGGCGGCTGTATGGCTGCCTTGCCCCTGGGGCAAATGGCATTCCAGGCCGCCACGGCGCCTGCCAAACCGTGCGACACCGGCAATTGCGGGTCGTCGGGATTGGGGTCGATGTGGGACAGTTTGAAAGGAGGCATGACCGCCCGATAAGCGGGCGGGCCCCGGCCTTGGCCGATGCCATCACGATACGGTGTGACAGCACGGCCCAGGTCTGAGGACGCTACCCAATCCGGTGCCGATATGCCAGCCTGCGTCAGCATTGCCCCAGGGAATGCGGATCGAAACGGAGGTTCCGGAGATGGATGCGATGACCGATGCCCAACCTCGGCCGTTGCTGATTTATGACGGTCGGATCGGGGATCTTTACCGGTTGTTTCTGCTCAACCTTCTGCTGAACATCGTCACATTTGGCTGGTTTCGGTTTTGGGCGATAACCCGCTACCGCGTCTATCTCTGGTCGCGCATGCGATTCATGGACACACGATTCGAATATACCGGGCTCGGTTATGAGCTTTTCGTCGGTTTTCTCATGGCGCTCGGCATTTTGTTCGGGCTGGCAGTCGGGACCGGGCTTCTGAGCGTATTGTTCGCGTTGATCTCACCCGGATTGATTGCGATCCCGATCGTCGCGGTCTACGTGCTGCTGTTCATTCTGTTCGGCGCGGCCCATTTCTCGGCGCAACGCTACCGCCTCAGCCGCACGCAATGGCGCGGTATTCGGGGCGGCATGCAGGGGTCCGCCTTTGCGTATGGCGCCTGGAGCCTGCTGTATCTCATCCTCGTGCCACTGTCCCTGTACCAACTGGTCCCCCTGATGACGATCCGTCTGACGGAGCGGCGGATCAACGCCAGCCGGTTCGGCGATTTGGCATTCAATTTCAAAGGGCGGGCGCGATCCGTCTATCTCCCGTACTTGCTGACCCTGATCGGCACGATGCTGCTGTTCGGTGCGGTCGCCGCGGTGGTCTATAATATGGAGTCCTTGCACCTGGGGCCGATCTTCAGGGATGAGGTTTCAGGCACCCGCGCCGACGTCATGATACGCCGAGCCTTGCCGACGATCATTGTCGGCGTACTGGTTTTGAGCTTCGGTGCGGGGCTCATCGGGTGCTGGTACATGGCGGTGATGGCACGTCACATCTTCGGTAACACGACGTTCGCCGGCTTGCGGTTTTCGAGTGCCGTGACGGCGAGAAGCCTGCTCTGGCTGATATTTAGCAACGGATTGATCTCTCTCTTCACCCTGGGACTTGGCTATCCGGTCGTGTTGCACCGCTCGATGCTCTTTCTCGCCCGCACGGTACGCTTGTCCGGCTATTTGGCACCCGAGGCGATTCATCAGAGCACCTTGCCCAAGCCCCGCACCGGGGAGGGCATGTTGCAAGCGCTGGATTCCGGCGGCGGCGTCCTGTAGCGCCCGATGGTTGAGGGGCGCTTTTTCGATGGTGAGACGGCTGTGGCGCATGACGTCACGGTGCGGCTGACCGGGGGTACCCTGATCATCGACGGCGGGGTGTCCCGGGTTTGGGCGGTCAGCATGATCGTCGCGGCCAAGGATCCCGATCCCGATGGCCGCGTCACCCTGTCCATCCCTGGCTCCCCGGCTCGGCTTGAGGTTGCCGATCGGGCGCTGTTGCGGACGCTGTCCACCTCGGGTGCGCGCATGCCCACCGCGGTCGTCTGGTCTGTCCGCCACTGGGTCATCGGCGCGGCCGTTGGGGTGGTATGCGTGTTGTTGGCGATTGTGGCACTGAACGAGTTACCGCGCTGGCTGGCGCCGCTTATTCCGGAGTCATGGGAAAGGCAGCTGGCGAGACCCATTGAGGCCTTGTTGGAAACAGACAAGCGCGTTTGCACAAGCGCGGCGGGTCAGCGGGCGCTCGACCGGCTGGCGGAACGCCTGCGTGTGGCCGGCGGAATCACCCGGCCGGTCAAGCTGACGGTTTTGGATGATTCTCTGGTGAACGCCTTTACCCTGCCGGGTGGGCACATCTTGATCATGCGCGGTCTGATCGACGACGCGGAGGATGGGCCGGAGCTGGCCGGTGTGATCGCGCACGAGCTTGGCCATGTGGCGCATTACGATCCGACCGCCATGCTGTTGCGGCAGATCGGCATCGGCGTTCTGGCGACTTCCATTGGCCTGGGCGATTCCGGCAGCGTCGGCGCTGGCCTGTCTCGCGACTTGCTGACACGATCCTACGGGCGGGAAGCCGAGACCGCCGCCGATGCCGCGGGGATCGACACGTTGACCAAAGCCGGACTGCGGGCCGATGGTCTGGCTCGCTTTTTCGCGAGGCTGGAGTCGCATGAGGACAGTGCCACAGGGGTGACCGGATGGCTCAGCACCCACCCGCCGACCGAGCAACGCCGGCAGCAGGCCGCACATTCGGCGGAGGGCAACGAACCCTTCACCGACGCCGAATGGAAGGCGATACGTGCGATGTGCGGCGTTACGCGGCCTTCGAAGGAGCGTTAACTAAGCGATCCGTTCCCTCAGCACAAGAAGCCGGCCGCATGGACCAGGATCGATGGGATGGAGGAACCGCGGGACGGTGGTGGAGCTGAGGGGAATCGAACCCCTGACCTCCTCATTGCGAACGAGGCGCTCTACCAACTGAGCTACAGCCCCATCCCGCGCGTCGCGGCGGCGCCTGTTGCCAGGGGCCGTCGCAGGGGGCGGACAATGCTCATG
>JANXTL010000123.1 GCA_025352375.1 Acetobacteraceae bacterium | reverse complement strand
CCGGCGGTTATCTGGGCGCGCTGGGCGCTCGGTTTTTGCCGCCCGCGCTCATTCGCGTCGCAGTCGTCATTTTGTGCGCAAGCGTGACGGTGTATTTCTTCTAGACCATGATCGTTTGAGGTTGCACGCGATCTCGGCGTTGGATCATGGTCTAAGCCTTTGTTTGAGAGAGTGATTCACGCCCGAGGTTGAAGTCAACCTCAGGCGATCACGCTCTAATATCGCCTTGGTGCGGCCAGCGGCGCGGCCTCGACCGGTGCCGGGACCGTTGGGACCGGGGCCACCTCCTCCACCAGCCAGGTTTTGAGATGCGTGCGGATCTGATGTTCCAGCTCGATGTTCATGTCGTCCATCATGCCGGACACCATGTCGTACAGAAGCTGCGGGAGGTCGTCGACCCGGCCGGTGTGGCGACGGCTCACCCGAGCTTGGGCGGAGGCGGCGCGCTGACCGTCGTCGGTGATAATTTCGAGCGCGGCCACCATGGAACCTTGGATCTCATCGTTCCGCCGGATCAGCGATGCGTCGGATATGACCAACACCGCCCGCGCCGCATTGCCCATGGCTTTCAGCCGGTCCTCGCCCATCTGGCGCAGGGTTGCGACGGGATCGACGGGCGACGCGCTACCTATGTCGGGCCTGACGCCGGAGGGGGCGAAGCCGACAGCTACCTCGACCGATTTCACCGCCAGGTCGATCGGCTTCAGGTAGTCGTAGCGCAACGGCCGGTAGGTTCTGGCGGGTTCCCCACCGCAGGCCGCGAGCAGGAATGGCAGCAACAGGCTTGAGCGGCGGGTCAGTCGAAAGGCGGGCATGGCAATCTGGGCTCCAAGAAGGCGCGTCGTTGCATAGCGCGACAGGCCGGCCGCGTCACGATCCCGTCGCCGGCTCAGGGCGCCGCCGGCCGAATTCGCGCAGCCGGTTTTGCGCCGGCCGTTCGAACCCGTGGAACACCAGGACCGACAGGCCCAGCACAAGGGTCAGGTAGGCGGGCAGGAGCCATGGGCCATAGAAAATTGTCTCGGCGGGAATCGACCAACGTTCCAAAACCAGCACAATCGCGATTTGCACCGGAAAGTGAATGAGGTAGCTGGCGTAGGTCAAATTGCCCACGGCCTCGATCGCGGCCGTGGTTGCCTGGGAACGAGGCCGCACGACGAGCTGGAAAAACAGGATGGCGGCGGGGAACAGCGCCAGGCTGGCACCGGCGATCTTCAGCACATGGGTGCCAACCAGCCCGCAAGACACGAGGACAATGGCAAGCAGCGTCCAGGTTGCCCGGCGCTGTTGCGCGGCGGGGAGAGCGACCAGCATGGCATGCACCCGACAGGCGGCGGCGCCAATATAGAAGAAGGTGATGGCGCCGAATACTTCCAGCTTAATGCCGGCGAAGCGCCGCAGTCCAGCGTAGGCGATCGATGCCACGACGATGATAGCGATATCCGTCCAAAGTTTGCCCCGCAGCACGCGGCTGACGCCGAAGAACAGAAAATAGACCAGGATTTCGACCGACACGCTCCAGATCGGGCCGTTGAACGACTTATCCGCCTGGAAGCCCCAATAGGATGCGAACCCAAGGTTCAGAAGGAAGTGCTTCAGGTCGTTGACGGGGTAAATAAAATACTCCCCATGACGAAAGAAATAGAGCCCGTTGAGGCCTGCCACCAACAGCAACGTCGCGAAATGCAGCGGGTACAGACGGGAGAACCGCAGCCACAAAAAACGTCCGAACGACACCCGGCCGCCATTGATCGTGTCGATATACTTCCAGGTAAAGATGAACCCCGAGATGCACCAGAACAATTCCACCCCGGAATTTCCATAGGCATAGAGCGGCGCCAGCAGAAAATACAGCGGCTGGGCGCTCATGACATAGTCCGGGTGCCCGGGGGCGCCGATCGTGAAATTCTGGTAGTGCCAGACCAGCACACCGAATGCGGCGGCGAAGCGCAGGAGTTCGATGCCGATCAGGCGGTCGTCGTTCGCAAGGCGTATCATGCGGCCGTCCACTACACCGGCAACCGGATTTGCGCACGCAATCCGCCCAGCGGGCTGTTGCCCAGCACGATGTCGCCGCCATGCGCTCGGACGATATCGCGGGCGATCGTCAGGCCCAGGCCGGTGCCGCCGACGGTGTCGCTTTCGAAGGGCCGGAACACGCTTTCCCGACGGTCCTCGGGGATTCCCGGGCCGTCGTCGTCGACCGTGACAAGCACCGACCGCCCCTGCGCTTCGGCGGTCAGCAGCACATGGCGCGCATGGCGGCTGGCGTTGTCGATCAGGTTGACGATCGCCCGCCGCACCGCCCCGGCGCGCAGCGACAGGTTGAGTTCCGCCGGCGCGGTTAAGGTCACCGTCGCACCGGATCGCCGGGCGCCGGTCGCGACTTCGTCCAGCAGGGACGCCAGATTGACCTGCTCGGCCTGCTCGACACCCTCCCCGCGGGCGAAGGCGAGATAGCCGCCGATCATGCTTTCCATCTCGGCCAGATCGGCGGCCATTTCCTGGATGTCCTGTTGCAGAACCTCGGTGCGCGGCAGCATTTCCACCGACAGGCGCAGCCGGGTCAGGGGGGTGCGCAGGTCGTGCGACACGCCGGCCAGCATCTCGGTGCGTTGGGCCAGGAAGCGGCGGATGCGGTCCTGCATGCGGTTGAAGGCGGCGGCGGCTTGCCGCACCTCGGTGGCACCCTCCGGCCGGATGGGGCCACCGTCGCGGCCGATGCCGAACGCCTCGACCGCCGTGGCCAGGCGGCGGATGGCCCGCACCTGATTGCGCATGAACAGCGCCGCCACCGAGAACAGCAGGGCCGCCGAGCCCACGACCCAAATCACGAACAAGTAGACCGCGGACGTGTAGAGGCGTTTGCGCGGTGCCTCGACCTCCAACAAGCCGTCGGGCGACTCAACCTGAATGAGTACCGATCGCGGGTCCGACGACCAATCCATCGTAAAGGGCCGCTGTAACTGGGCGCTTAGTGAGGCATGGAGGTCGTCGTCCATCGGGCCTGGCACATTGATCCAGGGCTTCAGCAGCAGCACCGCATCCGGCCTCAGACGAATGGTCAGGTTAAAATGCTGGCGCGCGTCGTTCAGAATCCAGACGGCGTTCTCCGGCCCGGGAAAGCGCTGCATCAGGGTCACGGTGTTGGCGATCTCCCCGGCAACGCTGCCGGCGAGCCGGCGGGACACGATATCCAGGTGGTTGCCGTAGAACACCCATAAAGCCACCGCCTGCAGCAGCAGCATCGGCACCAGAATCATCAGAAGGCTGCGCCACAACAGCGAGCGAGGCATGAACCGGCGCAGCCCTCCGCCCAACCGAGGCAGGCGTGCACGCATCGTCTCAGACCCCAGGCTTCAGCACATAGCCACGCCCACGCACCGTGTGCAGGAAGCGCGGCTCGCGCGGATCGACCTCGATCTTGCGGCGCAGGCGGGTCATCTGCACGTCGATCGCGCGCTCCCCCGAATCGTCCATTTCGACGGCGGCGGCGATGTCTTCGCGGGACAAGACCTCATTGGGGCGGCGGGCCAGGGCCGTCAGCAGGCCAAGTTCGCCGCCCGTGAGCCGGATGATGCTGTCGGGCCCGCGCAGTTCGCCGCGTTCGAGGTCGAACACTGCCTCCCCCAACTGGACGGGGCCATCGGGGGGCGGCGGCGGCGGCGCGGCGACCCGGCGCAGTAGCGCGCGGATGCGGAGCAAAAGCTCGCGCGGTTCGAAGGGCTTGCCGAGGTAGTCGTCGGCCCCGGCCTCGAACCCGGCAATACGGTCTTCCGGGGCGCCGCGCGCGGTCAGTAGCAGCACCGGCAGGTCATGGCCGCGTTCTTTGCGCAGCGATTCGGTCAGTTGCAGCCCGGTTTCGCCCGGCATCATCACATCCAGGACCATCAGATCCGGGTCGATAAACGACAGCTTGGTGCGTGCGTCGGCAGCGTTCTCGGCCGCCGTCACGCGGAAGCCTTCGCCCACGAGGTAGCGGGCCAGCCGGTCGCGCAGGCGGGCGTCGTCTTCGACCAGCAGGATCAGGGCTTCATCGGACATCGCTATTTCCAGTAGCATCCAGCAGGGATTGCGTCGCTGGGTCCATGATGGCACGCATCGTCGCCAGGAAGCCCGCAAAAGCGTCTGGCCCGGCGGCGTCGAATGCCGGGGCGAGGCAGGCCTTCTGCCGATCGAACAGCCGGCGTTCCAGATCGGCGCCGGTCTGCGTCAGGGTCAGCAGGCGTTGGCGGCGGTCGGCACCCCCTTTCGCCTGGGCGACGTGGCCGCGTTCGACCAGTTCGCCCAATACGCGGGCCAACGACTGTTTGGCGATGCGGAGGATGCCCAGCAGCTCCGACACCGTCATTCCCGGGTTGCGCCCGACGAAATGCAGCACCCGGTGGTGGGCGCGACCTAGCCCAATCTCCTCCAGCAGCACGTCGGCGGCGTTGGTGAAGTCGCGATAGGCAAAGAACAGCACGTCCTGGGCGCGGCGGACGGTGCGGTCCACATCAGAGTCCTGCGAATCGGGCATAACGGCTACCTCAGCTCAAACATGGTTTGGCGCACGGGCCGCACTATGCCAAACATCTTCCGCCTGCGGGATCGCACGGACCGGCCGATCGCCTCGGCGGGCATCCTGGGATTCGAAATCCCCTGGACGGAGGCCCGGATCGGTGTCCGACATAGCGCGTGCGATCGGTTGAGCCGTATCCTCCCGCCCAGCCGGAGCGGGAGACGGATATGGACACCGATGTCGTCGTGATCGGGGCGGGCTGCGCCGGGCTGGGTGCCGCGACCGCGCTGCGGGACGCAGGCCTGCGGTGCATCGTGCTCGAAGCCTCGGGCCGCGCCGGCGGCCGCGCCTGGACCGCCCACCCTGCGGCGTTGGGCGGCGTCTGGTTCGACATGGGCGCGGTGTGGCTCCACGACGCGGAGCACAATCCTTTAACCCACATCGCGCGCGCGGCCGGCGACAGGTTGCTGCGCTCCGACGAGTTCCGCACCGAACGCACCTATGTCGGCGGGCGGCTGGCGACGGCGCAGGAACGCGCCTGCTACGACGGGGCCTCCGCCCGCTACGAGGCCGCCGCCGACGCCCTGCTCGCCCAACACGACGACATCCCGGTGAGCGCCATCGCTCGGTCGATGCCCAACGACCCCTGGGCCGCGACGATGGAAGCGTGGGAGGGGCCGGTCATCTGCGTCGCCGACGCCGACCGGTTCAGCGCTCGCGACTGGCGGAACAACGCCTTGGGCGGCAGCAACCTGGTGCCCGACGGCGGCATCGGCGCGTTCGTCGAGCGGCGTTGCGCCGCTGGGTTGGACATCCGGTTCAACAGCCCGGTCAGCCGCGTCATTTCGGGCGGGCCGAAAGGGCAAGTGACGGTGGAAACGCCGCGGGGTTCGGTAACGGCGGGCGCTTGCATTGTCACGGTCTCGACGGGCGTGCTGGCTGCGGGCGCGATCCGCTTCGATCCGGGGTTGCCGGCGTCCGTGATCGAAAGCGTAAACGCGTTGCCGATGGGGCTAGCGCTGAAAGTGGCGTTGCGGGCGAACGGCCCCGACCGGCTCGGTCTGCCGGTGCACTGCTCGGTCGACCGTCAGGTCGGACCGAACGAGCCGCTGATGCCGTTCCAGTGCTGGCCCTTCGGCCGCGACTACGTGCAGGGCTGGATCGGCGGCAGCATCGCATGGGATTTGGCCCGAGCCGGGAAGGCGGCAGCGATCGATTTCGCCCTGTCCCAACTGCGGGCGTTGTTCGGCGGCCGGGTGGACCGGCTGTTCTCGGGCGGCGGCGCCCTCGTTACAGGGTGGGACGCCGATCCCTGGACGCGCGGGGCCTATTCATACTGCGTGCCGGGCCATGCCGCCGCACGCCGGCGTCTGGCGGAGCCTCTGGCCGACGGGCATCTGCTGTTCGCCGGGGAGGCCTGCCACATCCCCTATGCCAGTACGGTCGCCGGCGCCTGGATCAGCGGCCAGGACGCGGCGGCGATCGCGGTTCGGGCAGTGGGGGCCTGACGTTCGGCCTTCCACCGGTACGAAAAACCAACAACCGCCATTGCATTCGGCCGGATGTCCACCCGATAATCCGGGAATGGCGCCACCGACGCAATGTTTCCTGTCCTATGCCCACGCCGACCATCGGGGGTTTGAGAGCTTGGTGGTCAATCTGAAGCCGTAAGCGCACATGCATGGCATCCAGCTGTGGCACGACAAGGGCATTACCGCCGGCTCCAATTGGGATGCCAAGATCAAGACGGAGATCGCGCGCTCCCAGATCTTTGTTCTGCTGACTACGAACGCCTTTCTGGGTTCGGAGTATGTGCTCAAGCACGAATTGCCCGCGATCATGGACCAGCACAAGAACGCCAACGCCTTGGTGGTGCCTGTGATCTACCGCGAATGCGCATGGCAGGGGTTCTTCGCGTCCTACATTCAGGCCGTGCCAGTCAACGGCAAAGGCAGATTGCGCCCAGTCCGAGATTGGGCTGACGCCGAAACCGCCATGGCACGCGCCACCGCCGCCATTTCGACCGCCATTCTGGACTGGTTCGGCCTGCCGCCGCCGCCGTCGCCCTTCGCCGCGTCGCTGGGGGCGTCCCCATGAGCGACCGCACCCGTCCCGAGCGCATTGCCGAGATGCGGGCACGCATCGCGGAAATCGAGCGCGCAATCGCCTTCTTTCGCGACGGCCTCCGCGAGACCAACGACGAACGCCACCAGGCTTATTTCGGTCCCCTGCTGCATCGGCTGGTCCTGATCGTGGCCAACGAAAAAGACGGGATCGCGATGTATTTGGCTGACGATCTCGCGGGGGCAAGGAGTGCTTTGCGCCGCCTCCCGCTCCCGGATATCGACCCGGACCTCGGGGAACCGACCGCTTCGCTCGAAGCCCTGCGGGGACGGCGGGGCAACCTGATCGAGGCGCTGGACAACGCCCTCGAAGCCGCGCAGGCGCTCGGCATGGCGCCTGCCTTGACCGAGCTGGGGCAACTCTCCGTGCCGCGCGACGCCTTCGCGAACGCCCTGATCCGCCTGGATGAGCGGCTGCGCGTCGTCCAGGACGCGGTGGTCGATCTGGCCAGCGCCGCCGCCCAGGCGTCCACTGGCAAGGACGGCGTCAGTCAGTCCGGGTTGATAAATGTGCATGTGAAATCGCTGACGGTCGAAGTCAGCGCGGCACGTTTCGAAACCCGAATCGGCAACTCGCCGGAAATACCGGAACTCAGCGACCTCGCGGTGCTGACGCGCGCGGTGACGGATATCCGGGCGATGACCGGCGATCTCAGACAGATCGTCGAGGGACTAGCGGCATGGGTTACGACGGAGGTGAAGTTCGCGGCCGGCACGGTGGTCCGTGGCGCGGAACGGTCATGGCGCGGCCTGAAAACGGTGGTCTCCGTCGTGCGTCGCCGGCTCGCCGGAAAGCCGGACAGGGCGCCACGTCAGCCGCCCCCGGCGACGGACCCCGACCGCGCATTGGACCCGCTGGCATGGGCAACAGCGCAAAAGGAACGCGGCGACAGGTTGTTTGATCAGGGCAAGGACGATCCGGACAGCACATTGCTGGAGGAAGCCGTCGCCGCTTACCGCGCCGCGCTGGAGGAATACACCCGCGATCGCGTGCCGGGGAACTGGGCGATGACGCAGAGCAACCTCGGCAACGCGCTCCAGACGCTCGGCGAACGCGAGAGCGGCACCGCG
>JANXTL010000119.1 GCA_025352375.1 Acetobacteraceae bacterium | reverse complement strand
TCAAACGATCATGGTCTAAGCCTTCAGCTGGCGCGCCAGCTTGCGGGCCAGCAGCCAGCCCGGCAGCCCGCCGACGGGACCGGCGGGCAGCAGAAGCAGCCATCCCACCGGCGCCCCACCCACAATAAGGTTCATGCCGATGCCCAGCATCATCCCGCCAATGAGGCAGCCGGTGACGCCCGCGGAGACGCCCAGCCAAATTATGTCGCTTCGATTGATCATGCGGCGCTGCCTAGACCATGATCGTTTGAGGTTGCATGCGATCTCGGCGTTGGATCATGGTCTAAGCCTTTGTTTGAGAAGGTGATTCACGCCCGAGGTTGAAGTCAACCTCAGGCGATCACGCTCTAGGGGTATGACATTGGTTTGACAAGGCGGGGGGCGGACCCTATACGCCCGCTCACTGCCGGGAACGTGGACAGGCCCCAAGGCAACTTGGCACGGTCTGGTCCCGTCTTGCGTCGTTCGCGCAAGGCCTACCGGTGCAACAAGGCCATACGGCCATATGAAGAAGGGCACCGCGCACCATGACGAAGCGCGCCGAAAGTAAATACAAAATCAACCGCCGCCTGGGTGCAAACCTGTGGGGCCGGCCGAAATCGCCCGTCAACAAGCGGGAATACGGCCCTGGCCAGCATGGCCAGCGCCGCAAGAAGCCCACCGACTTCGGCACCCAGTTGATGGCGAAGCAGAAGCTCAAGGGCTACTACGGCAACATCGGTGAGAAGCAGTTCTACAAGTATTACGAAGAAGCGGTCCGCCGTAAGGGCGACACCTCGGAGAACCTGATCGAACTGCTGGAACGCCGGCTGGACGCCGTCTGCTACCGCATGAAATTCGCCGTGACCCCCTTCGCCGCCCGCCAGTTCGTGAACCACGGGCATTTAACGGTGAACGGCAAGCGGGTGAACATCCCGTCGTATCAGGTGCGCGACAACGACATCATCGAGGTGAAGGAGAAATCCAAGCAGCTCGCCGTCGTGCTCGATTCCACGCAGAACACCGAACGCGATATCCCCGAGTATATCGAGGTTGATCACCGCGCCATGAAAGGCCGCTTCACGCGCGCCCCGAAGCTGTCCGATGTGCCGTATCCGGTGCAGATGGAACCGAACCTGGTGGTCGAGTTCTACTCGCGTTAACCGTTCGATCCTGACGTCATGGCCGGGCTTGTCCCGGCCATTTTCGTTTGTTGGCCACGGTTACGATCAGCGTATTCATCCACACCGCCAGCCACGACGCACGATCCGCGTCCGCCGCGTCATCTTGGGCGGGGCCTAACTGCTGTCGGCCGGCCTGTCGCTATGGCGGGCGAGGGAAACCAGCGGCCGTATCCCGGAGGATGCCGCGCCGGCCGCTTGATCGCCCGCCCAATCCCGCGTACCAGCCGGCCTCGAACAACAGGAGATTGCCATGCCGACGATGCGGGTTCGTGGGGTCGATCTCGTTTACGAGGTTCTCGGTGACCGGGGATCCTGGGTGACCGTCACCCCAGGCGGCCGCCGTGGCATGGCGGGGGAACGGGTCCTCGGCGCGACGATCGCCGAAGCCGGCTATCGCGTGCTGCTGCACGACCGGCGCAACACCGGTGCCAGCGGCATCGCCATCTCCGGCGAGTCCGAAAGCATGGAACAGGCTGAAGACCTGTTGGCGCTGATGCGGGGCTTGCGGACTGGGCCGGCTTTCATCGCCGGCAGCTCCTCCGGCGCGCGCATGTCGCTGCTGCTGGCACGACACCATCCCGAAACCGTGAAGGCCCTGCTGCTGTGGCGGGTGACCGGCGGCCCCTACGCGGCCAAGCGGCTGGCCTACAACTACTATGAGCAATTCCTTGACGCGGTGACCGCCGGCGGGATGCAGGCGGTGTGCGCCACCGAACATTTCGCCGCCATGATCGCCGCCAACCCCGCGAACCGGGAGGCATTGCTCGGCCTGGGTGCGGAAAAATTCGCCGCCGGCATGCAAACCTGGCTGGAATCGTTTCGAAGGGACGCCGATTACCCGGTCGCCGGCATCAGCCCGACCGAGATGCGGCAGATGACGTTGCCGGCGATCTGCATCCCCGGCAACGACCGCGTCCACCCCGCCGCCGGCGCCCAGGCCGCCCACCGCTTGCTGCCGTTCAGCATCTACCGGGAGGTTCTGACGAACACCGTCGACGTCGACGTCGATTTCGCGGGTTGGGAGGCCAAGACCGGTTCCCTGGCCTCGCACTTCATCGACTTCCTGCGGGCGGCCGACCGGGCACTTTGACCGCACGCGTCCAATCCTGGGCGGTCGCCGGCACCGTCGCTGTCGCCGTGACATGGTACATGGTGCTGGAGCGGTTGCTCTTGCATCGGTCCATTGATCTCGACTTTTTCACGCCGTCATACCTTGGCCAAGCCTTCACCTCGATGGCGGAGCATCTGGTCGCGGGCAAGTTCGACATCGATCCGGATGCGATCGACGCCGAAGCGTTCGAGCTTGGCGATCGCGTCGTGTCGTATTTCGGCATCTTCTGCGCCCTGCTGCGAATGCCGCTGCTGCCGTTCCCCGCTTGGGCGCACCTCGACATCGCGCGCGTGTCCTGCCTCGCGGCGCTCGCGCTGGGTACGTGGTTCCAGCTGCGGGCGGTGCTGCTGGTGCGCGACGCCAGCCCGCCCGGCGCCCGCCGCGATTGGCTGACCGTGGCACTGATCGTCTGTATCGTGTTCGGTGGGCAGCAGATCCAATTCCTGCGCTTCGTCATTTATCAGGAGATCGTGAACTGGGGGAACGCCCTGGCGATGGGGTTCGTGTACCTCGCGATGCGCGGCGTGCTGCGAGGCTTCGACGCGCGCACCCTGACCGGCATGGCCGCCTTCGCGGGGTTCGCACTGCTCGACCGGGTGACGTTCGGCATCGGGCTCTACGCGGCGCTCGGCGGCGTGCTGCTGTTGCGCTGGCGCCTCGCATTTTGGCCGGGCGTGGTCCTGGGGCTGTTCATCGCGGTGACCGCCGTGGTCAATTACGGCCGCTGGGGCGACCCGACGGTGTTCGCCGATTTCACCAAATACGCGCTCAATCAGGATGTCATGCCGGACCGGATGGGGCGCATCGCGGCGTATGGCCCATTCAACTGGCGCCGCCTGGGAATTGGCCTGAGCTACTACTTCGTGCCGGTCTGGGCTTGGCTGGGCGCGGATGCGCACCTGCCTTTTGGCGAGACGAAAGCCGCGTTGATCGACGCCCTGGAACTGCCGCCGGGGAGTTTCTTCCTGTCGGACCCATTCTTGTTGGGCTTGGCCTTTACCCCGATTATTCTCGGGCTCGACCGGGAGAAATGGTGTGCGCGAGCTCTACTCGCTGGGTTTGCAATCCCGCCGGTCCTGATGCTCACGGCGATCAGCATGAACTACCGGTACCGGGTCGAATTCTACCCGCTGTTGGTCTTCGCCGCGCTGCTGGGGTTCGTCGCGTTGTGTCGCACGCAAGCCGATTTTGGGCGCAAGGCTCGAACCGCCGTCGTGGCATCCGTCGTGGTCAGCGTGCTGGCCTCGCACGGGATGGCGGCGCTTTATGCGGTGTCCCCCTGGGGACCGGCGGATATCTACCTGGAGCGAGATGGATGGATCGCCACCTATCTGCCGCGACTGATCGCCGGGCATGACTAGGCCCCGTCTTTCCCCTATAGGCACGCTATGACCAACCTTACCGAAATCGCCCGGCGACGCACCTTCGCGATCATCTCCCACCCCGACGCCGGCAAAACCACGCTGACCGAACACTTGCTGCGGGCAGGCGGGGCGATTCAGCTGGCGGGGAACGTGCGCGCGAAAGGGGAGCGCCGCCGCACACGCTCCGATTGGATGGGGATCGAGCGGGATCGCGGCATTTCCGTCGTGACCTCGGTCATGACGTTCGAGCACCAGGGCTGCGTCTACAATTTGCTCGATACGCCGGGCCACGAGGATTTTTCGGAGGATACCTACCGCACCCTGACCGCCGTCGATGCCGCGGTGATGGTGATCGACGCCGCCAAGGGCATCGAGGCGCGGACCCGCAAATTATTCGAGATTTGCCGGCTGCGCGACATCCCGATCATCACGTTCATCAACAAGATGGATCGCGAGGCGCGCGACCCGATCGAGTTGCTGGATGAGGTATCGCAGGCGCTCGCGCTGGATACCTCCCCCGCGACGTGGCCGGTGGGACGGGCCAGCGAATTTGCCGGTACGTACGACCTGCGCAAGCGCGAGATGCATCTGACGATGGCGCTGTCGCAGTCCGACCGCCGGTTGCAGGATGTGGCGGACGAGGTCGATCTGGTGCGCGGCGCGTTGCCGGAGTTCGACCTGGAATCGTTCAATGCCGGCCACCTGACGCCGGTGTATTTCGGTAGCGCGATCAAACATATCGGGGTCAGCGATTTGCTGGATGGTCTGGCCGAGTACGGCCCGCCGCCGCGCGACCAGCCGGCGGACAAGCGGATCGTGCATGCCTCCGATCCCGGCGTGACGGCGTTGGTCTTCAAGATTCAAGCCAATATGGATCCCAACCATCGCGACCGCATTGCCTTCGCTCGGGTTTGTTCGGGCCGGCTGGTGCGGGGGATGCGCCTGAAACAGGTCCGCACCGGTAAATCCATCCCGTTGCACGCGCCGCAATTCTTCTTTGCGCGCGAACGCGAAATCGCCGATGAGGCCTTCGCCGGCGACGTGGTCGGCATCCCCAACCACGGCACGTTGCGCATCGGCGATACGCTGACCGAGGGCGAGGATCTGAACTTCGTCGGCGTTCCCTACTTCGCCCCGGAAATCCTGCGCCGTGTGCAACTGAAAGACGCGATGAAAGCCAAGAAACTGCGGCAAGCCTTGGTCGAACTGGCCGAGGAAGGCGTTGTGCAATTATTTCGGCCTCAAGACGGGTCGGCGCCGCTGGTTGGCGTGGTCGGCACCTTGCAGTTGGATGTGCTGCAATCGCGGCTGTCCGGGGAATACGGCGTTGCGATTGATTTCGAAAACTCCCCGTTCCAATTGGCCCGCTGGATCACCGCGCCGGATCGCGCCGCGCTCGCAAAATTCATCGGCGATAATCGCAGTGCCATGGCCGACGATGTCGATGGGGACCCAGTGTATCTTGCGTCGTCCAACTTCATGATGCGCCGCGCCGAGGAACTGGCGCCTGCGTTGACGTTCCGGGATATCAAGGACGTGCGGGCGGAGAAGATCGCGGCTTGAAGGGTCGTTGCGGCAGTTGAACCCCGCACTTACCAGCTAGTTCTGACCTGCGAGGCCAAACTGACGGAACAAGCGCTCGCGACGCGGGCGTCAACTCATTAAGGAAATCTAACTATGGCCGGTCTCTATTACGAAGAGTTCTCCGTCGGGCAGGAGTTCGCCCACGCCTGGACCCGTACCGTTACCGAAATGGACAACGTGCTGTTCACGTCGCTGACCATGAACGTGCAGCCGTTGCATTTGGACGCCGAGTTCGCCGCGAAGACCGAATTTGGCAAGCCGCTGGTGAACTCCATTTTTACGTTGGGCCTGATGGTCGGCGTCACCGTCAACGACACCACCATCGGCACCACGGTCGGTAACCTTGGTTTCAGCGATGTGAAATTCCCCAAGCCGGTCTTCGCCGGCGACACCCTGCGAAGCCGCACCAAGGTGATGGCGATGCGCGAAAGCCGGTCCCGCCCCGATGTCGGCATCGTAGATTTCGAGCACACCTGCTGGAACCAGAGGGACGAGATGGTTGCCATTTGCCGCCGGCAGGCCATGATGCGGAAGAAGAACTGAGGAGACGACCATGCGCTGGGCACGCTTCGAAAAGCACGGCCAACCCTGCTACGCGGTGATCGAGGGGGACACCGTAATCCCCGTCCGCGGTTCTCCGTTCGATGCATGGGAACGCACCCCCGAACGTCTGAAGCTGGCCGATGTGAAACTGCTGGTGCCCGTGGTGCCGCCCACGTTCTACGCCGCCGGCATGAACTACGCCGAGCATGTGCGGGAGGTTGCAGTGAAGCTCGGGCGCGCACCCGACCTGCCGCCGAACGCCGACGCGGGGTACCGGACGGTCAACGCACTGATCGCGGATGGGGAAAATATCGTGATCCCCGCCGACGCGACCGATCTGTTGCAGTACGAGGGTGAGTTGGTCGTGGTGATCGGCCGCAAATGCAAGCACCTGACGCGGGAAAACGCGCTGTCGGCGGTGCTCGGCTACACCATCGGCAACGACGTGAGCGAGCGCACTTGGCAGAAGTCGGATCGCACCCTGTGGCGCGCCAAAAACTCCGACACATTCAAGCCGATGGGGCCGTGGATCGAAACGGACGTGACGCTGGAGGACCTTCGCACGACGGTTCGCTTGAATGGTGACGAGAAGATCGTATTCGAAACTAACAAGATGATCCACGGCGTGGTGGATTTCCTGGTGGCCATGACAACGGTTCTGACGCTGTATCCCGGGGACGTGCTGTGGATGGGGACCGAGGGTGCCACGGCGAACATGAAGCACGGGGATGTCTGCGAGATCGAGATTTCGGGGATCGGGACGTTGCGCAATCCGGTGGTGCGGGAGGGGATGTAGTCAACCTCATCCTTCCGATTTCTGGTATATTACGGTTAACCGAACGAAATTTTCTTTGGCCTCATCGCGGCGAACGGTGTCGGCAGGGCGGCAATGGCACGCTCGATGTCCGCCGCCGCCACCGCTTGAGACGCCATAAGCCAATTGCAATCCTCGTTATCCCGCCGGCCGGCGCGCAACACGCCCGCTCCAGACCGTTCGCTCCGCTTCGCCCAACCATGTTCTGGCAGCGTGATTAAAACCTTGAACCTGCACCTGACTGGGACACACGATCTGGATATATGGCGCCCGGGGTCGGCCTGAGCCGCGCCCAGGCGGCGGCCGAACCTCGCGCTGACGGGCCCTGCGCTCTTTCAGTCATTGCGATCGGCGGTAACGCGGGCGCAACTCGCGGGGCTGGCACAATTCCGGATTGAGTACCATCGGAAGCCAGCCGCTAGAGCGTGATCGCCTGAGGTTGACTTCAACCTCGGGCGTGAATCACCCTCTCAAACAAAGGCTTAGACCATGATCGAACGCCGCGATCGCGTGCATCCTCAAACGATCATGGTCTAAGCATGCCGCGGCGGAATAGCGT
>JANXTL010000100.1 GCA_025352375.1 Acetobacteraceae bacterium | reverse complement strand
ACCTTCGCCAGCGCGTCTTCCGGCGAAACCTCCACCCGTTCCCCAGTGGCGCGCCGCTTCAGCTCCACCTTGCCCGTCGCCGCGCCGCGGGGACCGACGATGATCTGCCAAGGGTGGCCCATCAGGTCGGCGTCGTTGAATTTGACGCCGGCGCGATCCGAGCGGTCGTCGTAAAGGGCCTCGCCGGCCAGCTTACCATACAGGTCGTCGCACAGCGCGTCGCACGCCGCATCGCCATTTTTCAGGTTCAGAATCGCGGCTTTGAACGGCGCGATGGCGTCGGGCCAGATGATGCCGGCGTCGTCATGGCTGGCCTCGATCGCCGCACCGACCAGACGCGAAACGCCGATGCCGTAGCTGCCCATTTCAGGGTGGAACATTTTGCCGTCCGACCCCGCCACCGCGGCGTTCATTGCTTTGGTGTATTTGGTGCCGAAATAGAAGATGTGCCCAACCTCGATCCCGCGTCCCTCGCGACGGCTTGCCTCCGGAACCTCAGCCCATTTCGCCATATCGTGCTTTTCGTCCGTGGCGGCGTAGCGGGACGTGATGTCGGCGAAGAATTTGTCCAGATCGGGGTTGTTGCCGCCGGCCAAATAGTCCACGCCTTCGAAGGAGGCATCGTAATAAACCTGGCTCTCCCCGGTGGGGGCCAACACGATAAACTCGTGCGACAAATCGCCGCCGATCGGGCCGGTATCGGCGACCATCGGGATGGCTTTCAGGCCCATACGCTGGAAGGTGCGCATATAGGCCAGCATCATGCCGCGATAGCTCCGCACCGCACCGGCGTGATCTACGTCGAACGAATACGCGTCCTTCATCAGGAATTCGCGCCCGCGCATCACCCCGAACCGGGGCCGCACTTCGTCGCGGAATTTCCACTGAATGTGATAGAGATTGATCGGCAAATCCCGATACGACTTCACCGATTGGCGGAAGATGTCGACAATCATTTCCTCGTTGGTGGGACCGTACAGCATCTCCCGCTCGTGCCGGTCGGCGATGCGCAGCATTTCCTTGCCGTAGTCGTCGTAGCGGCCGCTTTCCTTCCACAGCTCCGCCGGCTGGATCGTCGGCATCAGCACTTCCTGGGCGCCAGCGGCGTTCTGCTCCTCCCGCACGATACGCTCGATATTGCGTAGCACCCGCAGGCCCAGCGGTAGCCAGGCGTAGATACCGGCCGATGTCTGGCGCACGAGGCCGGCGCGCAGCATCAGCCGGTGGGACGCGATCTGCGCCTCGGACGGAATTTCCTTGATCGTCGGGATGAAGGCGCGGGACAAATACATGGGCGGTCGTTTTCCTGTTTGCTGATCGGTGCGACCCTAGCCTTGCTCGCCCTGGCCCGCCAGATGGTCCAGCCGGAGCGGAAAATTTGTGCGCCGCACAATGGATTTTTGTAGGAAAACCATCGAATAGGGCGAAAATGCGACGGAAATCGCGTGACTCCCCGGCGCGTATTAGCTACTAACCAGTAGCCCCGTGCCCGGGCCTTAATCAGGGCAAAGTTTGGGGAGGAAACACTAAAGCGCTCGGCCAGCCCAGGGGGATATCCCTGGGCTGGCCGCTGTCATTCAGCCAGCCAAGATCCCATGGCGAAAACTGAGCCAGTCCTTCAGGATCGCCACGAGTGCGATCGCGAACACAGCCGTGGCCAGGATCGTCGTGAACAAGACCTTGCGCCACATCCGAGCCTGCCGCGGCGCACCGCGCCATCCCGTGGCCGCGTCGGCCTCGGCCCGCGGGTGGGTCCCGATCGGCAGCACCACGAACAAACTCAGCATCCAAATCACGATGTAAAGAGCAACGCCCGACGCCCAGGTCATCGCGACCTCATACCCGCAGCAAATGTACGTCCACCAGCGGCCGCTTCTGCAATCGCCGGCCCAGCGCGCGACGAAGCGCGGTCTTTGCCGCTTCCAGCAACGCCGCGTCGTCCTTGCGAATGGACGCTGGCAGATCGGTCACTGTTTGGGTGAATTCGTAAATCACCCGATCCGACTCATCGTCGTCGGCCTCGAACAGGCCGGGCGCGCTGAGTTTGGTCTTGCCGCGCGGGCGGCCGGCTTCATCCACCGCCAGGCTCGCGAGTACAACACCGTTGTAGAGCATGCGGCGGCGAGCATTCATCACCTCGCCCTTCAACGGGACCAGGCGCGGGCCATCCAGGACCATTCGTCCGACCGGCGCGCTGTCGACAATCTCCGGCGGTCCGCCGGTCAGCGACAGGATGTCGCCATCCTCCATCAACGTCGGGATGACGCCCAATTCGCGCGCCAGTTCGGCGTGCGCCGACAAATGGCGCCACTCTCCATGCACGGGCACCGCATATTTGGGTTTTACCAATGCATACAACCGCCGCAGCTCGTCGCGTGCAGGATGGCCGGACACATGCACCATGTGGTCGGCGTCCGTCATCAGATGCACACCGCGCCGCACCAGATGATCCTGCACCGTGCCGATCGCCCGTTCGTTCCCCGGGATCATGCGGGATGAGAAAATG
Source organism: Acetobacteraceae bacterium (assembly GCA_025352375.1). Taxonomy (GTDB): domain Bacteria; phylum Pseudomonadota; class Alphaproteobacteria; order Acetobacterales; family Acetobacteraceae; genus Rhodopila. Next base: position 22,257 of record JANXTL010000100.1, on the reverse strand, counting down.
ACCGTGTCACCCTCCCCCAGCGCCACGCGGGGATGGGTGTCCATGGCAATGCGTGAAAGTGCGCTGCGGCCCTCCCCCTGGCTGCCGGTGGCGATGATCACGAGGCGGTCGTCGGACACGTCATCGACATCGTCCTCGGTCAAGAACGGCGGCAACCCCTTAAGGTAACCGCATTCGCGCGCCGCCGCGTCCATGTTGCGCAGCGACCGGCCGACCAGCGCGGTGCTGCGCCCGGCGTCGCGGGCGGCGATGGCGATGGATTCCATGCGCGCCACATTGCTCGCGAAACACGTCACCGCGACGCGGCCGCGCTTGATACCGCGGATCAGCGCGCTCAGGCTCCGGCGCACATCGGCCTCGCTGCCGGAATGCCCCTCCACCATCGCGTTGGTGGAATCGCAAATCATCGCCAGCACGCCGCGCTCACCCAGTGCCGCCAAAGCAGCCTCATCCGAGGGCGGGCCCAGCAGCGGTGTCGGATCCAGCTTCCAGTCGCCGGTGTGCAACAGCAGCCCGTACGGGGTGTCGATGACGAGCGCCTGGGATTCCGGGATCGAGTGCGACATCCGGATGAACTGCAACTTGAACGGCGTAAGGTCGATCGCCCCGCCCGTCGGGATCACGTGCAGCTTCACCTGGTTGATCAGCCCGGCCTCGCCCAGTTTGCGCTTCAGCACACTCGCCGCGAAGGGGGTCGCGTACACGGGGCAGCGCAACTGCGGCCACAAATGTGCCACCGCGCCGATATGATCTTCATGCGCATGGGTGATCACCAAGCCCAGCAGCGCGTCCCGCCGTTCGGCGATGAACACAGGGTCGGGCATCATCACATCCACCTCGGGATGTTCCGCGCCGCCGAAGCCGATGCCGCAATCCACCGCCAGCCACCGGTCGCCCCGTGGCGTCTTGCAGCGATAGAGGTTGAGATTCATACCGATTTCGCCCGTTCCGCCCAAAGGCAGGAACGCAAGGTCGCCAATCGCCGCGTTCATGAAATCCTGTCGATGCCCCATATGTCGCGCGCCCTATACATGGGAAGCACGGGGTGCGTCGAGTTTATCGAGGCGGCGGGGGCTACTCCGTCTCGATCGACCTCGTACGCTCCCGGGGCATCGGCGGTGCGGGGTTGCGTTCGGCCAGCATAAGCAGCCCATCCAAGGTCAGGTCGGGCAGGATGTGGTGGATCATGGTCGTGCCCTCGGAGAACAGGGGGGCCAGGCCGCCGGTGGCAATGACCTTCATCGGGTGACCGTATTCGGCCTTGATGCGCGCGATCAGGCCTTCGATCAGGCCGATATAGCCCCAATACACACCGGATTGCATGGCGGGAATGGTGGATCGCCCGATCACCGATTGCGGCCGGCCCATACCGATACGGGGTAAGCGGGCAGCGGCCTGATGCAGGGCCTCAAGTGAAAGATTGACGCCAGGACATATGACACCGCCCAGATAAGCGCCGGTTTCGTCGACGACGTCGAAGGTCGTGGCTGTACCGAAATCCACGACAATCAGCGGGCCGCCGAACTGGCGGTGCCCAGCGAGGGCGTTCAGCAGGCGGTCCGCACCGACCTCATTGGGATTGTCGATCTTGATCTCGAAGCCCCAGTCCAGGTTCGCTCGGGCGATCAACGGCTCCACGTTGAACCAGTCACGGCAGAGGCGGCGCAGATGATACAGCGCTGCCGGCACCACCGTGCCGATGACGGCCGTGTCGATGTCGGCCGGTTTCAGCCCGCTATGGGTCAGCAGCGTTAGCAGCCAGACCGCATACTCGTCGGACGTGCGTTGCGCGTCGGTGCGAATGCGCCAGGACCCGCGCCAGCCCTGCGGATGCCCTTGTGCATCCGCACTTGGATCGTGCACGGCGAAAACACAGTTGGTATTGCCCGCATCGACGACGAGAAGCATGACTGGCAGTCCGTTGTAACCAAGCGGAGATCATAGATAGGGTTGGGGTCTGTCAACCGGCGGCAGCGGGGCGTCCCGAACAGACGAAATGCGGATTTTCCCAACCGGGCTTGCCGTAATGCAACGGCGTGCCGTCCAAGTTGCATACGGACCCGCCGGCCGCCTCCAGCACGGCCTGCGGCGCACCGGTATCCCATTCCATGGTGCGCCCGAAGCGCGGGTAGAGGTCGGCGATCCCCTCGGCCAGGCGGCAGAATTTCAGGCTGGACCCGTAGTTGCGAATCGCGGCCACCGTGCGGCCGGCGAGGAACGCGTCCAATTCGGGTCCGGCGCCGTGGTGGCGGCTGGCGACGACGGTGACGCCCTCGGCCGGCACTGCTCGGGTGCGGATCGCGGTTTGCACGCCGCCCATCCGCTTCCAGGCCCCTTGCCCCACGATGCCGCCGAACAATTCCCCTGTCGCCGGCACCGCCACAACGCCCAGCACGACCCGGCCGTCGCGCACCAGCCCGATATTCACCGCGAAATCGTCGCTGCCGGAGGTAAACTCGCGGGTTCCATCCAACGGATCGACCAGCCAAAATGCCCGCGATGCCGCGGTCGGACGCCCGCCCGCGACTTCCTCCTCGGCGATGACGGGAATGTCGGGGCACGATTCGCGCAACCCCGATACAATCAGCGCTTCGGCCGCCCGATCGGCCTCGGTGACGACCGAGCGGTCCTCCTTGCGCTCCACCGCGAACCCGCGCGTGCGAATGGCGAGGATGACCGCGGCTGCCCGCAGCGCCAAATCGGCAGCAAGCTCCAGCGCTTCGGTGTCGGTCATCGCGATGCAACCACGTCAGCGTCAACCATTGTATCGGCCCATACCACGGGTTTGGGGGCGGCGATCGGTCGCATCAGCAAAGTCTCCGCGAGATTGTGGACATGGGTGACCTCCAGGCCGTGCAGACACGCCAACTCGCGTGGGCAATCGGCCGCGACTGCCAAATAGCAGGGGCTGCACGTCATATTGCGCTGCACCGCCACGGCCCGTTCGCCAACCGGCCCCCATTCGGCAGCATCTACCACACCGGAATGAATGCCGATGGTCGGAAGTCCCATCGCCGCGGCGATGTGTTTGGGGCCACTATCATTGCCGATATACAACACACACGCCGCGAGCAAGCGCGGCAGCATCGCCAGGGACGTCTGGCCGGCCATCGACGCAACGGAATCCGAGCACAGCACGGTTTCCATCAGCGCATCGGCGATTTCGACTTCATCCGGGCCGCCGACGAGCAATATATTGACATCGTTCCGTTCAATTAACAAATCGATCAGCGCGGAAAAATGCTCCTCGGGCCATTGCTTGGTGGTATTTCCGGCGCCTGGATGAATGGCAACCACCGGTTTGTCGAAAAGACGCCGGACATGGGCCGGCAATTCGCCTGTCGGCGTGGGTTCGATCCCCGGGCTCATGACGGCCCGGTCGGATATCGCCGCTCTGCCGATCGCCGCGATCAGCGCCAGCAGATCGTCCATGACATGGGCGCGCTTGCGCTGCAGCGCTTTGTCGCCGTCCCACTCCACCACGATGTCCAGATAGGGACAACGGCCCAGATAGTCGAACCCGGCGAGGAACCGCGCACCGGTGTGCAGCAAGACGTCGCGCGTCGACAGATGCTTGCGAAGATCGACTGCCAGATCGAAACGTTTTGGCTTCAACTGTTTCGCCAGCTCCGCGAAATCGTCCTTTGTCAAATCCCGTTCGCCCAATTGGGACCGAGTGTGGAAAAAGGCGAATTCGATGAACTCGTCGATCGCCGGCTCCAGGCTTGCGAAGGCTTTGGATGTCGGACCCGCCAGGACGCTGATTTTCGCCCGCGGAAACAAATGCCGTAGACGCCGGATCGCCGGAAGGGCAGTGACGAAATCGCCGATATGATCGAGTTTGACCACCAGGATGCGCTGGATATCATCGGCACGAAACAGCGGATTGCCAGGGTACACCAACATTGTCGGCTCATCGGCCTGGCGGTAGTCGTCCGCCTGACGCGATAGATTGGGATTGAAGTACGGATCGCCGGCCGCGAACCGCGTTTTCCAATGACTGTTAAAATGCGAATGGTCATAGACGTCCTTCATGCGCTCCCGGCTGGCGAGCTCATGGTGGATGAGCGTCGCATGCGGCGTATATACGGTCAGCAGCCCGGCCCGATGGGTACGAAGGCAAAAATCAAGGTCATTGTTAACGATTTCATGTGCTTCGTCAAATCGGCCCAAACGATCGAACACCTCGCTTCGGACCAACATGCACGCACCAGTGACCGCGATGGTATTTCGCTGGGTCTGCGCGAGGCCGAAATATCCGGGCTCGTCCTCAGCGGCGAGGCGGAACGCATGGCGTCCGATACCGTTGTCGGCCAGGAACATACCGGCATGCTGGATCTTCCGATCTGGGTACAGCAGGCGCGCGCCGGTGACGCCGACGTCAGGTCGTTGCGCATGTTCCATCATGGTTTCCAGCCAGTCATCCTGGATTATTTCGATGTCGTCGTTCAGAAATAGCAGATAATCCCCATCCGCGTAATCGGCGGCGGTGTTGTTGAAGCGCGACCAGTTAAACAAGAGCGGTAGGTCGACCACCTTGTCGGCGTGCTGCTGCAGCCATATTTTCCACGCCATCTGGCTATCCGGAATATTGTCGATGACGATTATTTCGTAATCCGGGTAGGTTGTCTTGGCACGCAAAGTTTCGATACAGGTTTCGATATAGCCGTGCGCCGCGCAGGTCGGAATAATAATGGAAACCTTGGGCGTTGCGGCCAGCCCGCGCTTGAACCGCCAAGTACCCGCGACCGCCGTCGGTAGGATCTCCGCGACGATGTTCCGGCGTTCGGCCGCACGTGCCAGCGCCGCCGAGCACAACCCGGCGGGGTCCAGGTCCTGGGACCCGCGGGCGCATAACAGCTTCGGTATGTGGTGAATGCGCGTAGCCGCCTCGGTCAAGCGCAGAACCAAGTCGTACTCGCCCAGTCCAGCGAGCGTGGCGGGCGTAACCGCCATGGCATCCAACAGCGACGCCCGCGCGATCCAGGGATGGCCGATATAATTTGTCGACAGCAGAAGATCCGGTGAGAAATCGGGTTTGAAGAATGGTTCCCGCTCCTGGCTGGCGGGACTTATCCTGGTTTCGTCCGCATAGATGAAATCCGCGTCCGGCCGCAGCTGACCCGCAAGTGCGAACTCCATCAGCGCATCGGCCCCAAGTTCGTCGCCCACGCAGAGAAATCCGATGAAGCTATCGCCGGTTCGCAGCGGCAGCGACCAAGCGGAACCGGACGGGGTGGCGACCGTCACCTGAGATTCGAACGCATCGCCGAACTCAGCCCGAACCGACTCGATATCGTCGCGGCAGCGATCGTCGTCCGCCAGAACGGTCAGCTGCCAGTCGCGGAAGCTTTGCAGTCGCAGCGCATTGAATGTCATGGCCAATGGCGATGGTACCACCACGCCATGGTGTCGCAAAAATAACATGAACCGGGTAGGAGCCCCCGTTCCTGTCAGCTCCGCCAGAAGTGACTCCATCATGTCGCTTTCGGCCCGCGGGACACGGTGCCGGATTGTGCCAATATCGTCGTGGTCCTCGGATTTCTTCACAACGACGGAAAATATCTCCGACAACACGTCGCTATTTTTCGATCTGATATCGATCCTGAAATCGTGCTGGCCATCGCGTAAGCTGCGCGGTGGGCAATGAAATGCGAAGCCACTGCGGCTCGCGCTGTCCCACTCGGGGAATGCCGAACCGACGTCCTGGCGCGCCAGGCCGTAATGCACCTCTCCCAGCCGGTGACCGTCGAGGAAAACGTCGATCCCAGCGACGCCGGAACGCGCCAGTATCCAGCCCTCGATCGTCAACCGGCCGGTCACCAGCGCGACTGCGACGCCGTCCACGATCCGTGGACTGTCTAGCTGAAACCGGAATTCTTCCAGTTCCGTTGTTCCGGTTCCATCACCGAGTAGCGGTGTGGCCGGCGCCGCCGGCAAAACCGACGTGATATGGAAATTTTCCGATTTTTCCGCGCCCGCACCGCTGCGCACCAGCAATCGCACGCTGTGATCGCGGCCGGCGATATCGATCACCCGCCGATCGAACTGGAACCCGGCATGGATGGCGGAGGGGATATTGGGGAATTGACGAGCGACGTCGAGGCGTTCGCGACCGAATTCCGCCTCGCCGACCAGAACATCGTCCAAATAGACGGTGATGACGGCGACATCGTCGGCACAGGTCGCCCAGCCCTCCAATGCAAGATAGCCATCCCGTGTTAATGTAACAATATCGCAATACATATGCACAGGATGCGGTGGCGGCAGCTCCACGGACACCGATCCGCCGGCAAGCAAACCGCTGGCCGTTGGTTCATTTTCAATCCGAAAGTTGGTCGTGAGCCGATCGGCGGGTTCCTGTCCTAACAGGTTTAAAGGACTGGGCGCGGGAGTCGCGGCCGGACGAAGCGTCCGCCCGGGAAGACGTTCCAGAGGCATCGTCACTTCATGCGCGAAGCCGAACTGGCCGATAGCCTGCACCCGGACCGATGTGGCACCGTGAAATTCCTCGCTCAACAGCATCGACAGGCTGAAACCAGATACAGGTGCATTGGGATACGCCGGGTAAATGCTCGCGACGTCGCCGCGGACACCGCCAAGACGTGCCGCGGAAATCCGCGCCTCACTGGCGAATATTTGTACAGTCACCAAGGTCGTCAGCGCGATGGCCCAGCCATGCACGATTAGATTGCCATCCCCATCGAGTGCGGCGCGTTCCACATAAATGATGACCGGTGGCCGAATGCCAGCGTCGGCGATCGTATTTTGTGTTGGGCCGGACAGCAGTGCGACCGGTTGAGGATCGTACGGCGCTACCGCGAGCACGAACGACTCGCGATGGGTATCGCCGTCCGCCGTACGGGCAACAATGGTCGCATTGCACAATCCGCCGGCCAGATCCTGAAGCCAAGGGAGGTTGAAATGAAAGGCGCGCTGACGGCCGTGTGAGCCGTCCGGCAACATGGCCACCGCCGCATGTTCGGGATCGCCATACTGCGCGAGCGTGACCGCTTCGCCATTGACATGCACGACGATTTCTTCGGCCGGCGACACCGAAACCACTCGGCCCCGGATCGTCGCGTCGAAGCGTCCGTGTAAAAATCCGCCGGACACCGATGGATCGACCTCGATCAGAATCGGCGGCGAGGCGGCGATCTCGACCGCCTGTTTGCTGGTTGATTTACGACGCTTACGGGTCATACATCGCCTCACGCGCAGCCGTTCGCGGTTCGCCCAACCAACGCCATCATGCGCGACCCCACGTTTGAAACCCCGATACCGCGCCCGCATTGTAGCACGGCATACTACATTCCAAAGGGCAGGCGCCCTTCCTTGTACCCATCCTCATCGAAATGCGCCTGCGCGGACGGCAAAGCGCCGCGTCGCACGCTATCGCCGACATCGGGGTACTGGTCCATGTACCAGCGATCGTCGACCTGGATCGGAAACGGCAAACGGCCTTCGAAATAGCCATCTTCCGTGAAATGCTGCTGCGCCGATTCGATGGTACCTTCCCGGACAGCTTTGGCGATATCCTCGTACGTGCGCAGGTACCACTCTTCATCGACGTCCGTCCCGACGATCATCCTTTTTAAAATCAGAATAAAATCCTCGTAGGAGACATTCACCCGCAACTCGCCGCGGATGGTGGAGATCTCGACGGACCGCCGGATCAGGTCGAACGGGGGAATGTACTTCACGGCTGCTCCGGTTCACTTGCATGTTGCGCCCTGGGACGAACGGTGCGTCTCAATACAGGGATCGGACACCGATTGGAACCGGCGCGCCCGCACTTTTTACCGGTGCGGGTCGCCGCGTGGGGTGCTATCGGGCGCGCACGGCAACCAAGGATACGGGCCCGATGACGGAGAACCTCCAGCAGCACGGCGACACCGAACTGGCCGGCATCGTCCGCCACTTTCCGCGTGCGCGCGTTCTGGTGGTGGGGGATGTCATCCTCGACCGCTACGTCACGGGCGCCGTGTCCCGCCTGTCGCCGGAAGCCCCCATCCCCGTGCTGCGACCCGCCGACCGGCGCGCGACGCTGGGCGGATCGGCCAACGTCGCGCTGAATGTCGCTACCCTGGGCGGGCATGCCATTCTGGTCGGCGTTGTCGGGGCGGACGACGCGGGCGCCGAGATCGCGCGCCTGCTGTCCGTTTCCCCCGACACGGAGTCCGCCCTCGTGATCGCCCCCGGCCGTCCAACCACCGCCAAAACCCGCTTCATGGCCGGGTCGCACCAGTTGCTGCGGCTGGACGAAGAGGTCGCCACCCCGCTGGACGACGCCACTGCCGCCGCCGTGCTGGCCAAAATCGAGGCTGCCCTGCCGCGCACCGACATCGTCGTGCTGTCCGATTACGCCAAGGGGGTGCTGTGCGACGCGGTGCTGGAGGCGGTTCTGGCCATGGCCGCCCGCGCGGGACGCACGGTGATCGCCGACCCCAAACGGCTGGATTTCCGCGCCTATCGCGGTGCCACCATCCTGACCCCAAACGAGCATGAAGTGCGTGCCGCCACCAGGATCGCCGCCGACCACGATTCCGACGCCGACGAAGCCGGCCGTGCCGCGTTGGCGGCGACGGAGGGAGAAGCCGTGCTTGTCACCCGCTCCGCCAAGGGCCTCACCCTCGTCCGCCGCGACCAAGACGCCCTCCATCTACCCACCCGTGCTCGGGAAGTCGCGGATGTTTCCGGCGCAGGGGACACGCTGGTCGCGGCTTTGGCGGTGGCACTCGGGGCCGGCGCGTCCCTGCCGGACGCCGCCCGTTTGGCCAACGTCACCGCCGGCATTTCGGTGGGCAAGCAGGGCACCGCGACCGTCACCCGGCAGGAGTTGCTTGGCGCGCTGCACCGGCGCGACCTGGCGGTGACCGACCGCAAAGTCGCATCGCTGGAAGAAGCCATGCTCCAGGTCGCCGCCTGGCACGACATGGGGCTGCGCGTCGGGTTCGCCAACGGCTGCTTCGACCTGATCCACCCCGGTCATGTGCGCTTGCTGTCCGAAGCGCGCGCCGCCTGCGACCGGCTGATCGTGGCATTGAACACCGATGCGTCGGTTAAGCGACTCAAAGGCCCGAACCGTCCCTTGCAGGCCGAAACCGCCCGCGCCATCGTAATGGCGTCGATGGCCCCGGTGGATCTGGTGACACTGTTCGATGAGGATACACCGCTGGAAATGATCCAGGCGCTGAAGCCCGACGTATTGGTAAAGGGATCGGATTACACCGTCGACCAGGTGGTCGGCGCCGAGCAGGTCATGGGCTGGGGTGGCCGCGTGGTGCTGGTTACGCTGGAGGACGGCCACAGCACCACGGGAACCATTCGGCGCATGGCGTTGCCGGAAACATAAATAACCAGAAAGGGCCGTTCGCATGCTCCGTTGGGTCGCGTTGTTGCTGTGCCTCGCCGCACCGGCCCGGGCGCAAACGCCAGCGGACCGACAAGCGATCCAGGGCACGATCGCTGGGCAGATCGAGGCGTTTCGCCACGACGACGCCCAGACCGCCTTCGGCTTCGCCGCCCCCGCGGTGCACGACAAGTTCGGCACCGCTGAGATTTTCATGGACATCGTGCGCCGTGCCTACCAACCGGTGTACCGCCCACGCAGCGTGGTCTACGGCTCCACCACCGAACTGGGCGACCACGTTCTGCAGCGCGTCGAAGTGGTCGGCCCGGATGGTCGCGCGTACCAAGCCTTGTATTATATGCTCAGAGGCACCGACGGGGCTTGGCGGATCGATGCGTGCGAGCTGACCGAAAGCCTGGCCGTCGGGGCATAAGGGGGGTTCGATGGCTTCGACAATCGACGTGCCGGCCGGCGGGTATCGCTATATCCCCGGCGTGTTCCAATACTCCTGCGGGGTACAGGCCCTGCTCGGCTACCAGATCGAGCGCGTGGCGTTTCAGCGCCCGGTGCCTATGGCCGAGGGTTTTGCCTTCATCGAACGCTTCATGGCGTCGGAAAACATACCGCTGACCGCGTTCTGCGCCTGCGAGTTACGCTCGCCCGCGCCCTTCACCGATGCGGGCTTCATCGCTTTCAACCGGCATTACTGCGGCACGCTGGAGCGCTGGGGCGTGATGCGCGACGACAAAAACCCCGTCGCCCGCAGCAACGTGTGCCCCGCGCAGCACAAACCGCTGGTGCCCAGCTTTCACGCATTCTGCTTTGCCCGTCGCGTGGCCGGCGCGTCCGGATCGTTCGCGATCTCCGGCAGCGGGGAAGCCGAGGACGGCCACGCGTCCTACCGCGAACGCACCGTCCGGTTCGGCGAGACGTCTGCCGAGGCGATGCGGGAGAAAGGCGTTTACGTGCTGGGACGGATGGAGGAACGCCTGGCCGCAATCGGCGCGGGTTGGGCGGATACGACGGCGGTGCAGGTTTATACCGTGCATGATCTGTATCCGTTCCTGGCCGACGAGATCGTCCGCCGCGGCGCCGCCGAGCACGGCTTGCGCTGGCATTTCGCTCGGCCGCCGGTGGTGGGGCTGGAGTACGAGATGGATTGCCGGTCGGTACCGGTGGAGCGGAGCGTTCGGTTGTAGTCGGCTCGCGGCTGTGCTTTCCTACTGACCAGTAGACTCATAGCATCGAAGGTAGCGAGCATGTCCGAGGTGATGGAGCGCGAGGCGTCAGCCGGAACGCATTCGGGAAAATTCGACGCGATCGTGGTCGGCGGCGGCCTGGGCGGCCTTTACGCTTTGCATCGGCTGCGCCGCCTCGGGTTAAAGGCCAAAGCGTTCGAGGCTGGCAGCGGCGTCGGCGGCACCTGGTTTTGGAACCGCTACCCAGGCGCCCGCTGCGACGTGGAAAGCCTGGAATACTCCTACGCGTTCGACAACGACCTGCAGCAGGAATGGCACTGGCCGGAACGCTACGGCAATCAGTCGGAGATTTTACAATACATTAACCACGTCGCCGACCGGTTCGATCTGCGCAAGGACGTGCAGCTTAACACCCGCGTCACCGCGGCGGATTTCGACCGCGGACGCAACATCTGGACGGTGAAGACCGATAAAGGCGATGTGGTGACCGCACCGTTCTGCATCATGGCAACCGGTAATTTATCCACACCCCGGGTGCCGGACTTCAAGGGCATCGAGCGGTTCAAGGGCAAGTGGTACCACACCGGCCTCTGGCCGCATGAGGGCGTGGATTTCACCGGCCTCCGCGTTGGCGCGATCGGCACCGGATCGTCCGGCGTGCAAATGATCCCGATCGTCGCCAGGCAGGCGAAGCACCTGCATGTGTTCCAGCGCACCGCCAATTTCAGTTTACCGGCGCGCAACGGTCCGATGGACCTTGAGATCGAGGCCCGCCACAAAGCCGAATATACAGACCGTCGTGCCGCGGCGTATGACACCCCGTTCGGAATCGCCGGCTTCCCGCCCCCCACCAAGTCCGCCCTGGACGCCACGCCGGAAGAACGGGAGGCGCAATACGAAGCCAAATGGGCCGAGGGCGGCAGCATCAGCTTTCTGTATTCCTACACCGACATCCTGGTGAACAAGGCGTCCAACGACACCGCGTCGGAGTTCGTGCGCAACAAAATCCGCGGCATCGTGAAGGATCCCGTCACCGCCGAGTTGCTGGCACCGAAGGACCACCCGATCGGGACCAAGCGCCTGTGCCTGGATACCAACTACTATGAAACGTACAACCGAGATAACGTCACCCTGGTGAACGCGCGCGCCACGCCAATCGAGGAAATAACCGAAAACGGGCTGCGCACAGCGGACGGGACGGAGTACGAATTCGACGCCATCGTGTTCGCCACCGGCTTCGACGCCATGACCGGCGCACTGAAGGAAATCGACATCCGCGTCGGCAACGGCCCCGCCTTGGCGGAGAAATGGGAGGGAGGGCCGACCACCTACCTCGGCCTGATGGTCGCCGGCTTCCCCAACATGTTCACCATCACCGGCCCCGGCAGTCCGTCCGTCAAAACCCAGATGATCGTGGCGATCGAGCAGCATATGGACTGGATCGCCGATTGCCTCGGCACCATGCGCCAGCGCGGCATGGCGCGGATCGAGCCGACACCGGACGCGGAACGCGATTGGGTGCAGCACGTCAACGACGTCGCGGACAGCACCCTGTACCCGCTGGCCAATTCCTGGTACGTGGGCGCCAACATTCCGGGCAAGCCGCGTGTGTTCATGCCCTATGTCGGCGGCTTTGCAGGATATAAGAAGAAGTGCGACGCGGTGGCGGCGAACGGGTACGAAGGGTTTTCGATGTCTAAGTAGACCACGATAAGGCGAAATTATTGTGGTCGGCCATCCCGGAATATTGGCAGACGATCCGCGCAATCACGGACCGATTGAACTGCTCCGACCCGTCGAACTCACCCCCTCTGAGTTACAGGAACGAATTGAAACGATCGCCGCTCGGGTTCGAAACCCAATCACGAAAGCCAGCATCCTCGAGCGTGCGGCGAGGGTGCCGACAACGGTATTTCGCCCCGCCCCGCCCCGCCCCGCCACTGAGCGTTGCAGCCGGCGCGTTCACTTGGAACGATCTGACCTATGCCGCCCATGCTGACCTCGCGATCGCCATTCGGAACGACAACAAAACATTGCCCGAGGATTGCCTCTGTCTTTTTTGGGGGCGGCCGGCATTGGTGCATCCAAGCACCGGTGTTGTGTTCGGCGTGGCGATCGGTTCGATTGGAATCGCGGGCCGCATCCCACCAGCGACGGGTGACGTCACCCGCCACATTGGATCGCGTTTCGATTTGAGCCTCGCGGGGCCGGAATGGTGCTTTATCGAACCGAGTAACGACCGCTGGTGCGCCATTGCCTACGAGGAGGCCGGTAGACCCCCGACCATGGCCATACGGCGCTGAAACCGTTAGCCTCCAGGGCAACAGAACCGCGGAGACTCCTTTATGCCCCAGACCAATGTCCTTCTTTGGACCGACGGCCCCGGACCTTACACCGATGCCATCGCGGCGGCGGGCCTGTCCGATCGCGTACATGTGGAGGCTATTCCGCGCGGCCAATCGCCTACTCAGGCGCAACGTGCGGAAACCGAAGCCCTGCTCGCCTGGGGCGTTCCGAAGGGCCTGCTGCCGGACATGCCGAAGCTCCGCTGGGCGCAGGCGCTAACGGCCGGGGTCGAAATGTGGTTGTCCGTACCCGATTTGCCGCCTGCATTGACGCTGACCTCCGCCCGCGGCACGCACCGGGAATCGATGCCGGAAAACATTCTCGCCGGGCTGTTTCATTTGACCAAGCCCTACGCTGCGGCCAACCAGGATCAGAGGACATCGACCTGGACCCGTCGCATGGCGACGCCCTTGAACGGGCAAACCTTGGGGATTCTGGGCCTCGGCGAGATCGGTCAACGCGTCGCCCGCCTTGCCACCACGCTGGGCATGCGCGTCATCGGCACCAAGCGGACGCTGGAACAATTGCCCGACGTGGCAGAGGTGTTCCCAGCCAGCCGCACCAACGAGGTGCTGGCACAGTCCGATTTCGTGCTGCTGCTGCTGCCGGCAACGCCCGATACCGAGAATTTTATTAACGCGGATCGGCTTGGGCACATGAAACCCAGTGCTTATCTGCTGAATTTCGGGCGGGGTGCGCTGATCGACGACACGGCCCTGATCGCCGCGGTTAACGACAAGAAAATCGCCGGCGCGGTGCTGGACGTGTTCCGGCAGGAACCGCTGCCGAAGGAGCACAAGTTTTGGACGACCGAAGGCATCCAGGTCCTGCCCCACATCGGCGGTGGCCACCCTCGCCGGGATGGCGTGGTCGCCAAGTTGTTCGTGGACAACCTCGGGCGGTTCCTGGACGGCAAGCCGTTGCTGCAGGAAGTGGACAGGGTGGCCGGATACTGAATATCGTGGCACTTCCGGGCCGTCGCCGAAGCGGCCCGGCCCGGTTTTATTGTGATACAGATACTATATTCAGCGTCGGATCGGTGGGGTGAATGCCGAGGATGTTCAGCCCGACCAAGAATGTCCGGTAACCCAGTGCTTCCAGGTATTGTGTCAGACCCGCCTCGTCCGACTTGATTTTCTCAATGACCATGATTGGTAAAGATCGCGTCACCGTCTGTCGCGCCCCTTCCAGGACCTCGGCTTCCATCCCTTCGACGTCGATTTTCATCAGGTCCACGCGCGCCAGGCCCAAAGAGTCGATCGAGCGCGCCGGCACCACCATCGTTTGCGCTTCGCTATAATCGATCGGCTGGCCAATGTCTTCCTTGCCCGGCCGGTCCTGTAGTTCCAAACTACCAAATGAGCCGGGTTGGAAATAATTTGGCACCGGAATGCGCATTTCTCCCGGTTCCCGCGTCACCGCGCCAAACACTGGGCGGGCATTGAAACAATTGTTAATCGCGACATTGCCGCACAAGGCGTGGAACACGCGCATCTGCGCTTCGAACGCCAGCACTTCTCCCCAACCCGTCATATGGCGCGCCCACTCCACGGTGAACACCCCGATATTCGCGCCGATGTCCAGCGCGACGACCCCGTTCCCGAAATGCCGCCGCCGTGCGTCCAAAAGCTGAGTTACCATCGACGCTTCACTCGGATCGTATTGAGAATGAGTGAGCAACATGTGCCCGACACCGAAGCCCTGAGATGCACCCACCATTTTATAGTCGAACCGGTTGACGATCATCGTGCCATGGTCGGTGGAGGCCAGAATGAAAGCAATCGGGCGTGGGGTCGAAGCCATGTCGTTTTCCTCCGGTCAGGCGGGGGACATGCTCTATTCGTCGTCCGATTTCAATAGTGTTTTGCCGCCTGGATTCCGTGAGAGCGCGAAGCTGGCAGGGTATCAATCCGCACCGCGGCGCGCTATACTGAACCGCGTTGCGCAATCCGGATGAAGCCATAGCTATGCAAACTACCCGCCTTGCCGAACGGCGAGACTGCATTCGCGCCGTCTACAAGCGCGGGCATCTGGAAAACGCGATCGCGCTGCAACAGAAACTCCTCCGCGATGCCAGGGACACGACCCAGCCGGACGATTTCCTGTTCCTCGGCCTGATGTTGCATGGCGCACGGCGCTTCGGCGAGGCAATCGATGCCCTGCGCCAGGGCGCGGTTCGGTTTTCCCGGGACCCCGCAATGCACGAAAACCTGGGCGTGCTGCTGATAGGCTTGGGCGACGTTCACGGCGCCATCGCCGCCTGTGTTGCCGCGCTCGCCCTCGGGTCCGACAGCCCCAACGTGAACGATTGCCTATGCGACGCCTATAATCGCATCGGCCGGACCGACCTTGCCGCGGCGGCCGGACGGGAAGCATTAGAGGCGAAAGACCGACAATTCACGACCCGCACACCGATGGCCGCCGTGCCGGGCGGCGCCCCGCCGCCGTTCAACCCGCTTAATCCGGCGGAGAACGTCATCGCCTATTGCCTCTGGGGCAACGAGCCGCGGTACCGGGTCCCGCTGGCGGAAAACACCCGCATCCTGCCGCATCTGTTCCCCGGTTGGACGATCCGCGTCTACCACGATACCAGCGTGGACCAGGCATTCTTGCGCGAACTTCACGCGCGCGGCTCCGACCTTCGGCCCATGGTGCTGCCGCCGGACGTGCCACCCCACCGGCGGTTGCTATGGCGGTTCGCGGTGCTCGCGGATCCCATGGTGCGCCGCTTCCTCATTCGCGACGCCGATTCACTTCTCAGTGTGAAGGAACGCGTGGCCGTCGATGCCTGGCTGAATTCACGCTATCATTTTCACGCGATGCGCGACTGGTTCACCCACACCGATCTGCTCCTGGCCGGCCTTTGGGGCGGGGTAGGCGGGATTCTGCCGTCCGTCGAGACACTTTTGGGCGGCTACACCGGCTGGCGCATGGAAAATGACCACGTCGATCAGGACCTGCTGGCCGAGACCGTGTGGCCGGCGATTCGCCGCGATGTCTTAATCCACGACAGCGTATTCACCGGATGCCTCGGTAGCGTGGCCTTTCCACCGTTCGGCGCGTCGTTGCCCGGAACCCACGTTGGACAGAATGCGTTCCACCATTTCACCCGGCCGAGCTGAGCGATGCGACGCCGCCTCGCCCTGGTCACCACGATCGCCCTGCTGCTGATCGCCGCGATCGGCACCACAATTTGGCGTTACGCAAACGAGGCGCCGCCCGAGGCGCCGGCCGTCGCCCTGCCCGTCCCGCCCTTTCCCCCACGCATCGCCAGCGGCGAAGCGTACGAGCAATGCCTGAGCGCCCTGACCGATGAACCCGACAGCGCCCGACTGATCGCCAATTCCTGGGCAGCCGACGGTGGCGGGGATGGCGCGGCGCATTGCCAGGGGCTAGCCCTGATCGCGACCGGCCGACCCGACCTCGGCGCGGAACGGCTGGAGCAGTTGGCGTCATCCAGTCTTGCGCCAGACCTGGCCAAAGCGACCGTGTTCGGGCAAGCGGCGCAGGCTCGGTTGATGGCAGGGGACCCACCCCGAGCAAGGGAAGATGCGACGCGGGCGCTGAAACTGTCGCCGGGGGATACCGAATTGCTCATTCAGCGCGCCTTGGCCTCGGAAGCCATGAATCAATGGCAAGACGCGATCGACGACCTGACCCAGGCGCTGACGCTGGACCCGCATCGGTCGGACGCGCTGGTGCTGCGGGCCGCCAATTGGCGCCGCGGCGGGCGCCTGGACCTCGCGATCGCCGACAGCGAACGCGCCATCGTTCTCGACCCCGGTAACGCGGAGGCGCTGCTCGAGCGCGGGATCGAGCGCCAGCGCCTGGGTGACGCCGCGGGCGCGCGCGCCGACTGGCAGCGCGCGCGGGCATTGGACCCGAACAGTATCGCCGCGGACCTGGCCGAACAGAATCTGGCGCTCCTGGATGCGGGACCGAACCAGCGTTGATAGGCGGGCGGGATTGCGCCAAAGTGTCCGTCACTCGAAAATCCAAAGGGAAATCGTGCAATGGGTGTCACCAGCGTACTGTCCGCGTTTTGCGCCAACATCCGGTTGGAGAAATTGCCGCCGGAGGTCGTGAATCGCGCCCGCTTCCTGGTCCTGGACCTCGTCGGCAACATCGTGCGCGCGCGCCATGATGCGGAAAGCACCGATTCCTTCGTCAATACCGTGCGTGCCATGGGCATGGCGAACGGCAATTTCGGGGTTTTTGGGGATAGCGCCCGCTACACGCCCGCCGGGGCGGCGTTCCTGAACGGGGCTTTGGCGCATTCGCTCGATTTCGACGACACGCACGCCGCTGGCTCCCTGCATCCCGGCGCCCCCGTCATCCCGGCTGCGCTGGCGGCGGGGGAGATGGTTGGAGCGTCGGGTGCCGACGTGCTGGCCGGCATTATCGCCGGGTATGAGGTCACGTGCCGCATCGCCTTGGCCCTGCCGGCGGGCGAGCATTACGACCGCGGCTTCCATCCCACCGCCACCTGCGGCGCCTTCGGGGCCGCCGCGGCCGCCGCTCGAGTCTTCGGCCTTGACGCCGATGGCGTGGCCAGCGCGATGGGCACCGTGCTGTCGCAGGCGGCTGGGTCGCTCCAGTTTCTGGCCAACGGCGCCTGGACCAAGCGGTCGCAGGTCGGTTGGGCCGCGGTCAACGGCCTGATGGCCGCGACGCTGGTGCGCGAGGGTTTCAAAGGTGCGTCCGAAGCACTGGAAGGCAAGCACGGCTTTATGCGCGCCTATGCACCGAACCCAACGCCGGAACGGGCGGTGCAAGACCTCGGCGTCGTGTTCGAGCTGATGAACACGGCGGTGAAGCCCTACCCGTCCTGCCGCTACGGCCATGCCGGCATCGATGCTGCCCTGGCCCTACGTGCGGCCAATGACCTGCTGCCGCACGAGATCACCGCCGTACGACTGGGCCTGCCGCGTTCGGGCATGCTGCTGGTTGGCGAACCGCCGGAGAAAAAGGCCAACCCGCAGAATGTGGTGGATGGGCAGTTCAGCGGGCCCTTTGTGATTTCCGCCGCCCTGGCGACGGGTGCGATGGGGTGGGACAGCTACAAGCTGCTGAACGACCCCACGATCCGCTCGCTTCTGCCCAAAGTAACGAGCGCGTTCGACCCGGAGATCGAGGCCGAGTTCCCCACCAACATGTCGGGTAAGCTGACCATTGAGGCGCGCGGCCAGATCTTCGAGCAGAAGGTGGTGGTGCCCAAGGGCGAGCCGTCCAACTTCCTGACCGAGAACGAATTGAAGGCCAAATTCCGCGGCCTGACCGAAGCCATCCTGGGCGGAGAACGCGCGGCGAAACTGGCCGACGCGGTGCTGGCCATCGATCGGTCCAACGACATTTCCGGCCTGGCACGGCTGGCCGTTGCCGCGACGCCGGTTCGGATGGCCGGGGAGTAGGGGCATGTCCCGGCCTGTGTTGAAATAGGGAAGTCGGCCTTGCCCGCCTTGAGCTTGTAAGCTCGGGGTGTCGAATCCACTGAGAACGGCAACGCCATGAAGACCAGCGGACAAGGCCGAGAAATTGATGCGCAATCTGGCCCAACGGCTGGAACGCGAGGTGCCGGGGGTGAGCGCCAGTCTATTGGAGGGGCTGGACGAAATACTCACTGTCAACCGCCTTGGCTTGCCGGCCGAACTGCGCCGCTCGCTGGCCTGTACCAATATCATCGAAAACATGAACGGCACGGTTCGCCGGGTCTGCCGCCAGTTGCCGCTCCGGCAGGGGGCTTTGGCCCTGCATCAGGCCAGGACTGAGGTCAAACCGGCGCTTGACAGGCACACCGTCGCGGCCTGACAGTTCCAACCGGTGGCGCCGGCTTGGCCAATTTCAACAGAGATGGGGATATCCCCCCGCGGGGTCCCCCTGGGGTCCCCCTGGGGGCCGCCTACGGGGAGTAGCGATGTTCATCCGCAACGCTTGGTACGTCGCCGCCTGGGCCGATGAGGTTTCCGACACGCCCCTCGCCCGCCGGATATTGAACGAGCCGGTGGTGCTGTTCCGCGACCGCGCCGGAAAAGCGGCGGCGTTGCTGGACATGTGCTGCCACCGGGGGGCACCGCTGAGCATCGGCAAGGTCACCGATCTGGGCATCGAGTGCGGCTATCATGGCCTGACCTTCGACGGTTCGGGTGCCTGCGTGCGCATCCCCGGCCAGGACCGCATCCCCGAACGCGCTCGGGTGCGGCGGTTTCCGTTGATGGAGCAGGACGGTTTTTTGTGGATTTGGATGGGGGAGACGGATCGGGCCGACCCTTCGGCGATCGTGCGGTATCCGTGGCACAATGACACCGCGCACTGGCCGCACAAGCACACGATGTATCATATCCAGGCTGCGGCGATGCTGATGGTCGACAATCTCATGGACCTCACGCATCTCGGTTACGTGCACGGATCGACCATTGGCGGCAACCCGATGACCCATGTCGAGGCCAGAATGGACACGGTGCGCACGCCGAACGGGTTGAAATTCGACCGCTGGATGTTGAATTCGCTGCCGCCGCCCACCTATGTCAGAGCGTGCGGGTTCGAGGGGCGGATCGACCGGCTGCAACGTTTCGAGTTCATCGCTCCGGGATCGATCCTGCAATTGAGCGCCGCCGATGAGGCCGGGACCTATGCCGACGGCCTGCCGGAGACCAGCAAGCTGCAATTCCGCCTCTACCACGGCCTGACACCCGAGACGGAAACGTCCTGCTTTTATTTCTGGTCCACCGCCAACGGCTTCCGGCCCAACGACCCGGCGGCGACCGAACAATTGTTCAACGAAATCGCCGGCGCGTTCAAGGAAGACCTGACGGTCGTCGAAGTCCAGCAGGCCCGCATCGCCGAGTGCGGGCAAGACGCATTGGTCGACATCGTCACCGACGCCGCCCGCCTGCATATGCGACGGACCGTGGATCGGCTATTGGCCGACGACCGACCGGCCCTCGCCGCCGAGTAACCGACTGACGGAGTTTACATGCCGCTGAATATCCGCAGCGAAGACGTCAACCAGCTCGCAATTCAGCTTGCGGAGCGGACCCGCTCGACCAAGACCGAGGCGGTGCGCGTCGCGTTGCGGCACGAGTTGGAGCGGGTGGCCGAACGGCCGGCGCTTGCGGAACGCCTGAAGCCATTGCAGGACAAGATGCGGTCCTACCCCCGAACCGGCCTGAAAGCCGATAAGGCGTTCTACGACGCGGTCAGCGGCGATCCCTGATGTTCGTAGACGCGTCGGCTATCGTTGCGATCATGATGGAGGAACCCGGCAGCCGACAGTTGGCGGAAAGGCTGGAGTCAGCGGCGCAATCCATGACATCGCCGCTCGCGATCTTCGAAGCTGTGTTGGCCATACGCCGCATTCTTCAGGTCAGCGTCGAAATCGCCAGCGATCGGGTCGATGATTTTCTCGCGATCACTGGCACTCGCAGCATTTCGGTTACCCCGGATATCGCGGCTCTCGCCCTGGACGCGTTCGCCCGCTACGGCAAAGGTCCCCGCTACGGCAAAGGTCCCCGCTACAGCAAAGGTCAGGGACATCCCGCGCAGTTGAACATGGGCGACTGCTTCGCCTATGCCGTCGCGAAGAAGCAAGACGCGCCCCTCCTTTTCAAAGGCGACGATTTCGGCAAAACCGACATCCGCACCGTCGGCGCATTCTAACCGACACCCATTTTTGGAGCCCTCATGCCGACCTTCACCGCCCACGGCCTTGAAAACCTCGCCCACCTCATTGCGACCCGTATGGGCAGCGAGGACGTGGAAGCCAAGGAAGTCGCCGATCATCTGGTGCGCGCCAACCTGGCCGGCCACGACTCCCACGGCGTCGGCATGCTACCCACCTATGTACGGCTGCTCGGCGACGGACTGCTGGTGCCCAACCAGGTGTCCGACACGGTGCTGGACTCCGGCGCCCTGCTGGTGATCGACGCCAAGCGCGGCTACGGCCAGCGCGCGGCGGGCGACGCGGTGCGCCGAGCGATCGCGAAGGCCAAGGAATTGGGCGCCTGCGTGCTGGCGCTGCGCAACGCGTCCCATATCGGGCGCATCGGCACCTACGCCGAACTCGCGATCGCCCACGGGTGCGCGTTCACATCCTTCGTCAACGTCGCCGACCACCGGGACGCGCAAGCGACCTGGGGCGCGGCCGAGGCTCGGCTGGGCACCAACCCCTTCACCACCGGCGTGCCGGGACCGAACGGGCTGCCGGTCGTGCTGGACATGGCGACCACCACCATCGCCGCCGGCAAGGCGCGCGTCGCTTACAACAAAGGCATCGCGGTCGCGGACGATTGCCTGATCGACGCCGACGGCAACCCCACTAACGATCCCACCGGTTTCATGCGCGACAAGACCGGCGCGCTGCGCAGCTTCGGCACCCATAAAGGCGGCGGGCTCGCGATCATGTGCGAGATCATGGCGATGGCCGTCGCCGGCGGTCAGGGCACCGTCGAGCACCGCAACGGCGGCACACTGAACTCCATGCTCGCCACCATCATCGACCTCACGCTGCTCGGTGGCGCCGACCACGTCGCGGCGCGGGCCGAGGCGACGCGCGCCCACATCAAGTCGGCGCGGCCGGCGCCCGGGTTCACCGAAGTCCTGACGCCTGGGGAACCGGAGCGGCGCTATGCCACCAAGCGGCTGGTGGCGGGGATCGAGGTCGATCCGCAGTCCTGGGCCGACATCCTGGAGGCCGCAACGACGCTCGGGATCGCGGCGGCGGAGATTGAGCGCGCGGTTGGCTCAAACGCCGCTTGAGGCCAAGCCGGTGCCGCATTAGGTTCGCGGCGCGCTGGACGGGTGGCCGAGCGGTTTAAGGCAGCGGTCTTGAAAACCGCCGTACGTGTAAGCGTACCGTGGGTTCGAATCCCACCCCGTCCGCCACCAATTCTCTATAAAGCATTGATATTGCTCACAAATCGTCCTAGTCGTATTGATCGGCATACACTTCAGCATACGCTATGATGCGGGATGCAGAGAGACGACGTGAGCCCCGTGGAGCTAAGGCGTCTGCAATCAGACGATAGGCCCCCCAAGGCTGCGGCAATCCGATGCATCGCCAAACGAATGGCTAACTGGCACGTCTGCGCCGGCCAGGGAGCGGGTTGCGATCATCGTCTTAGCCTGCCACCGGTTGCCGGCGTGGTATCCGCGATCCGATTAACGCACCCATGGATAGAGAAGCGCCCTCGGAAACCAAGATGCGTTGGCCAGTGCGCCCCACTACCCCCGGCTAATTCCAAAAAGGGGGGAGTAAGGAAAGCACGGTTTACCGGCCGCACGTCCACGGCACCGTTTTACAGCGGATTGGCGTCATGCATACGCTTACAAATAAGGCGAAGCGCCAGGGCATAGGATGGTGAG
>JANXTL010000023.1 GCA_025352375.1 Acetobacteraceae bacterium | reverse complement strand
TAGAGCCAGCGGGCCATCATATCGGCAGGGTTAGCGTGGGGAGCATTAGCGGCGCAGGCGGGCCAGTACGGCCGCGGGGCCGTCCAGCACCTCGATAAAATCGCGTATCGTCGGGTCGGCGAAGCCTTGTTCCACCGTCGCCTCGATCGCACTGACGAATGCACCAGCCCAGCCGGCGGTGTCGCAAATCAGGATCGGCTTGGTGTGGAGCCTGAGCTGGCGCCAGGTCAGGATTTCGATCGTTTCGTCCAGCGTTCCCATGCCGCCCGGCAGGGTTACGAAGGCATCGGCGCGTTCGAACATGCGCCGCTTGCGGCTGTGCATGCTGTCGGTGACCTGCATGTCGGCGACGCCGGGATGCGCCACCTCCCACTGCATCAGGAATTCCGGGATAATTCCCTCCACCGTCCCACCTGCCGCCAACGCTGCATCGGCGACCAGGCCCATGATGCCGACCCGTCCGCCGCCATAGATCAGGGCGATCCCGGCCTCGGCGAGTCCGCGGCCCAATGCCGTCGCGGCCCGCGCGAACGCGGGGTTGTTGCCGCCCTTCGATCCGCAGAAGACCGCGACGGAACGAATCACCGACGCACCACCGGCGACGGGATGCTCTCGATCATCACGTTGATCACGGCGGGTTTGCCGCTGGCCAGCGCACGTTCGATGGCCGGGGTCAGATCGGCCACCCGTTCGACCAGCTCGCCATGGCCGCCAAGCGCGGTGGCGACGAGTTCGTAGTGCGTCGGGTTCAGCTCGCAACCATGCGTGCGGTTGGGGCCGTAGTCCCGGACCTGGAGGTTGTACTCGGCGTTCCAGCGGCAGTCGGTGCCCACAATGGCGACGTAGGGCAGGTTCAGGCGCACGGCTGTCTCAAGCTCCGACATGTGGAACCCGAAGGTGCCATCCCCCATCACCGCGAACACTGGCGCCTTCGGTTCGGCGACGCGCGCCCCGCTGGCCATCGGCAAAGACGAGCCGATAGAACCCGCCACACCGTTGATCATGCGGCGGTCGTTGCGCAGGATGCTCTGGCCCCATTGTGCATATTCGCCGCCGTCGCAGATCAGAACGGCGTCGGGTTCGCGGTCGAGGAACCCCTGCAACACGCGGAACACCTCGGCAGGATGCAGCTTGTTGGGGGTCGAGGACACGCCCGTCCGCACTGAGTCCGGTCGGTCCGCGAACGCTGCTTCAGCTTCGGCGACCCAGGCGGGATCGCCCTTCGTACTGGCGCGGCGGATCAACGCCTCGGCCGCCGGGTAGGTGTCGGCGATGCAGCCGAACGCCATGCGGCTGCCCAGCGCATCGGCGGCGCGTCCGAGGATCGCACCCTCCGGATCGATGCTGACGAACTGGCAATCGGCGGAGATGAACGGTTCGGCGGCGAATTTCAGGGTGAAATCGAGCGCCTTGCCCAGCAGGATAATCAGGTCGGCGTGTTTCGCCACGTCCCCGTAGCGGCCGAGCGTGGCGTCGTTGAACCCGCGCGGTCCCTCGCTGAGGCAGCCGGGAATCCCCAGTGCTGCTTGCACCCGCGCCATCAGCGCACGTCCCGGCCGATTGGCCAGCACCGGCGCGCCGATCAGCAGGGGGCGTTTGGCCGAACGGATGATAGACAGGATGGCATCGGCGGCCGCATCGTTCAGCCCCACGGGTTCGGCGGTGAAATCGTCGTCCGATGGCCACAGCACGTCTTCCTCGTCCACCGTCGCGTCCAGAATGTCGGAGGGAAGGCTGAGGTGCACGGGTCCCGGACGGCCGGTGGTCGCGATGCGGATGGCCTGCGCCACGTCCATGCCGACAGTCGCGGTTTCGGTTGCCATCCACGAGGCCTTGGTCACGGGCGCGGCCATTTCGACCTGTTGTAGTTCCTGGAACCCACCTTTGCCGAGCTGATCGGTCTCGGTATGGCCGGACATCAGCACCATGGGGGTTTCCTGACCCAAAGCGGTAAACAGCGCGCCGACCGCGTTGGCATGGCCGGGTCCGCCGGTGACCCAGGCGATGCCGGGCTTGCCGGTCAGGCGCCCGTAGGCATCCGCCATGTGCACCGTCGCGGCCTCATGCCGGACATGCAGCAGATCGAGTTTGGTTTCGATCGCCGCGTCGAACAGCGACATGATGTGGTTGCCCGACAAGGTGAAAATCGTCGTATGGCCGGCGCGTTCCAGGGTGCGCACGACGATGTCGGCGCCGCGAAGGGTTTTGCTCATGGGGACGTGATCCTTGTGGCCCGGAAATAGAGAGGGGGGCCGAAGCCCCCCTCGTTCGTCCCAATGATACCGTCAGACCGGGTCCCAGGCATAGACGTCACGGGTGCGTTCCAGCGGGGTGAACGCCTTCTGCACGGCCGGCAACCAATGTTCGGCGAGGTTCTCGGACGTCCAGCCGTCGGTCCGCGCCATGATGCGGATCGGGCGGGGCTGGTTGTAGAGGTAAACTTCGTTGCCGCGGACGCCGAAAATCTGGCCCGATACCTTGGCCGCGGCGTCCGTACCCAGGAAAGAAATCAGCTTGGCGATGTGATCCGGCTTGGTCTTTTCCGCTCGGACTTTCATCTGCTCCTCCGTTTGGCCGGGCACCGTCTCGATCATGCGGCTGAACGCATGCGGGCCGATACAGTTGGAACGGATGTTATAGCGCTGCATGTCCATCGCGATGCAGCGCGACAGGCCGGCGATGCCTAGTTTGGCGGCGCCGTAGTTGGTCTGGCCAACGGAGCCGATCAGGCCGGAGGTCGAGGTGATGTGAACGTAGGCCCCGCT
>JANXTL010000021.1 GCA_025352375.1 Acetobacteraceae bacterium | reverse complement strand
TCATGGCCATCGTGCACGGCGACATGCGCCGCGGGGGCCTCGGCCAGATAGAACTGGGTGTCGTAGCGTTTGGGCTGGTGCGCGGGTGTGATCCAGTGGGCGTAATGCACCAACAAGTCGGTCGCCGGCGCCATCCCATGGGCGTCCAGGATAGCGCCGAATTCAACCGATCCCGCATTCAGCGCCGCGCGGTGTTCGTTTTCGACCCGCAGCAGCGTGTCGGCATCGATGATCGCACTGGCGCCGTGGCTTCGGGCCAGCAGGACGCCGCATTCCTCGAAGGTTTCACGGATCGCGGCCAACTGAAACGCCGTCCCGCCCACCCGCTCGGCCAACGCGTGGTCGCTGTCCTCCACCCGTCCGCCGGGAAACACCAGCGCCCCTGACGCAAAGTCGATCGCATGGTGGCGCACCACCATGAACACCTCCAACCCGTTTTCCCCATCCCTGAGCAAAAGAATGGTTGCCGCCGGTCGTGCCACTGCTTCGGTTGCCATGCTGGTATCCTGTAGAATCGTGGCGGCAGGGTATCAGCCGGATAGGATACGGGCCAGCGCCTCGGTTTCCGCTGCGGTGAAGCGCAGGCCCAGCTTGGTGCGGCGCCAAAGGATGTCCTCGGCCGTCCGGGCGAATTCGTGCTGAACAAGCCAATCCACCTCCCGTTCGGTTAGGCCAGCCCCAAGGTCCGCGCCGCCGACGACCTTCGCGGCGTCGGTCCCGTAAGCGTGCACCAGCCGACGCGCGGAGGCGGGGGGCAGGCCAGCGCACAAGGCGTCAATACCGTCCCAAGGGAAGTCGCCGCCGGGCAGCGTCGCATGCGCGGTCCAAGGGCCAGGCATGCCGGGGAAAAACGGCGCGAGCCGAGCCATCGCGGCCTCGGCCAGCCGGCGATAGGTGGTGATTTTGCCGCCGAATACGGACAAGACGGGCGGGGTGCCGGTCAGTTCCAACACGTAGTCGCGCGTGGTTTCCTGCGCTTTGGACGCGCCGTCGTCGCGCAGCGGGCGCACCCCGGCGTAGCGCCAGACGATGTCGGATGCGGCTACCGGAGTCCGCAGGTAGTCGTTGACCGCGGCCATCAGATAGGTTTCCTCGGCGGCGGAGACCGTCACCGCGCTCGGGTCGCCGGCGTAATCCTCGTCCGTGGTGCCAATCAGGGTGAAATCCTGCTGGTAGGGGATGGCGAAGCAGACCCGCCCATCGGCGTTCTGAAAGATGAAGGCCTTGTCGCCCTCGAACAGCCGGTTTGTGATGATGTGGCTGCCTTTGACCATGCGGATGCGGGTGGGGGCGTTTTGCGCCACGACCCCGGACAGCACCTGGGACACCCAAGGGCCGGCGGCGTTCACCAGCGCGCGGGCGTGCTCCTCCTGGCCTTGGTCGGTCATCAGCGACCAAATGCCATCGACAGGCCGAGCGGCGGTGCAGCGGGTGCGGGTGCGGATGTCGGCGCCTTTCAGGGCGGCGTCTCGAGCGGTCAGCACCACCAGGCGGGCATCGTCTACCCAGCAGTCGGAGTATTCGAAGCCTCGGCCAAACCCCGGTTTCAGCGCCGGATCGTGCGAAAGATCCAGGGTCCGCGTGGGCGGCAGCAGCTTCCGCCCGCCCAGATGGTCATAGAGGAAAAGCCCCATCCGGATCGTCCACCACGGCCGCAGTCCGGCGTGATGCGGCAGCACGAAGCGCATCGGGCGCACCAGATGCGGGGCGGCTTTCAGCAGGACCTCGCGTTCGCCCAAGGCCTCGCGGACCAGCCGGAATTCGTAATGCTCCAGATACCGCAACCCGCCGTGGATCAGCTTGGTCGACGCGGAAGACGTCGCCCCCGCCAGATCGGCTTGTTCCAACAGCAATACCTTAAGGCCGCGTCCGGCCGCGTCGCGGGCAATGCCGGCGCCGTTGATCCCCCCGCCAATGACGGCGAGGTCGAAGATCACCGCTGCTCGTCGGGGGAATCGATCACGGTGCCGTAGTAGGGCTCGATGGTGACCAGATGGTCGTGCACCTTGGTCACGCCCGGCGTGTTCTCGACCACGACGCAAATGGCGCGGCGTTCGTTGCCGTCGGTGATGGTGCCCCAGACATCCACGACGCCGTTGGCGACTGTCACGTTCAAGGAGGTCACCGGCGCCCAAGCCTGCTTTTCCAGCGCATCCAGGATGGTCGTGCGGATGGTCGGATCGTCGGTGGCGGCGTGGGACGTCTGCCGCGCATGCCCGATCAGATAGCGCAGCAGGTCCGACCGGCTGACGACCCCGATCACCCGCTGGTTCTCCACCACTGGCACCCGCTTGATGCGGTGTTTTTCCATGGTTTCGACCACTTCCTCGAGCGGGGTGGAGACGGCGACCGCGATCACGTCCGGCGTCATGACGTCCTTGACCTGCCTTCCGTAGGTGTGGGTGAAATCCGCCGCTTGGCGCCCTGGCGACACCAGAATCCGCAGCCACCAGGGCCGGTGCCGCTGCGTCCCGAGTTCGTCGCGGCGCAGCAGATCGCCCTCCGTCACGATGCCGGCGAGTTCGCCCTTGGCATCGACCACGAACAGGCCGGAGATGTGCCGGTCGAGCATGGTTTTCGCCGCTTGTTCCACCGTCGCGTCGGGCGCGATGGAGATTACGTTGCGGTTCATCACATCGGCGACGATCATTTTTTCGGTCCCTTGGTTACGAGACGGTCCAGCCGCAGGCGCTGGCGGTCGTCTGTTAGGCGTGCCGCCGTTAAATACACCACGGCGACGGCCGCGAGGCCACTGCCTCCCGACAACAGGAACATCAGGAGGATTTGGTATTTCGAGGCCTCCAGCGGGTCCATGCCCGCCAGGATCTGGCCTGTCATGATACCGGGGAGGGTTACGAGACCCGCCGCCGACATCTGGTTGATAGTGGGCAGTAGCGCGCGCCTGACCGAGGTTCTGACCAATTGCCGGATGGCGCGCTTGAACGTGGCGCCGAGGGCCAGTTGCGCCTCGATCTGGGATTTTTGGGCGATGACACCGCCGAGCATGGAGTCGAGGGCGAGGCTG
>JANXTL010000018.1 GCA_025352375.1 Acetobacteraceae bacterium | reverse complement strand
CTTTGTGTACTTCGGGCCTTTGTGGTGAAAAAAGCGGTGCCTCACTCAAACACTCGCAGTGCGCGCGAGTCCGCTTTAATTCACCACAAAGGCGCAACGCACACAAAGGGTCGTACCCTTAGACCATGATCGTTTGAGGTTACACGCGATCTCGGCGTTGGATCATGGTCTAAGCCTTTGTTTGAGAGGGTGATTCACGCCCGAGGTTGAAGTCAACCTCAGGCGATCACGCTCTAGCGCCGGCCGAACAGTTTCTCGATCTCGGCTTTGGAAAGCTTCAGGAATGTCGGCCGCCCATGGCTGCACGTCGCCGCACGGGGTGTCGCCTCCATTTGCCGTAGCAGCGAGTCCATCTCGGCAACGTTCAGCCGCCGCCCTGCCCGGATACTGCCATGGCAGGCCAGCCGGGCAATGACCGCGTCCAGGCGGGAGGACAGCGCCGTGGTTTCCTCCATTTCCTCCAGTTCATCCGCGAGATCGCGCAGCAGCGGCCCAGGCTCCGGCGCACCCAGCGCGGCGGGTAGCGCTCGGACCAGGATGGCGCCAGGCCCAAAGGCTTCGATTTCCAATCCGAGCCGCCCGAGTTCATCTGTACGGGCCAGCAGGCGGGACGCATCGGCGACCGGCAAATCCACCACCGCCGGGAGCAACAGCGGTTGGGTGCGGACCCCGCCATCGAGCATCTGGGTGCGAATGGCCTCATGCGTCAGGCGTTCATGGGCGGCATGCTGATCGACCAGCACCAGCGAATCGTCGGCCGCGACCGCGATCACATAGGTATCGAGCACCTGCGCGACCGGGGCGCCGAGCGGATGTGGCGAACGTTCGGCGGGCCTCGACAGCATGCGGGCGAAGGGCTCGGCGTGCAGCGGCAACTGGGCTTCGGCCAAGGAACCGTTGATGTTCAGCGGTTCGGGCAGCGGCAGGGCCTGGATCCCGCCGCGATGGGTGGATGGGCGGGACTGCCAGAGGTGCATCGACGGCCGGTGCTCCATCAGCGCCGGTGCCGGCATATCGGTGCCCGCCGCCCCGGCCAGCAGTCGCCCAATACCGCCGATCACCAGCCCGCGCACGCCCGCCGAATCGCGAAACCGCAATTCCGTCTTGGCCGGGTGGACGTTCACGTCGAGCTCTTCCGGCGGCAGGTCCAGATACAGCGCCACCACCGGATGCCGCCCATGTTCCAGCACGTTGCGATACGCCACCCGGATCGCGCTTTTGAGGGTCGGATCGATCACGGGACGCCCGTTTACCACCAGGCTTTGCGCGTTCGCCGTGGCGCGATTGATCGCGGGGGAGCAGATGAAACCGGTCAGCCGCATGTCCCCGCGTTCGGCATCCAGCGGGATCATGGCAGCCGCCGCATCGCCCCCCAGCAGCGCGGCTACCCGGGCAGCGCGATCCTGTGCAGGCAGGTCGAAGGCCACGCGGCCATCGGATTCGAGCCGGAACGCGACCTGCGGCGCGGCGAAGGCCAGACGACGAACGGCGGCTTCCGCATGATCGCCCTCGGTGCGCGGGATTTTCAGAAATTTGCGCCGGGCGGGGGTGGCATAGAACAGATCGGCGACCACCACGCGGGTGCCGGGCGCACCGGCGGACGGTGCGGGTTCGGCGACACGCCCGCCTTCGACCGTAATCGTGCTGGCATGGTCCTGGTCGCGCGGACGGGAAGTCATCGACAACCGAGCCGCCGCACCGATCGAGGGCAGAGCCTCCCCCCGGAAGCCAAGGGTGGAAATCCGCACCAGCGTATCGTCGGTTAGTTTGGACGTCGCATGCCGCAACACCGCCAGCGCCAGATCGGAGGCCGTCATGCCGATGCCGTCGTCGGTGACCTCGATCCGGTCGATCCCGCCGCCGGTCAGCGCGACCGAAATCCGGGTGGCGCCGGCATCCAGCGCGTTTTCCACCAGTTCCTTGACCGCGGCCGCCGGTCGCTCGATCACCTCCCCGGCCGCGATGCGGTTGACGGTGGTTTCGGAGAGAATACGGATCGCGGTCATGCCGCGGCCCAACTTGTTAGGGCGGTGCCGTGGTTAGAAAGTATTTCATACGCAGATGAAGGGGGATTCACGCAGATGCACGCCGATTCTATCTTGCGCTTGGATGGCTCGCGGCGCGTGTAAAAAAAATCTGCGTAATTTTGGGTTGATCCCCCTTCATCTGCGTTAGGGAATACTTTGCCGCGACCGCACCGGCCTTGGAGCGGGGCACCGGCCGGGCGCAATCCAAACCGGCGGATCATGACTCGCCGCGCAGGGCGCGGAAGCGGGCGATCAGGCCATGCGTGGACGCATCGTGCGATCCGCGCGGGGACCCATCGTGCGATCCGCGCGGGGACCTATCGTGCGATCCGGCGGCGGCGCCCGGCGTGAGTTGCGGCAGAATCCCGCCGGCCAACGCCTTGCCGAGTTCCACGCCCCACTGGTCGAAACTGTCGATGTCCCAGAGGCAGCCCTGCACCGCCACCTTGTGTTCGTACAAGGCGATCAATCGCCCGAGGCTGAACGCATCGAGACGCTTGAACAGGATGGTGTTGGACGGACGCTCCCCGGGGGCGACGCGATGCGGCGCTATGGCATCGATGTCGGACTGCGACGCACCCTTCGCCGCCATTTCGGCGCGGATGGACGCCTCGGACTTGCCGACCATGAGCGCTTCCGCCTGCGCGAAGGCGTTGGCCGCCAAAACGCGATGGGCCTCGGGACGGTCATGATCGGGATTGGCGGCAAGAATGAAATCCACTGGGATAACCCGCGTACCCTGATGCACCATCTGGATGAAACTATGCTGCGCGTTGGTGCCCGGCTCGCCGAACAACACCGGGCAGGTGTCCCACTCGGTCGGCACGCCGGCCAGGGTCACGCGCTTGCCGTTGCTCTCCATTTCGACCTGCTGAAGGTGTGCCGGCAGACGCCGGAGGCGATCATCATAGGCCAGCACGCACTGATTGGCACAGCCCAGCGCATTGGTGTGCCAGATACCCACCAAGGCCAGCAAAACGGGCAGGTTCTGCCGCAACGGCGTATCGCGAAAATGCCGGTCCATCGCCCAGGCGCCGTCCAGCATCGCCTGGAATTTGTCCCATCCGGCCGCCAGCGCGATCGACAAACCGACCGGAGACCATAGCGAGTATCGGCCGCCCACCCAATCGCGGAAACCGAACGTATGGTCCGGGGTCACCCCGAAGGCGGCCACCGCGGGCAGGTTGGTCGACAGGGCCCCGAAATGCAGCGGCACCGCGGCTTCGCCCAACGCCCCGGCGACCCAGGCTCGGGCCGCCTGGGCGTTGGTCATCGTTTCCAGGGTCGTGAACGTCTTCGATGCGATCAGCACCAGGGTACGCGCCGGATCGAGCCCATGCGTCGCGTGCAAAAACGCGTGCCCGTCCACATTGGAGAGGAAACGCGCCTCCATCGGCGTATCGACGCGCCCCAAGGTCAGCGCCTCGGTCGCCACCAGCGGCCCCAGGTCGGACCCGCCGATTCCGATGGACAGCACATGGGTGAAACGCGCACCCGTTGCGCCGGTTTTATCCCCCGCGTGGACTGCGGCGACGAAGTCCCGCATACGCGCGCGTTCAACCGCCGCCAGGTGGCCGGCATCCTCCGACACGCCGCCCAGTTCCGCGCGCAGTCCGGCATCCCCTGGCGCCCGCAGCGCCATATGCATCGCGGCGCGCCGTTCCGTCGTATTGACCATCGCACCGGCGAACATCCGGCGCCGGAAGTCATCGAGACCAGCCGCATCCGCGAGCCCGAACAGCGCGTCGAGCGCCGCGTCGTCGAGCGACGATTTGGAGAAATCCAGCGTCAAATCATCCAGCGCCACACTGAACCGCGCCGCTCGGTGCGGATCGGCGGCGAACAACGGCGTGATTCGTCGTCCCCCCGGCCGGTCGGCAAGCTGGCGGAGTCGGACGAAAGCAGCGCTGCGACGATCGATCATGCCAGGGAGTTTACGCTTTGTCCCGGCAATACGGGAAGCGCCGTCTCATCCATTCGGGGGTACCGGGGTATGGTCGGCACCGAAATATTTTGCCAAACCCGAAATCTTGCACCCGCCCCCGCCCCGGTGCAGTATTGCCACCAAACAAACAGGAGAAGTCCCTTGGCAGACTACGATCTGGTCATCCGCGGCGGCACCGTCATCGACGGCACCGGCCGCGCCCCCATTGAGGCCGATGTCGCCCTGTCCGGCAACCGCATCGCCGCCATCGGCAAAATCGCTGGCTCGGGCAGAGAAGAAATCGCCGCCAAGGGCAAGCTGGTGACACCGGGCTTCGTGGATATCCACACGCATTACGACGCGCAGGCGGTCTGGGACGATCACCTGTCCCCCTCGTCCTCGCATGGGGTGACAACCGCGGTGATGGGCAATTGCGGCGTCGGCTTCGCCCCCTGCAAGCCCGCCGACCGGCAGAAGCTGGTGGAACTCATGGAAGGCGTCGAGGACATCCCCGGCGCCGTCATGAACGAAGGCTTGAAATGGGAGTGGGAAACCTTCGACGAATATTTGTCCGCGCTGGAGCGCAAGAGCCGCGATATCGATGTATGCGCGCTGCTGCCGCACGCCGCCGTGCGGGTTTACGTCATGGGCGAGCGCGCCTTACAGCTCGAAAACGCCAATCAGGCCGACATCGCCCAGATGCGGGAGATCGCCCGCGAGGCGATGCTGTCAGGTGCGTTCGGCTTCTCGACCTCCCGCAGTCTGTCGCACAAGACGTTGAAGGGCGACCCGACCCCGACGTTGCGGGTGCAGGAAGACGAGCTGCGCGGACTGGCACTCGGGATGAAGGATGCGGGGTCAGGCATGCTGGAAATGGTGTCGGAATGGGCACCCGATCATAATGCTGAATTCGCCATGCTGCGCCGGGTCGTCGAGGCCAGCGGGCGCCCAGCGGTGTTCACGCTGACCCAGCGCCACGCCCGTCCCGAGGTTTGGCGCGACCTTTTGGCCAACGCCGAAAAGGCGCTCGCCGACGGGGTGCCGATCCGTCCCGTCTTCGGACCGCGTGCGGTTGGTGTTTTGCTCGGACTGACAGGCAGCCAGAACCCGTTCTCGGGGTGCCCTTCGTATAAAGCAATTGCCGATCTGCCGTTGGCCGAGCGGGTGCGGCGCATGCGCGATCCGGCGGTGCGGGCGGCGATCCTGGGCGAGGATCCTCGCAAAGAAAGCACCTTCCCCCTGATGCACCGCCTGTCCTTTGCCTACATGTTCCGCTTCGGCAACCCGCCAAACTATGAACCGAAAATGGAAGACAGCCTGGAAGCCATCGCCGCACGCGAGGGCCGCACCCCGCCGGAAGTCGCCTACGACGTATTACTGGAAAGCGAAGGCACCGACTTCATTTATACGACGCTGTCCAGCTACGCTTACGGCAACTTGTCGATGGCCGAGACGCTATTGAAAAACCCCAACGCCATCATGGGCCTGGGCGACGGCGGCGCGCATGTCGCGTTCATTCTCGATGCCGGATACCAGACCTGGCTGCTGACCCACTGGGGCCGGGAGCGCGGGATGTTCACAACCGAGGAGCTGATCCGGCGCCTGACCTCCGACACCGCCGGCGCTGCGGGGTTGCATGATCGCGGCGTGCTGGCGGTCGGGAAAAAGGCGGATGTGAACGTGATCGATTGGGATCGCCTCGGCGCGGACAAGCCCTATGTCGCGCACGATCTGCCGGCGGGCGGCAAGCGGTTGTTGCAAAAGGTGCATGGGTATGAGGCGACCATCGTCTCCGGTCAGGTGACCTTCCGGGAGGGTGTGCCGACCGGTGTGCTGCCGGGGCGGCTGGTGCGCGGCCCCCAGGCTTAGAGCGTGATCGCTTGAGGTTGACTTCAACCTCGGGCGTGAATCACCCTCTCAAACAAAGGCTTAGACCATGATCCAACGCCGAGACCGCGTGCGACCTCAAACGATCATGGTCTAGTCTGTCGGTGGTCCGGCTGTTCGATATCGTCGCGGCGGTCGCGCATCCGGACCATACAATTGTCGTTACCTGGACCGACGGGGTGACGGGGACGGTCGATTTCCTGCCGGTGATCGACCGTGGCGGCTGGTTCACGCCATTACGGGACGGGGATTACTTCGTCGCGACCATGGTGGTCCTGCCGGATGGCGCGGGTCTGACCTGGCCGGAGGAGGTGGATTATGGCGCCGATTTCCTCCGGCGGGAGGCGTTTTCGTAGCGCCCTGAATTAAAAAGGGCCGGCCCGACGGCCAGCCCTTTCCGTACAATTCGCGTGCTTGACGGAGGTTACCCCGCCGCCTCGACCATCGCCCGCGCCGCCTGGACCGCATCCAGCGCTGCGTCTTCGGCCTCAGTACTTTGCTTCGCCGCCACTTCGTAATTCGCCTCGGCAGCGGCCAGCCGCTTTTCGCCCTCGGCCTTCGACACTTCCGCAACCGGCAGAACTTCCGTCGCCAGCACGGTGCAGCGCTCGGGCGTCACTTCCGCGAACCCGCCAGAGACAAACAACCGGTCGGTCACCTTGTCGCCCTCATAAAGAGAGATAGTGCCGCCACGCAAAGTTACGATCATGGGCGAGTGGCCTCCCAACACGCCCATGTCGCCCTCAGACGCCGGAATTACCACCATGTCCACGGAGCGGGACAGCAGCAGCTTCTCCGGGCTGACGATTTCCAGCGAGGTCGGCATTAGGCGTTGGCCTTCATCGTTTCGGCTTTGGCGACGGCTTCCTCGATGGTCCCGACCATGTAGAAGGCCGCTTCCGGCAGATGATCGTATTCGCCGGCGCAGATCGCCTTGAAGCTGCGAACCGTATCGGCCACCGGCACCAACTTGCCGGGGAATCCGGTGAACACTTCCGCCACGTGGAAGGGCTGCGACAGGAAGCGCTGGATCTTGCGGGCGCGGGCCACGACCAGCTTGTCCTCCTCCGACAGCTCGTCCATGCCCAGAATGGCGATGATGTCCTGCAACGACTTGTAGGTTTGCAGGATTTCCTGGGTACGGCGGGCGACGTTGTAGTGTTCCTCACCAACGATCCGCGGATCGAGCGAGCGGCTGGTGGAGTCCAGCGGATCCACCGCCGGGTAAATCCCCAATTCGGCGATCTGCCGGTTCAGCACCGTGGTCGCATCCAAGTGCGCGAACGACGTGGCGGGCGCCGGATCGGTCAAATCGTCGGCGGGCACGTAAATGGCCTGCACGGACGTGATCGAGCCCTTATTGGTGGACGTAATCCGCTCCTGCAAAGCGCCCATGTCGGTCGCCAGCGTCGGCTGATAGCCAACGGCCGAAGGAATACGTCCGAGCAACGCCGAAACCTCGGCCCCAGCCTGGGTAAACCGGAAGATGTTGTCCACGAAGAACAAAACGTCCTGGCCTTCTTCGTCGCGGAAATATTCCGCCAGCGACAGACCGGACAGACCGACGCGGGCGCGGGCACCCGGCGGCTCGTTCATCTGGCCGTAAACCAGCGCCACCTTGGAACCTTCGATCAGGTTGTGGTTCTCGTCCATCTTGATGACGCCGGCGTCGATCATTTCGTGATACAGATCGTTGCCTTCGCGGGTGCGCTCACCCACCCCGGCGAACACCGACACGCCGCCGTGCGCCTTGGCGATGTTGTTGATCAGTTCCTGAATGAGCACGGTCTTGCCCACCCCGGCGCCGCCGAACAGCCCGACCTTGCCGCCCTTCAAATAGGGGCACAGCAGATCGACGACCTTGATGCCGGTAACCAGAATTTCGGCCGATGTGGCCTGCTCGTCGAAAGTCGGCGCAGCGCGATGGATCGGGTAGCGCTTGGTGTAGGTAACCGGGCCTTTTTCGTCGATCGGCTCGCCGACGACGTTCAGGATGCGGCCAAGCGTGCCGGGGCCCACGGGCACAGTGATGGGGCCACCGGTGTCGACCACTTCCTGGCCGCGTACCATGCCGTCGGTGCTGTCCATCGCGATGCAGCGCACGGTACGCTCACCGAGCTGCTGCGCGACTTCCAGCACCAACATGCGGTCTTCGATCTTGCTTTGCAGCGCGTTCTGAATGAACGGCAGGTCGCCGTCGAACTGAACGTCCACCACGGCGCCCAGCACCTGGGTTACGCGTCCGACGATGTTGCTGGCCATAATGATGTTCCTCTGCTTTATCGGATCAAAGAGCTTCGGCGCCCGAGATGATCTCGATCAGTTCTCGTGTGATGTTAGCCTGGCGGGCTCGGTTGTAGTTCTGCGACAGCCGCTTGATCATATCGCCGGCGTTGCGCGTGGCGTTGTCCATCGCGGCCATACGGGCACCATGCTCGCCGGCGGCACTCTCCAGCAACGCGCGGTACATTTGGATGGACAGCGCTTGCGGCAACAAGCGGGCGAGGATGGTTTCCTCGTCCGGCTCGAATTCATAGCTGGCGGCCGATGCGGCGGCGGTCGTGCTCACGGGCGGCGGCGGGGCCGGAATGATCTGCTGCTCCGTCACTTCTTGTGAAATGACCGACTTAAAGCGGTTATAGATCAAGGTAGCGACGTCGATCTCACCGGCGGCGAGCATCTGGGTCACACGAACGCCGACAGCTTCGGCATCGCTGAATTCCAGCCGTTTTTTGCCGGCGTAGCTGATGCCGTCAACCAACCGGGTCGACAGCTCGCGGCGCAAATAGTCGCGCCCCTTGCGGCCCACCGTGAGGATTTTCACGGTCTTGCCCTCGGCTTCGAGCTTGCGCGCCGCGAGGCGGGTCGCTCGTCCGATATTGGTGTTGAACGCGCCGGCCAGACCGCGGTCGGCGGTGACGGCGATCAGCAGATGCACCTGATCCTTGCCAGTGCCGATCAGCAGTTTCGGCGCGTTCGGCGCATTCCCGACCGAGGCGGACAGGGCGTTTACCATACGCTCCATCCGTTCGGCATACGGACGCGCCGCTTCCGCCTGCTGCTGCGCCCGACGCAGCTTCGACGCCGCCACCATCTTCATGGCGGAGGTTATTTTCTGGGTCGATTTCACACTCGCGATGCGGGTGCGAAGCGCCTTCAGACTGGGCATGGCGGCAAGCGACCCTTATGCAAAGGACTTAGTGAAGCCGTCCAGGAACGCGATCAGCTTCTTTTCCGTATCCGGCTTGATCTCCAGATCGGTGCGGATCGCGTCGAGGATGGCGGGTTCTCGGGCTTTGACGTCGGAGATCAGCTGCGCTTCGTAGGCGCCGATGCGGCCGATTTCGAGCTTGTCGAGGTAACCGCGGACGCCAGCGAAAATCGCCACCACCTGCTCCTCAATCGCGATCGGCTTGTACTGCGGCTGCTTCAGCAGTTCGGTCAGCCGCGAGCCGCGCGCCAGAAGCTGCTGGGTGGAGGCATCGAGATCGGATGCAAACTGCGCGAAGGCGGCCATCTCGCGATACTGCGCCAGTTCCAGCTTAATACGGCCGGCCACCTGCTTCATCGCCTTGATCTGCGCGGCGGAGCCCACGCGGGACACCGACAAACCGACATTTACGGCCGGGCGGATGCCCTTGAAGAACAGTTCCGTCTCCAGGAAGATCTGGCCGTCGGTAATCGAAATCACGTTGGTCGGGATATAGGCGGACACGTCGCCGGCCTGCGTTTCGATGACCGGAAGCGCGGTCAAAGACCCGGCTCCAAGGTCGTCGTTCATCTTCGCAGCGCGTTCCAATAGACGAGAGTGCAGATAGAACACGTCGCCAGGATAGGCCTCGCGGCCCGGCGGACGGCGCAGCAGCAGCGACATCTGGCGATAGGCGACGGCCTGCTTGGACAGATCGTCGTAGAAAATGACCGCATGACGGCCGTTATCGCGGAAGAACTCGCCCATCGTGCAGCCGGTGTACGGCGCCAGGAACTGCATCGGTGCCGGGTCGGACGCGGTGGCGGCCACGACGATGGAATACTGCATCGCGCCCTGCTCTTCGAGGGTGCGCACCAGCTGCGCCACGGTGGAGCGCTTCTGCCCGATCGCGACGTAGATGCAATAGAGCTTCTTCTTCTCGTCGGTTCCGGCGTTGACACCCTTCTGGTTAATGATGGTGTCGATGATTACCGCGGTCTTGCCGGTCTGGCGATCGCCGATGATCAGTTCGCGCTGGCCACGGCCGACGGGGATCAGGGCGTCGATCGCCTTGAGGCCCGTCTGCATCGGCTCATGCACCGATTTGCGGGGGATGATGCCGGGGGCTTTGACCTCGACACGCATCTGCTTGACGTTGGTCAGCGGACCTTTGCCGTCGATCGGATTGCCGAGACCGTCAACGACGCGTCCGAGCAGGCCGTCGCCGACGGGAACGTCCACAATGGAGCCAGTGCGGGAGACGGTGTCGCCTTCGCGGATCTGACGGTCGTCGCCGAAGATCACGACGCCGACGTTGTCGGTTTCCAGGTTCAGCGCCATGCCGCGCATGCCGGCACCGGGGAATTCAACCATTTCGCCGGACATCACGTTCTGCAGCCCGAACACGCGGGCGATACCGTCGCCGACCGACAAGACCTGACCGGTCTCGGCGACGTTGGCTTCGGTGTCGAACGCGGCGATCTGCTTCTTCAAGATCTCCGAGATCTCGGCGGGGCGGATCTCCATATTACGCGGCTCCCTTCATGGCGTACTGCAAACGTTGCAGCCGGGATTTCAAACTGGTGTCGTATAAGCGGGCACCGATCCGGACGACCAGGCCGCCAAGCAGGTCGGGTTCGACCTGCTCCAGAATATTGACGTTGCTGTAGCCGGCCTCGATCAAACGGGCGCGCAGCTGGGTGCGCTGCACGTCGTTCAAAGGCTGGGCGGAGGCAACATGCGCGGTGGTGATACCGCGGCGTTCCGCCACGAGGGCGGCGAAGGCGTTGACGATTTCCCGCAACACCCGCAGGCGGCGGTTGGCTGCGATGACACCGACGAAATCGCTGACGGTCTTGCCAAAACCCTGGGCTGCCAGGACCGCGAGGGCGGCCTTGGTCGAGGTCGCCACATCGATCAGCGGCGATTCGATCAGGCGGCGGAAATCGGGGGTGGCATCGATCAGCTGGCCAAGACCTTCCATCTGCCAGACCACGTGGTCCAGCTCGTTCAGGTCGCCGGCGTGCGCGTAAAGCGCGGCCGCGTAGCGATCGGTGAGGCCTCCACCGGATGAGATTGTGGTCGCTTCGGACGCCACGGGGTGTTCCATATCAGTAGGCCGCGCGTGAGCACGGGCGTGAAAAAGGGCCGGTCGCGCCTACCCTTCGCCAAGGCAGGCTCGA
Organism: Acetobacteraceae bacterium; assembly: GCA_025352375.1. Classification (GTDB taxonomy): domain Bacteria; phylum Pseudomonadota; class Alphaproteobacteria; order Acetobacterales; family Acetobacteraceae; genus Rhodopila. Next base: position 45,074 of record JANXTL010000018.1, on the reverse strand, counting down.
CCGGCAGCGGGGCGTCTAGCATGGGGTTTCGGGGCGGGCAACACAGGAAGGCGTGGAAAAATGCGGAATGGCAGATTGATCGCGCAGCAGGCCAGGTGTCGCCTCAGCCTTCCAATTCCCCCATCACCTGCCAAGAACCGCCGATGTTGACCCGTTGCAGGAACCAGTTGCGCAGATCCTTTGGCAATGTGTGCTTGCCGTCGAGGTCGATGAAAAACGGGACGTTCGTATCGCCTTGCGCGGCGATCTGGTAGCTGAGGACCACCAACTCGGAGCAATAGAGCGAAATCAGGTGCTTATCGCCCGCGCCGAGACGACTCAAATATTTCTTGAGTCGGGCTTCCGCGTTCTCCCCGTAGGTACTGGTGCCGGTCCAGCTTTTGAAATATGCTCTTCCCTTGCCATAGCAGCACTTGGCGGCGAGCTTCACCGCCGCCGCGGCAACCGACTCGGCCGCGCCCTTTCCGCCGAGGGACGTGAAGCGCATCGAGCGGAACCGGAACACGTCGGTGGCCCCGCGCTTGGTGATCCATTTCTGCGAATCCTCGGTCAGGATACCGCCGCTGGTCGCATGCACGATCATGTCCGTGCGGTTCACCGTTGGGGCATACAGGCCGCCGCTGGTTTTCACCTCGCGCGTGCCGGCCACGATGCCGCAGTGGGACACCAGATTGCTGGCCGCGGTTATCAAGACATCGCCATAAGTAAGGTCTTTGGAAGATATTTTCACAGCGTCGCTCCCGGGTCGTTCGTCCGGGACCGCCCCGGTCGAATCTATCGCGACATCGTTGTAAACTAGGGTACCAGCCGTCAGTTCGCACAAGCAAGGATCGAAATGGGCGGCCGCCCCGCGATTGCGATTCCAAGCGTGCCGGGGATTGTATCGGCCATCGTCGGGGCTATCCTCCGGTCCACAATCCCAAGCGGAGACGGGATCGATGGCCGAGACCATTAGTTGCAGTTCAAGAACGTGTGATCGATGAACGCACCCGCCATCGTCGTGACCGGCGGAGATGCCGGCTATTTTCCGCTGATCGACGAACTGCGCCAATCCTTGATCGCCGCCACACCGGGCCAGCCGCCCGCGTTCGGTGTCATTGATGCCGGGCTGACCGGGGAGCAGGTTGCGTTCCTGCGCGCCGCCGGGGCCCTGGTCGAACAAGTGCCGGACCATCCGTCCTTTCCCATCGGCGCGCTGCGCAAACGCCCGGCGCTCGCGGCCAATTTCGGCAAACTTTGGCTGGATCAGCTGTTTCCGGGTTTCCAGACCCTGCTCTGGCTCGACGGCGACACCTGGGTCCAAGACTACCGCGCGGTCGAAATGATGCTCGGTGCCGCGCAACATAACGGCGCCCTGGCCATCGTGCCGGGCGGCGGGCGGTATTGGGAGCGGCAGGTGGAGCTGCGCTTCCTGTTCGGCGGCATCGGCGGGCTGGCGCAGCTGCGGACGTTCAATTTCAAGAACGGGCGCCATGCGGGGTTGCCGTTGAAGGTGCTGCGGGACCTCGGCACCCGAGCGCTGCTGAACGCGGGGGTCTATGCGCTGAGGGCGGACTCGCCGCATTGGGAGGCGATGCGGCGCTGGCAGGCCTATATTTTCAAGCACGGCGGCAAGCCGTTCACGTCCGATCAGATCGCGATGGGGCTGTCAGTCTATCAGGACGGGCTGCCGGTCGAGTTGCTGCCCACCACCTGCAACTACATCCGCCCCTGGCGCGTCGATCTGAGCGTCCCAGCGATCGTCGAGTTCTACTACCCCTATCCGAAGGTCGGAATCGTGCACCTCGCCGGACAGAAGGAAATCCGGTTCGACCCGAATGCCACGGCGGAAGTGCTGGATTTGGACGACCGGCCGCACCATCTGAGTTTGAGGTTCGGACATTTTCAAAGGATGGCTCGGCATAATCCGGTTGGGACTCGCGGCGGTGCTGGCCTTGGCGATGACGGCGGCAACCGCTAACGCGCAGATAACGCCGCAGAGCAGTGCGGGCACCCTGGTGACGCCCCAAGCACCCGATCCAGGGCGCTCCGGGCAGATGATCCTGCTACCGCAGGGCGGGCAGGGTGTGACCTTCGGGGGCACCCCGAATTCTCAGATGATCGGCACGCCTAGCGGCGCCGCGATCATGGTGCACAACGGCAATGGGACGTCCAGCGTAATCGCGCCTGGAAAGCCGGGGGGAGCGGTCGTCACGCCCCACTGAGAGCCTATTAGGCGACGCGCAAAAAGACGCGCTCCATGTGGGGAGCACCGGCCCTTCAACGTCGTGGCGGACCTGCGGCCGCCATGACGTTGAGAGCGCAATGCGCCATCCTAAAGCGACTCGGTTATTGTTGCGCGTCGCCTTAGAACAACCCCTCGATCTCCCCTTCCGCGTTCAGCATGATCGACTCGGCCGCCGGGACGCGGGGCAGGCCCGGCATGGTCATGATGTCGCCGCAGACGGCCACCACGAAACCCGCGCCGGCGGACAGGCGGACCTCCCGCACCGGCAACGTATGGCCGGTGGGGGCGCCCATGATCGTGGGATCGGACGTGTAGCTGTACTGCGTCTTGGCGATGCAGACGGGGACGTTGCCGAAGCCGGCATCCTCGAACGCTTTCAGGCGGCGCGCGACCGCATCCGGCACGGAGATGCCGTCGGCGCGGTAAATGCCCTGGGCGATGGCCTTGATTTTATCGGCTAGTTTCAGGTCCAGAGAATACAGCGGCTTGTAGGCCGCTTCCTTCGAGTCGATGCGCTTCACCACAGCGTGTGCCAAAGCCTCGGCCCCCGCGCCGCCATCGGCCCAATGGGTGCAGGAGATCGCTTCGACGCCTTGCGCGGCCATAGCCGCCCGGATGGCTTCGAATTCCGCTGCTGTGTCCGACGTGAAATGATTTACGCCGACGACCACCGGCAGCCCGAATTTCTGCAAATTTTCCACATGGCGGGCCAAGTTGGCGATGCCCTTTTTCACGGCTTCCACGTTCTCGGGGCCGAGCGCGTTACGGGCGATGCCGCCGTGCATTTTGAGGGCGCGAACGGTCGCGACGACCACGGCGCAGGATGGTTTCAGGCCCGCCTGGCGGCATTTAATGTCGAGGAATTTCTCGCCGCCCAGATCGGCGCCGAACCCGGCTTCCGTGACCACGACGTCGGCCAGTTTCAAGCCCAGTCGCGTGGCCATGACGGAGTTGCAACCATGCGCGATATTCGCGAAGGGGCCACCGTGAACGAAGGCGGGCGAACCCTCCAGCGTTTGCACCAGATTGGGGGCCAGCGCGTCCTTCAGCAGCACCGACATCGCACCGTCGGCCTTGATGTCGCGGGCGGTGATGTTCTTGCCGTCGCGAGTCTGCGCGACGATCATCCTGCCCAGGCGTTCCTGCAAATCTTCTAGGTTCCTGGCCAGGCAAAAGACCGCCATGACCTCCGACGCCACGGTGATATCGAACCCATCCTCACGCGGGAAACCATTAGCCACGCCGCCCAGGGACCCGACGATCGAACGCAACGCACGGTCGTTCATGTCAAGGCAGCGGCGCCAGGAAATGCGGCGTTCATCGATGCCGAGCGCATTCCCCCAGTAAATGTGGTTGTCGATCATCGCCGCCAGCAGATTGTTGGCCGAGGTAATCGCGTGGAAATCGCCGGTGAAATGCAGGTTGATCTGGTCCATCGGCACCACCTGCGCATACCCGCCGCCGGCCGCGCCGCCCTTCATCCCGAAGCTGGGGCCAAGCGAAGGCTCCCGCAGACAGATCGCCGCGCGCTTGCCGATGCGGTTCAGCGCATCCCCGAGGCCAACCGTGGTGGTCGTTTTGCCCTCGCCCGCTGGGGTGGGGCTGATGCCGGTGACCAACACCAGCGCGCCGTCGGGCCGATCTTCCAGTGTAGAAACAAAATCCAGGCCGATCTTGGCCTTGTATTTGCCGTACGGCTCGATCGCCGAATCTGGAATATTCAGTGTCGCCGCGATCTCCCCAATGGGGCGCATCTTGGCGGCGCGGGCAATTTCCAGGTCTGGATTTACGGACATGCTGCCTCCCGGCGGGTTATGCCGATTTCTTTCAGTGCCGCGTCCATCGCCGCCACCGCCCGGGACATGTCGTCCGGAGTGATCGCGCCGATGCATCCGACGCGGAAGCTGGGTGTCGGCGTATTGAAAAAATTGCTGATCAGGATTTCCCGCGATTTCAGCGCATCGACGAATTTTTGCAGGTCCCAGGCTTTGTCGTTCGGGGCACGGATGACCACGATGATGGGGCCTTGGTGCTCCCGCTTCAGCCAGGGCGTCAGACCATTGCGCACCATGCCGTCGTAGAAGGTGTGGGCGTTGGCGGTGTAGCGGGCCAGGCGGGGCGCGCGGCCACCCTCCTGGTCGAAGAAGTCCAGTGCCTTGTCGAACGCGGCGACGATCTGCGCCGGCGGGGTAAAGCGCGGGCGGCCGTTATGGCTCAGGACGTCGGCCAGATCGAGCGACCAGCTCCCCGCCTGGCCCGTACACGCGTTCAGGCGGTCGATGCGGGACACGGCGAAGGCGATGCCGGGCAGCGCCTCGATGCATTTATTGGATGTGAAGACAACCGCGTCGATCTCGGGCTGCCGAGACAGATCCAGAGGCAAAGCGCCGAAGGCGGATACCGCGTCCAGGATCATCCGCCGCCCGGCCCGGCGAACCGCGGCACCAATGGCGACGGCGTCATGGATCACGCCGCTGCCGGTTTCCGAATACACCTGCCCGACGTGGGAGATGGATGGGTCAGCTTCCAGCGCCGCCTCCACCGCCAGCGGATCGGTGGGCTCGTTCGGCGCGACCGGCAGCACGACGGGGATGCGCCCTGCTTCGCGGGTCAGACGGATCATGCTTTCCGAATAGCGGCCGGTCGCGGGGATCAGCACCTTGCGGCCGGGGGGGATGAAGGTTCGGACGGCGGCCTCGATGGCGAAATGCCCCGCGCCTTGCAGCGGCAGCGCGACGTGCTCCCCTTGGATCCCGCCCGCGATTACTCGCACGCGCTCCAGCACGCGGGCGTAGATCGCTTTAAAATCGTTGTCCCATGGCGCGATGTCCTGAGCGAGCGCGGCGCGCACCTCGGGGCGGGTCATGACGGGTCCGGGGGTCAGAAGCAGCATGGCGCGGAAACTGGCATGCCCCCGGGGACAAATCCACCCATGGGGGTGTTTAATCGGCTGTTTGCAATGCTAGTATGCGGTCATGAACCTGACCCTGCCCGACTGGGTGCCCTGGTGGGTGCCGCTGGTGCTGCTGCTGCCCGCGCTGCTGTATGGGGTGGCGTTCCTGTTCATGCCCTTCAGCGTCATCGGCCTAAAAAGCCGCCTCGAAGCCATCGAGGCTCGGCTGGACGAAATCCAGACCGATCTACGGCATCTGTCGTTGCGGGAGACCAGGGGTAACCCCACCTCCGCCGACTACGACGGCGTGTATGTGCCGCCAACGCCGGCACCTCGCCGCGCGGAACCGGTTGCGGAACGGCCGCCGATTCCGCAGGCGCTTTACGACGACGATACGCCGGACGACCGGCCGCCGCCGCCGCCGCATACGCGGCCGGTACGGCGGATGGATCCGCCTCGGCAGGAGCCTCGGGTGAACTGGCCGCGGTAAGGCGCCCTTCGCCGCACACGCTTGTCATCTCGGTTTTGCCAGCCCATTATGTCGTCGCTTATGGGAGGGCAATAAAGCGATGCGGATCGGTTTCATCGGGACCGGGACGATGGGGAGCCCGATCGCGGGCTGCCTGATCCGGGCTGGCCATTCAGTTTCGGTTTTCGACCGGCGCCCCGAAGCGACATCGACTCTGTGCGCGCAAGGCGCGTTGCTGGCTGAAACCGCGTTCGCCGCCGCGCGCGACGCCGATGCGACGTTTACCTCGTTGCCCGGTCCGGCGGAATTCGAGGTCGCGATGCTGGAACCGCAAAGGGGGATTCTGGCGGGGCTGCGACCGGGAACCGCGCACATCGATCTGACCACCAACGCGCCGAAGTCCATCGCCCTCGTGGCCGAAGCCTGCCGGGCTCGCGGGGTCACGTTGATCGACGCGCCGGTCAGCGGTCGGCCGCCGACAATGACCGTGATGGTCGGGGCCGACGATGCGACGTTCGCGCGATACCGGCCGCTGTTCGACGCGATCGCCGCCAACGTTTTCCATGTGGGACCGAGCGGCGCGGGCGCGACGGCGAAGCTGGTGACGCAGTATTTGGGATACACTAACTTCATCGCCAGTATCGAGGGTATGCTGATCGCGGCGAAAGCCGGCATCGACCTTGAAACGATGGCACGCATCGTGCCGGCCAGCGCCGGGCAAAGCCGCACCTTCGACAATATCGCGCGCGGCGTGTTGCCCGGCACTTTCGTGGCGGGCGGCACGCTGGATATTGTCGCGAAGGATGTGGCGCTTGCTTGTCAGTTGGCGCGCGACGTTGGGGCCCCGGCGTCGCTTGGCGCTTTGGCCTCGGATTTCTACCAGCGTGCACAGGCCGCTGGCTGGGGGCGGGAGGGCTTCCCGGTCGTCGCCCGCATTCTGGAGGCCATGGCGGGTGTGGCGTTGCGAGGAGAACCGAAATGACCGACCGGTTGTTGCTGGGTCTGGAGATCGCGCAGTTTTTCTATGCCGAAGCGGAATTTCTGGACGAGCGGCGGTACGACGAATGGCTGGCGCTGCTGGCCGACGACATCCGCTACTGGATGCCGATGCGGCGCAACGTCAAATTCGGCGACACAGAGCGCGAGTTCACCCGCGAGACCGACGATATTGCCTGGTTCGATGAGGGCAAGGACACCCTGACCCGCCGGGTGCGGCAGATCCAGACGGGCATCCATTGGGCGGAGGAACCGCGCTCCCGCATCGCGCACATGGTATCGAATGTGCAGCTTCTGAGCGTGACGCCGGACGAGCGGGAGGTCTTAGCCAAATCCCGTTTCCTGATCTACCGCAACCGGGCCGAGACCGAGACCGATATCCTGGTCGGCAAGCGCGAGGATACGCTTCGCCGCGACGGCGATGGATGGTCGATCGCGCGGCGGAAAATCGTGCTCGACCAGAACGTATTGATGACGAAGAACCTGACGTTTTTCTTTTGAACGGAGGCACGGACCATGCATCGGTTGTCTGGCTATCGTCCCGGACTCGTGGATAACGCGACGGGGCTCATCAGCCGCGAGATTTTCGTCAATGAGGACATCTACGCGCAGGAGCAGGAGCGCGTTTTCGCCCGATCCTGGCTATTCGTTGGGCATGAAAGTCAGATTCCCAATCCCGGCGATTTTTTCTTGTCCCGCATGGGCGAGGAGTCCGTCATCCTGTGCCGGGATCGCAAGGGCAAGATCCACGTGTTCCTGAATTCATGCCGGCATCGCGGCATGAAAGTGTGCCGCTACGATGACGGGAATACGACGGTTTTCACCTGCCCCTATCACGGCTGGAGCTTTGGCACCGATGGTGCTCTGGCAGGTGTGCCGTTCTTCCGGGAGGCGTATCACTCCGAGCTGGACCGATCGAAGTACGGGCTGATCGAGGTCGCGCAGTTGTGCAACTACAAAGGCACGATTTGGGCCAATTGGGATGCCTCGGCACCGTCGTTTCACGAGTATCTGGGGGAGTTCCACCGATTCCTCGATTTGATTCTGGACGGCTGGGATGGGCGCGAAGGCCAGGCGGAATTGCTGGGCGGGGTGCAGAAATGGATTATCCCATGCAACTGGAAATGGCCGGCGGAAAATTTCAGCGGCGACACGTATCACAATATCTCCCACCGGTCGGTCGATCTGGTCGGTGCGGGACCGAGCGGCCAGAGCCGAAGGGATTATGGGGAGCTGAATGTGGCGCGTAAGCTGCATGTAACGATTCCCGATCGCGGGCATCAGACCATTACCTATGCTTTGCCTCGGGATTATCAGCCGCAGGCGGCATATCAGAACTCCCCGGAGGTCGCGGAATATTTCCGCCATTGCGAGGAGGAGCGGCGCCGCCGGCCGGGTGCCAACAGCCGGCTGATTGGTGCACCGGGCGAGATTTTTCCCAATGTGGCACTGCTGCCCCGGCAGCCGCGCACGCTGGCGGTGTGGCATCCGGTCAGCGCGCACCAAACCGAGGTTTGGCGGTTTTTCTTCGTCGATCGCGACGCGCCGCGCGCGGTGAAGAATTTCCTCCGCGATTATTACATCCGCTACTCCGGTCCGGCGGGAATGACCGAGCAGGACGACATGGAGAATTGGAATTATGCCCATGCGGCGAGCCGGGGGGTTATTGCGAGGCGGCATCCTTATACCTACGAGATGGGAATGGGGTACGCGGTGGAGAATTACGAATTCGAGGGATTGCGCATGCCGGGCCGGGTGGTCGATCTGACCAAGGCGCAGGCGAGCGAAGAACCGATGCGAAATCTTTACAAGCGCTGGGCGGAGTTCATGGAAGCCGATAACTGGGACGATCTGATGACGTGGCGTCATGTCTCGGCGCAGGCGGCGCAATGAGCGGGCCGGTCAATATTCGGACGCTCGCCGCCGGGACTCGGGTTGTGCTGGCAAGCGGGGCGGAGGCGGAGATTGTGTCCAACCCTCACGACGGGGTTTGGCTGTTTGCTCGGTATCTGCCGGCGGAAGGCGATCCAGCCGGGGCTGGGGAGGAGGAGATGATTTTCGCTCAGGACGTGGTGGAGGTTCGGGGGTGAGGCTGCCATTGACCCCGGTCCACCCCGCCCTATCCTCTCCACCTTGGAGGAGCCCCAAAAAGTGACCATCCCCGGCCCAGGCGCGATCGACGTCGACATCCACCCGGCGTTGCCCGGCACCCACGTCCTGTTGCCCTACATGGACGACTACTGGCGCGCGCACCTCAAAATGCGAGGGCTGGAGCGGGACAACTACAACGCCGCCGCCTTCCCCCCGAACGCCGCGATCAATTGCCGCCCCGACTGGCGCCCCGCCAAGGGTTTTCCGGGCTCCGACTTCGATACGCTGAAAGCCCAGGCCCTCGACGCCTTCCAGCCCCGTTACGCCATTTGTAACGTCCTGCACGGCGGGCCGGCGATCTTCAGCGAGGACCTTTCCGCCGCGTTTTGCCGAGCGATTAACGACTGGGTGGCGCACGAGTGGCTGGACCGGGATTCTCGACTACGAGCCTCCATCGTCGTCCCCCAACACAGCCCGGAGCTGGCGGCGGCGGAAATAAAGCGCTGCGCCGCCGACCCCCGATTCGTGCAGGTGTTGCTGTGGGAAATGGCGGAGATCCCCCTCGGCCGCCGAATGAACTGGCCGATTTACCGCGCAGCGGACGCGCACGATTTGCCGATCGGCGTGCATGCGGGCAGCAGCTACCGCCACCCGCCGACCAACCTTGGCTGGCCGTCGTACTACCTGGAGGATTACGTCTCCTGGTCCACCGGTTTCGCCGGCGTACTCAACAGCCTGATCTCCGAGGGTGTGTTTACCGAATTCCCCCGCTTGAAGGTCGTGCTGTTGGAATCCGGGGTCACCTGGCTCCCCGCCTGGATGTGGCGCGCCAACAAGACCTGGCGCGGCGTCCGCGCCGAGGTCCCCTGGCTCGACAAATCCCCCGCCGACTATGCTCGTGAACACGTCCGCCTGAGCATCCAGCCGTTCGACGGCCCGCCCGATCACGCCAAGCTATTGAAAATTATCGAGGAAATCGGTTGCGAGGATATGCTGATGTTCTCCACCGACTACCCGCATTGGCATTTCGACGGCAACGACGCCATCCCCGATGGGTTGCCTGACGCGCTGGTGCGGAAAATTCTTTCTGAAAATGCGTTGAAGACCTACTCTCGCCTGTCATGAGACAACCGGAGAAGCGCCCATGAACGTCGCCGTCACGGATCGCCAGCCCGATACCGCCGCGCAATCGAACCTCGGCTTCGTTGATTGCGACGTGCATCCGTTCGTCAAGTCGCCCGCCGATTTCGACCCGTTCCTGTCGCAGCGTTGGCGGGACCTGCGGGCGTCCATCGGGGCCCGTTCCCGCACTACCTTCGCCGGGGCGCCCAACTACCCGCGCATGTCGCCGGGCGTCGGGCAGCGGATGGACTCCTGGCCGGAGGGCGGCGGGATGCCGGGTTCCGACCTGAAAATGATGCGCGAGCAGCTACTGGACAAATTCGGTGTGGCCTACGGCATGATGATGCCGCTGGTGGGCAGCGGCCTCGGCGAGCGCAACGTCGAATTCGGTGCCGCAATGTGCACCGCTGCTAACGACTGGCAGGCGCAGGTGTGGTGCGACGCGGAGCCGCGCCTCAAAGCCTCGGTGCAGGTCAATACGGAATATGTCGAAGCCGCGGTGAAAGAAATCGAGAAGCGCGCAGGCGACCGCCGCTTCGCACAGGTCATGATCCCGCCGCGCGGCCTGGAACCCCTGGGACGCCGCCGCTACTGGCCGATCCTGGAGGCCTGCGCCGCCAACGGCTTCCCCATTGCCCTGCATCTGGGCGGTGCGTCGGGCCATCCCTCGACCGGCGGCGGCTGGCCGTCGTTCTACCACGAGGAGCACCCGTCCTACCCGCAATCCAAGGAGGCGCTGGTCACGTCGTTGGTGATCGAGGGTGTGTTCGAACACATCCCCAACCTCAAAGTCGCTTTGGTCGAGGGCGGCTTCGCCTGGCTGCCGAGCCTAACCTGGCGCCTGGACAAGCAATACAAGCGCCTGCGGAACGAGGTCCCGCACCTCAAGAAGCTGCCGTCGGAATACATCCGCGACCACATCTGGGTCACCACCCAGCCCATTGAGGAACCGGAACAGCCGGAAGACCTGCTTACCACTATGGAGTGGATCGGCTGGGACCGCATCATGTTCTCCACCGACTACCCGCACTGGGACCAGGACGACCCCCGCTACGCCATCAAGGTCCCCATACCGGCTGCGGAAAAGCAGATGCTGTTCCGCGACAACGCTATGTCCTTCTACGGCCTGACCTGAGCGGATGGCGCGTCACGTTGTTGCCCAGGTCGGCGAGATCGCGCCGGGGACCTGCAAGGCCGTCACCGTCGCGGGGCGCGACATCGGCGTGTTCAACGTCAACGGCGAACATTACGCGCTGATAAACCGCTGCCCGCATGAGGGCGCGCCGTTATGCTGGGGCCAGATCACTGGGCGGTTCGAATCGGATCGCCCCGGCGAATACCGCTTGACCCACGTCGGCGAAATGCTGCGCTGCCCGTGGCATGGCTGGGAGTTCGACATCAAAACCGGCCAATCCTGGTGCCACCCGGAAAGCGTCAAAGCCCGCACCTACCCTGTGACGATTGTGCCCGGGGAGGCCCTGGCCAAAGGCCCGTACGTCGCGGAAACTGTGCCCGTCACCATCGAGCAAGACTACGTCGTGGTCGAATTCTAAACGAAGAGGAAACGCGAAATGGCCGAAGATAACCGCCGCGCTAAAGGGCAAGCAATGCGCCGCAAGCTGATGGGCGAGGCGTACGCCGCCAAGCTTGACAGCGCCGTCTACCAAGACCCGATCATGCAGAAATTCGCCGAGGTCACGCAGGAATGCGTCTTCGGCACGCTCTGGACCCGCCCCGGCCTGGATCTGAAAACCCGCGCGTTGATCTGCGTGATCTCCGACACCGCCACCGGCCGGACCCCCGAACTGGTGCTGCACCTCCGCTTCGCTCGGAACCAAGGCTGGACCGAGGACGAATTGTCCGAGGCCCTGCTGCACCTCGCCGGCTACGTCGGCGCCCCGCTGGTCCGTGAGGCGATGCTGACGGCCGTGGAAGTGTTCAAGGACATGCGCGAAAACGGCTGAACCGGCTACATAAGCTTCCCGTGCAGGAACCCTAGCGCGGGAAGCGGCCGCCAGGATCGTGGCAACTCCGCCCGCCGGATCGGCCGGATGCTGTAGTTCGGTGCCGGCTGGCGGGCGCTGCTCAGAAACCCCGCGTAAGCCATCACCTGCTGTTCCCGCCACGCTCGGTCCGCTATGGCGGCCTGCCGGCTGGAGAATATCTCGGCCACGCGGTGGATGCGCCCGATGGAGGCCACCACCGCCCAGAGCGTGTCGTCTCGGACGCTGCTCAGGCTGATCGGTTGGTTCATGACAAAAGTCTGACCGGACGCGCGCGACGAATCAAGTGTCGATATAGTCGAACCGCACAGACGACGGAGGGGAACGATGATCCTGATCGGCCAATTCGACTCGCCTTTCGTGCGACGGGTCGGAATCGCGCTGCATCTTTACGGAATGGCCTACGAGCAGCGGCCGTGGTCCACGTTCGGCGACGCGGACAAGATTGCGCCATTCAACCCTCTGCGCCGCGTGCCAACCCTTGTTCTGGATGACGGGGACGCCCTGATCGAAAGCGGCGCCATTCTGGACTACCTGGACGAGGTGGTCGGGCCGAACCGAGCGATGATGGCCGGCAAAGGCCTCCAACGGCGCCAGGAACTTAAAGTGTGCGCCCTGGCAACCGGCCTCGCCGATAAGGCGGTCAGCCTGGTCCACGAGCGCGTGCTGCACGACGCAGCGTCGGACGTTTGGATCGATCGCTGCCGGCTTCAAATCGGCGGGGTGCTGGATGTTCTCAACACGGCTCGCTCAACCCCGTACTGGTTTGGTGACCGCATCGGCCATCCGGACATCGTGGTGGCCTGCGCCCTCCGTTTCCTCACCGAGGCCCACCCGGGCCTGTTCGACCCCGCTCGGTGGCCCGCTCTGGCCGCCCACGCCGCCCGATGTGAGGCGCTGCCTGCGTTCCAGGCAGTGATACAGGTATTCGATCCCCCCAGATAATACCCAGCAAGGTCCAGTATCTGGACGGTCTGCGCGGCGTTGCGGCCATGCAGGTCGTGCTGCTGCACTTCGTCACCGCATTCCTGCCCGATACCGCCGAACACGCCCCGCCGCCGCTGCGGGCGCTGTTCGACGGGCACACCGCCGTTTACGTGTTCTTCCTGATCAGCGGCGCGGTCCTGACCCCATCCTTCGCGCGGGGAGGCCCATGGTTTCGCCAGGCAGCCAAACGGGTCGTCCGATTGGGCATCCCGGTCGCCGCCGCCGCCATCATCGCACTGGCGCTGATCGCCGCGATGCCGGAGGCGCACCGGTCGGCGGCGTCGGTCACCAGTTCCGGCTGGCTGGCAATGGACTCCAGCGGCGCCCCGACCCTACAGCATCTGCTACACGAGATCCTGTTCGACAGCCTCCTGCTCGGCTACCGGGAATACACGCTTTTCACCCCAATCGCCGAGCATTTGCCGCTGCTGGAAACGTCGCTCGACGCCCCGTTCTGGTCGTTGCATCTGGAGCTATACGGGTCGCTGGTGGTCCTCGCGCTGACGTTGTTACGCGCCCGATCGTCGTGGGCGCATCGGGTGGCGCTGCTGCTGTGCGCGGTGGTGTTCGGCACGCACCCGATGTTCCTTTTCGTCCTGGGCCATCTCTGCGCGGGTCTGCTCGGTCGCCCGCCGCGCGCGTTGGTCGGGGCTGTTCTGATCGCCGCGGGTCTGGCCATGAGCGCCAGGAAGGACTGGGTCATCGTTAAAACCCTGCGCCTTGCAGCCGGCCACGCGACGTTGACGCAGGTGCCGAACCTATTCCAGTTCCAAAGCCAGATGGCGGCGCTGGCACTGTTTCTGGGCGTCCTGCTCAGCCCGACCGCCCGTTGGTTGTTATCGAACGCTCCAACCCGCGTGCTTGGGCAGTTGTCGTTCAGCGTTTATTTGCTGCATTTTCCACTGCTGTTCACACTTGCTTGCGCGGGCTTCAGCCCATTGGCCGCAACCCTGCCCTACCCGGTCGCGGTCGCCATCGCGTTCGCCGGCTTCCTGGCCGCGACGCTCGTCGCCGCCGCGATATTCGAACGTTGGGTCGATCGTTTCGCCATCCGGGCCGGGCGAGGTATTGGCTTCAGCGCACCCAGCGGCTCATCGAGGGATAGGCCACGGTAGTCGTCATGCCGTAATATTGCAACAACGGAACGCCAAAATACCGCCTTTGCCCGAAATTCTCCAAGATGGCCGTCGATCCGCCATTGTACCCGGCCAGGTGAAACACGACGGCTGGATCGATCCCAATATGTAACGCCGCGGCATAAGACCAGGCGATCGCCGCCATTTCCTGCCCACCGTCGGTGAACAACTCCTGGCCGGGCTCGCTTACCGCCAGATGTCCCGCCTCATGCAACAGATCGCCAGGGTATTTCAGCGCTGCCTCATCCACCGCGATACCGTCGCGATCGATCGTCAGACCCGGCAACAACCAGTTGCCCTGCCGGGTGGCCGGGCGCATCGGCAAACCGATCGCCCGAAGAAACACCGCGATCCGTTCCGTCAGCGGGTTTTCGAACATGGCGGATGGCCTTGCGTTGACACCGGGGAGGCACGGCGCGAACACACCCCTCAAACCCGGAAGGACCGCGCCATGACCAACCTCCCCCTACAAGGAAAAGTCGCCCTCGTCACCGGCGCCGGCCGCGGCCTTGGGCGCGCTTTCGCCGAGACGCTGGCTGGCCTGGGTTGCGACCTCGCGATCCACGGCATGCGAGAGAACGGGCCGGCGGAATACGACGAAGGCACGACCCTGACCGACACCGCCGCCCAGATCGCCGCGCAATACAACATCCGCGCCATCCCCGTGCTCGGCGATCTCACCCGCATGGACCATGTGGAGCGGGTGGTCGCCACGGCCGAAACCCTGGGCCCGCTGCATGTGCTGGTCCATAACGCCGGCGGCGACATCGCGGCGGCGGGGGGCAAACCCGATCCAAACGACGCCATCATGGTGAAGGAGGAAGACGTTCGGTCGGTGCTGGAGCGCAATTTGCTCAGCACCATTTTCGTGTGCCAGGTCATTGCACGAGGGATGATGGAACGGAAGGCCGGGCGGATCGTTACTATTAGCTCCATCGCGGCCTATGGCGGGCGCACCAACGGTGCGATCTACGCAACGTCCAAGGCCGGTGCGATTCACTACACCCGCTGCCTCGCGGCGCAGTTGCGACCCTACAACGTCACCGCCAACAGCATCGCGCCGGGGGACACACGCACCGGGCGGTTCATGAACACACGCGCCGTGGATCCGAATCGGCTCGCGGAAGGCGGCACGCTGGACCGCATCGCTTTGGTCGATGAGGTCGCGCGCGCGGTGGCGCTGTTCGCCGGCCCCATGGGCGAATTCGTCACCGGCCAGGTCCTGCGCGTGGATGGCGGAACCCAACTCATGCCGGCATAATCGCCTCCATGGGCGACCAAACCTACGACCTGATCGTCATCGGCGGCGGCATCGCCGGCCTGGTGGCGGGCACAAGAGCGGCCGAGCGCGGCCTGAAAGTCGCCATCCTGGAGAAAGGGGAGGCACCGGATTATAAGTGCAACACGCGCTGGTCCGGCGGCATCGTCCATGTCGGCTACGTCAACCCCAAAGAACCCGCCGCCAACCTAGCCGCCGGGATCGAGCGCAACACGGAAGGCTACACCGACCCCGCTTTGGCCCAACTGCTGATCGAGCAGACGACCAAAGTCATCGACTGGCTCCGCGTCCAGGGCGTGCGCTTCATCCGGACCGGGTCCCTGTCGTATTTGGCCTGGACGATGGCGCCCCCACGGGCGCTGGTGGCAGGAATGGATTGGAGGGGCCGAGGCCCAGACGTGATGCTGCGCACCCTGACCGACCGGCTACGGAAGCTCGGCGGCACGCTGCATCTGGGCGTGAAAGCCGAGCGGCTGGTCGTGGATGGTGATCGAGTAACCGGGGTGGAGGCCACCGGCCAACGGTTCGAAGCCAAAGCCGTGGTTATCGCCGACGGCGGTTTCCAGGCGAACAAAGCACTGCTGCGCCAGCACATGATGTCCAACCCCGAATCGGTAAAGCAACGCGGCGCCGAAACCGGCATGGGCGACGGGATGCGCATGGCGGCCGAGGTTGGCGGCGCGGTCTCCGCGATGGACTGCTTCTATGGGCATTTGCTGTCCCGCGACGCCATGACCAACGACAAGGTCTGGCCCTACCCCGAACTCGACGCCATGGCGGTGGCCGGGATCGTGGTGAACCCCGCCGGGCAGCGGTTCCTCGATGAGGGTAAAGGCGGCGTCCATATGGCCAATACGATCGCCCGCGCCGAGGACCCGCTCTGCGCCACGCTCATCATGGACACACCGATCTGGGAGGGTCCCGGCCGCTCCGCCCGCATTCCCGCGAACCCCGCGTTGGAGCGGGCTGGGGGCACCATTCTGCGTGGTACGACGCTCCGCGAGCTGGCGGGCGTGGCGAGTCTTGACCCCGACGGATTGGAGGCAACGGTTGCCGCCTACAACACCGCCTGCGCGTCAGGCGACTTCGCCTCGCTGAGGCCAATCCGCTCGACCGACAAGGCCAAGCCGATGCCCATCGCGAGGGGTCCGTTCGTTGCGATCCCTGCCTGCGCCGGCATCACCTACACGATGGGCGGCATCCGGATCGATACGGATGCCCGCGTTTTGAACGAGGCCGGCACGCCAATCGCGGGGTTATACGCGGCTGGCGCCACCACGGGCGGGATCGAGGGCGGGCCGGCCATCGGTTACACTGGCGGCTTATCGAAGTCGGCGGTTTTCGGATTCAGGGCGGCCGAGCATGCCGCGGGAGCGAAACAATGATCTACATGGTGGAAATGGCGCTGATCGCCACCGATCGGCGGGTGGAGTGGGACGCCTGGTACCTGTCCCACATGCACAAGCTGCTCTCAATCCCCGGCATCCGGGCCACCCAACGATTCGAGTCGCTCAGTGAGTCGGCATCCCCCTTCGTCGCGCTGCATCAGGTGGACGGGCCGGAAGTTTTCACCTCCGACGCCTACCGCGCCAAGGCAGGTCCGGGCGGCACCGGGGAGTGGCGGGAGCTGATGAACAATTGGTACCGCAACGTGTTCGGCGGCATCGACGCCACCCCCGATGTGCCAATGGATGGCGCGTTGATCGTGGTGGAGGACGGGGCCTCGGCCGGGCTGGTTCCGCTGACCTGGATGCACCCGGTCGGGTTGGACAAATCGTCCGAACGCCGTGCCATCGGCGTGGCCGCCAGCCTGGACGATGTGCGCGGGCTGATCGGGCGCAAGGGCGTGCGGGTGTGTAAGCCGCTGACCCCCCGGCTGGTCGAACCAAATGTCTGACGAATACCAAGCGTTGCCGGATCCGGATAAAGCCTACCCGGTGGTGCGGCTGTTGGTGAAGCACGGCACCACACTTGCCATCGCGGTCGGGACGGTTCTGTCGATCGCCGGCATTTGGGCGGCTTTGGCCGGGTTCGGTTGGGCCTGGGCGCCTGTGGGCCTGCTGACCGGCGCCTTCGCGGGGCTCATGATGCGCAGCTATGTGGAGGTCGTGCGCCTGATTACCGACATGCTGCTGCCGCGTTAGACCAGGCCGAGCCGTTTCAGCAGCGGCCCCATCGTCAGCCCCTGCACGACAACGGTGAACCCGACGACCGTGAACGTTGCGATGACGATCTCATTGTGAAGCGGTACAGAGTCCGGAACGGTCAGCGCCAGCGCGAGGGCCAATGCACCCCTGAGCCCGCCCCACCACAGCACGTGCTGCATGCCACCGGCGATCGTCCAGCGCGTCGCTTTGAAAATCAGGCAAAGCGGGTACACCGTCAGCGCTCGGCCAATCAGCACAACACCAACGATCATCGGTAGCGCTGCCCAGCCAAGCGCCGCGAAGGGGATGCGCGCCGCGGTAACGCCAATCAGGATGAACACCAGCGAATTGGCGATGAACGCAGCGAATTCCCAGAACACGACGACGAACGCCTGCCCTTCCTTGGTCAACACCCCGCCTTCTGGTTCGCCGAGCACGCCAAGGTTGCCCATGAGCAAACCCGCCGAGACCGTCGCCAAAACGCCGGACAGATGAAAGTGCTCCGCGCCGAGGAACGAACCGTATGCGGCGGCCACTGTGACGGCGGTTTCCACCATACGATCGGATGTGCGCCCCGCCACCATAATCCCGAGCGCGCCGCAAACGACCCCGACCAGCACACCGCCGCCAGCCGTCACAATCAGTTTGGCGGCACCCGCCAAACCTGTGATTTCCGCGCCCCCGACCCAACTGAGGACCAAGCCGAACAGTACCGCCGCGACGCCATCGTTCAGCAGGCTCTCGCTTTCCACCAACAGGCGGAGGCGGCCGTGAACGCCGGTGTCTTTGAACATGGCAATGACGGCGACGGGGTCGGTGGCGGCGATCAACACGCCGAAGGTCAGCGCGGCGGGAAGCGGCCAATGGAGCAGCCAGACCATACCGGCGGTAACAGCCGCCCCCGAAATAACGGTGCCGATGGTCGCGAGGGTCAGCACCGGCACCGCGTCGCGGCGGAGTTCGTGCCAGTGGATGAACAACGCAGCCTCGAACAACAGCGGCGGGAGGGCGACGTCGTAGATGAACGCGTGCGTCAGGGCGATGCCGATGTCGATGTGCGATACGGCGAGGATGGCTCCGGTGACGACCAGCCCGACGGTGTAGGGCAGGCGCAGGCGCCGGGCGAGGATCGCGACCACGATGGCGACGACCAGGAGGGCGATCGTGGGGGCGATGGTCGTCATGGGGAGCACCGCGGAAGCGTTAAAGGACTATCGGGACGATACTGGATTTGGAAGAACTTGACGTCGGTCTTACCTATTCTTACCTCTCATGCATGGCCAGCACTCACTTATCGTCGAAAGGTCAGGTTATTCTGCCCAAGGCCGTGCGGGAGAGCCATGGCTGGACGGCCGGGACGATGTTCTCGGTCGAAGAGGTCGGCGACGGCGTCTTGCTGCGGCCATTGAAATCGGTGCGGCCGACACGCCCCACGCCCCCCCCTGGACGATGTTGCCGGCTGCCTCCCTGTCTCCGGTCCCGCTCGCACGATCGAAGAGATGGACGCTGCCATTGCCGACGAAGCGATCGCCCGCCGTGATCGTGGCCGATACTAACGTCGTCGTCCGGGTGTTGACGGGCGCCGACTCAGCACAGGCCGCGCGAGCGCGCCTGCTCTTCGAAACAGAGATGGTCTTTCTGCCGAAATCGGTCATGTTGGAGACTGAATGGGTCCTCCGGCGACTGTACCGCAAGGGCAAGCAGGAGGTAGCCGGCGCGCTCGGCAACTTAGCCGCGCTTCCGTCTGTCCGGTGCGAAGATGAGGCTGCCGTGCTGCAAGCTCTGGCCTGGAGCCGACAGGGCCTCGATTTCGCCGACGCCTTGCACCTGGCGTCCAGCCACACAGCCGTCCGCTTCGCGACATTCGACCGAACCCTGGTGCGTGGAGCGGCTTCGGCTGCAGTGGATCTGACCGTATCCGAACCTTGAGAACGCCCGTCGATTGCTCAAACCTCGCGACCGATCTATCCCCCGACGACCGACCAATAAACGGAGGAAGCAACCATGGACCTCAACCTCAGAGGCAAGACAGCCCTGATCACCGGCGCCTCCAAAGGCATCGGCCTCGCCAGCGCGGAATGCCTGGCCGAGGAAGGCGTTAACGTCATCCTGGTCTCCCGCACCCTGGCCGACCTGGACAACGCCCGGCAGAAAATAGCCGCACGGCATAACGTTAACGTGCAAGTCCACGCCTACGATTTGTCCGACAGCCGCAACGTGGACAAGCTGGTCTCTGAGCACGCTGGCATCGACATCCTGGTGAACAACGCCGGCGCCATCCCGGCCGGCGACCTGCAATCCATCACCGAAGACCGCTGGCGCGCCGCGTGGGACCTGAAAGTGTTCGGCTACATCAACATGTGCCGCCGCTTCTATGCCGAGATGAAATCCCGCCAGCGCGGCGTCATCGTCAACGTCCTTGGCGTGGCTGGGGAGAAGATGGACCGAACCTACATCGCCGGCTCCACCGGCAACGCTGCGTTGATGGCCTTCACCAAAGCGCTCGGCGGTTCCGCCGGCGACGACAAGCTGCGGGTGGTCGGGATCAACCCCGGCGCTATCGCCACCGACCGTCTCGTCACTATCATGAAAACCCGGGCCCTGGACCGGTTTGGCGACGCGGAAAAATGGGAGGAGCTGATGAAGCCCCTGCCCATGGGCCGCGCCGGCACGCCCGAGGAAATCGGCTGGATGGTCGCCTTCCTCGCATCCGACAAATCCGCCTACACCACCGGCACGATCGTCACCATCGACGGCGGCGCCGCCAACCGCGGCCCAATGTTCTGATGGCGGCGGTGACGCACCTGACCTCCGGCACCGGCTGGGTCATCCCGGTCGACGGCGGGAAACTAGTCGGCTGAACCACGAACGCGGCGCGTCCAATTCAGCGCAGACCTGAGCAAAAAGCGCGTGGCCATCCAAGCCGCGCGCTTCCTCCCATGTTTTCAGCCGGTCAACGATGTCGTATGTAGCCCGCAACAACGCTGCGGCCGCCGGGTAACCGTCGCGCGATCCGGCCAGCCAATGGTCGAGGCGGGCGTGGGCGAAAGCGGCAAGATCCAACCCCTCATCCGCGACACAAGCGCGGTCGGACAGAGACGTGTACCGGTTGGTGCGCTCGATCCAGCTGCTGACGTCGGGGTGCGACAGATGGTGGATGCAGACACCGGTTTCTGCCGGAATACGCATGCGCCGCTGGGAATGAACGTGAATGCCCCGATGGACGGTCGTTCCGAACGAAACGGCTCCGCGACGGAAAAGGCGAACATGGTGTTCCGGCCAGTAATACGCAGCCTCATCGTGTACACCCAGGATATAGTGCCGCAAGGGGAATTCGAAGACATCGGCACGATCGCGTGCAAGTTCCGCGCGGATGAATGGGCCCGCCTCGGGGCTCAGGCATTCATCGTCGTCGAGAAACAGAATCCAATCGTGCGCACATTGCGACAGCGCGAAATCGCGAGTTCCCTCGACCGTGGGCGACCAGGGCACCGTTACGACACGCGTGGCATACTGTTCCGCGACGGTGCGCGTGTCGTCGGTGGACGACTTGTCCACGACAATCACCTCATCCGCGAACCGCAACGCCCGCAAGCACGTGCCAAGAATCGCCGCTCGGTTATATGCCACAACAAATGCGCTGATCATCATGAAGCCCTCGCCTGCTTTCGGCGAAGGTAAACCGCAATCGTTAAGAAAAAGTTAACGGCCCAACAAATGACGTCGCAAGCGTGGCAAATAATGTCGCAGGAACGTCCGCAGGGATCCCCGGGTCCGCTCCAGCTCCTCCAGCCTTCGCGCGGACTCGGACCGGAGCGCTTCCAGTTCGGATGTCGCCGCGGCGCGCGCTCGTTCGGTCGCCTGCGCCGCCATCGTAGCCTGGGTTGCCGCCCCATAGGTTTCGGTGAGCACCGCATTCGTGTGGGACAACTGCGCCCGCGCGTCGTCGAACAAGGTGCGCATATGTTCCAACTCAGCGGTTCGCTGGATCAACCCGAGCCGGTCTGTATCCACATCGCTTCGCTCGATGAACAGGCTGGCGGGTGAGGGCGGTATCGGCCGATCGGAGGCGATCGCGACGATAAAGGGCGCGCGCGGCAGGACCGCGCACGCCTCGAAATGCGTGGTACCGCGTCGGTCGAATACCAGCGGTTCGGCCGTCGTGGCGCCCTCGGGTAACAGTACCGAGCCGAGCATGGGTCGTTGCAGAAGTAACCCCACATGGTTGAAATGCCGGTGTAGAAGGGCGAGGAACTCGGTGCGGCTCAACTCCCGTACGTGGTATTCGTTCGGTGGGGCACTGGACGGTGAGTAAATGTCGCGGTCGGGCGTACTGACGATCAGGCAACCTTCCGGCCGCAGCACCCGGCGAATCTCTGACAGGAAAGCCTCCTGCCCATCGAAATGCTCGATCGTTTCGAACGACACGACGGCATCGACGCTGGCACCCGCCAATGGCAGCGCGCGCGCATCGCCTTGGACGAAACGGAGGTTATCGCGGCGGAAATTGGCCCCGGCACTGCGCGCCGTGGCTTCCGAATACTCCACCCCAACCACGGAGCGGGCGACCTGCGCCAGTTGGGCGGATCCGTAACCTTCACCGCTCGCGACATCCAGCACATCCAAGCCGGCACACAGGGACCGGGCGAAAAGATAGCGATGGTAATGCTCGATCTGGGTCTGGCCATCCAGCGCCGACGTCAACCGCTCGCCGGTGAATGGTTCCGGGTTGGCGGCGGCCTCCCGCTTGAAGATGTCGCCCATTCAGTTCAGCCGCGACCTTAACGATCCGGCGAGGGCCCGTACCTCGGACGCAACATCCCCATCCGGCACCAGGGCCAAAAATCGGTCGCAGCAGCGCAAAGCAGCGCCGACGCGGTCCAAACGCTGATTCATCGCCGCCGCTTGCCGCCATAGTTCCGCGTGATCGGGGGCGAAGCGCAACATGTCCTCCGCACAAGCCAGCGCACCGTCGTGATCGTCGGCTTGCAAACGCCGCGTCATAATATTGTTTTGCAGGCGCAGCAGCACCCGCCGGGCGCTCATGGGGCGCAATAAGCCGGGGCGGAGTTCGGCCTTTTCGCCCTCGACCCGGCGGAGCAAACTGCGCAAATCCCGGACGCTCAGCGGGGTGCCTCCGTTGAATACATCGAGAATGGCCTGGGTCGTGTCGCCGGATAGCGAGACGAGGAAATGTGCCGGGAAATCGACACCATGCCCGTCCCAACCGGCAGCTCGGGCGGCGTGCAGCCAAATCACGCCGAGCGCGACCGGCAAACCCCGGCGACGCTGCACGACGTGAATCAGGTTGGCATTCTTCGGATCGTCGTACGTCTCGGTATCGCCTTTGTAACCGAACCGCCCACCGAGGAGCCCCGACAACGCGATGGCGCGCGTTGGGAGGTCGGCATCGGTCAACGTATCCGCGAGGGCGGCAACCGCCCGGGCAACCTCGGACAAATGGTCGCGCGCTGCCAGCCAATCGGCGTCAGGTTGGTCGACGCGGGCGAGTTGCAGCGCCGCATCCGCGATGTCGATTTCCGGGTCCGGTAACTGGCCAATGGCGTCCAGTGCGTCTCGGGGATCCAACATCGCGAACGAACCGACTATTCCGCCGCGATTTCGGGCAAGTAAATCTGCTTGCCCTGGTCTGCGAATTCCTTGGATTTCTCTTCCATGCCCACCATTCGGGCAGCTTCGACGCGAATGTCCTGCGAGATTTTCATCGAGCAGAATTTCGGCCCGCACATGGAACAGAAATGCGCGACCTTGTGCGCTTCCTTCGGCAAAGTCTCGTCGTGGAACGACCGCGCCGTATCCGGATCGAGAGACAGGTTGAACTGATCTTCCCACCGGAACTCGAAGCGGGCGCGGCTGACAGCGTCGTCGCGCAGCTTGGCGGCTGGATGGCCTTTCGCCAGATCGGCGGCGTGGGCAGCGATACGATACGTGATGACACCGGTCTTGACGTCGTCGCGGTTCGGCAGCCCAAGATGTTCCTTCGGCGTGACGTAGCAGAGCATCGCGGTGCCGTACCAACCGATCATCGCCGCGCCGATCGCCGAGGTAATATGGTCGTAACCCGGCGCGATGTCGGTGGTCAGTGGCCCGAGCGTGTAGAACGGGGCTTCGCCGCACTCGCGCAGTTGCTTGTCCATGTTCTCCTTGATCTTGTGCATCGGCACATGGCCGGGGCCTTCGATCATGACCTGGCAGCCTTTTTTCCAGGCGACCTGCGTCAGCTCGCCCAGTGTTTCCAGCTCGCCGAACTGCGCCGCGTCGTTGGCGTCGGCGTTCGAACCGGGGCGGAGACCGTCGCCCAACGAGAACGACACGTCGTATTTGCGCATGATGTCGCAAATCTCGTCGAAGCGCTCATACAGGAACGACTCCTTGTGATGCGACAAACACCAGCGCGCCATGATCGAACCGCCGCGCGACACGATGCCCGTGGTCCGCTTGGCGGTCAGCGGCACGTATTGCAGCCGCACTCCGGCATGGATGGTGAAATAATCCACGCCCTGCTCGGCTTGCTCGATCAGCGTGTCCTTGAACACTTCCCAGTCCAGCTTGGACGGGTCGCCATCGACCTTTTCCAGCGCTTGGTAGATGGGGACGGTGCCAATCGGAACCGGCGAATTACGCAGTATCCAGCCGCGGATGTTGTGGATGTTGCGGCCGGTGGACAGATCCATGACGGTGTCGGAGCCCCAGCGGATCGCCCACACCAGTTTTTCGACTTCTTCGGCGGCGCCGGAGGTGACTGCCGAATTACCGATGTTGCCGTTGATCTTCACCAGAAAATTGCGGCCGATGATCACCGGCTCCAGCTCGGGGTGATTGATGTTGGCCGGGATGATGGCGCGTCCGCGAGCGATTTCGCTGCGCACGAATTCCGGGGTGATGAAGGCGGGGATCGAGGCACCGAAGCTCTCGCCGTCGGCGACGCGGGCTTCCGCGCCTTCGATCATCTGGGTGCGGCCCATGTTTTCGCGGTGGGCGACGTATATCATCTCCTCTGTGATGATTCCGGCCTTCGCGTATTCATATTGCGTCACCATCTGGCCCGACTTGGCGCCGTAGACGGCAATCTCGGCCGGGCATGCGGGCACGGCCTGGGCGGCACCAACGAAGCCGTTGTCTTCCGGTTTCACGGCACGCGGCGCGATCTTGTCGAAGACGCGCTTGGCAATCCACTCGGCGCGGATCGGCGGCAAGCCGGCTTCCAGATCGATGGTCACGCCGGTGTCGGTGTAGATGCCGGAGCAGTCGTAGGCCCGATAGGGTTCTTCCCGAGCGGAGGGGTCGAGTGCAATTTCGCGGAAGGGCACCCGGATGTCGGGCCGGCCGTCGGGGCTGGTGTAGATTTTCCGCGAACCGATGATCGGGCCGGTGGTGACCGTGTTGGGGCGGGCGGCGGACTTCGACTGGACCGTCATGGACCTCTCCTTAGCGTCAAATGCGGGGTTTCCAGCGACGGACGAGGGGTTCTGGCGCGATCCCCGTCCCTACGCCGGCATGACCCGGATCAGGTTCAAGGGTCACCGTGCCGCCGATACTCCGGCTTTGACGGTCTCTCAGCCCCCATGGCGGGGCACCCCTCGGTGAACGGGGATTGTGCGGCCAGTCTGGGCGCGGTGTCAAATGGGTGGTTGTGTTCGGTAGAAAAAGACCGGTTGATATGCTATCTAAAGTTGTATATCGAAGCATCGTCAAAAGTTGTCCATTGACAACCCGCCAGCCGACCCGTAAAGAGATAAGGACAATAACGATGGCCAACCGGCCCAGACACCCCAGGAAGGAGATCGAGGCCGCGGTCGAATATGCCATTCATTGCGGTTGGCAGCACACGAAAGCGACCGGACACGCCTGGGGCATGCTGCGGTGCCCATGAAACGACAAAGAATGCCGGTGCGGGACTTTCTGCCAGTTCTCCAGCTGGAGCACGCCCAAGAACGCGGAAAACCACGCGCGGCAAATTATTCGGCTGATCGATGGCTGCATCCGGAAACGGGGCCACAGACCAGAACCCCAGGAAACGACGATGGAAGACTTCTCATTTGTGCTGAACTTCGCGCTGCCCGCCGGGAACGAAAACCCGGCAGCGTTGGCCGATGCCCTGTTCGAAGCCGGTTGCGACGACGCGACGGTTGGTGTCGGCCCGGTCGGCACGATCGGCCTGGATTTCACTCGTTCGGCGGAGTCCGCCGAAGCCGCTTTGCGCTCTGCCATTCAAAATGTGACCGGCGCCATCCCCGGCGCCAAGTTGGTGCAGGCGGGGCCCGACCTGGTGGGCCTCACCGACATGGCCGAAATTTTCGGCTTCACCCGCCAGAACATGCGCAAATACGCCACCGGCAAAGCCTCATTCCCGGTCCCCGTGCATATTGGCGAACCCAGTCTTTGGCACTTGGCGGAGATCGTCGCATGGCTGCGCGGGAACACCGGCATCCAGCCGCGGGACGACATGTTCGCAGTGGCCAAGGCCGCGGCGAAGATCAACTTTGAAACCGAGCAACGGCGGGTCAGGCGGATTTTGGCGCTGGCGTAAGCCGATTGTCGGCCCCCATCTTCGCGCGGTCCCGACCTGTGCTATAGGGGACGGGATGGATCAGAATCACACCCCCCGCTTTCCCGTCCCGCGTTCGGCCATCGGCCGGACCGTCCTGGCTTTCATCCTGCTGCTGCCGATGCTGACGGGATGCGGCGACTCCGAAAAGGACGACGGGACGAACGTTCCCGTCGCGCCGGTGGAGGACATGTACAGCAACGGCCTCGATGCCTTGAAGGCCAAGCGCTACAGCTCGGCGGAAGATCAGTTCGCCGCTGTTCAGCAGAACTACCCCTATGCCAGTTGGGCGGTCAGTGCGCAATTGATGCAGGGTTACACCCAGTACCTACGTAACCACTACACCGACGCGATCGGCACGCTGGACCGGTTCATCCAGCTGCATCCGGCCCACCACGACGCCGCTTATGCATACTACCTGCGCGCATTGTCGTACTACGAGCAGATTGCGGACATTCAGCGCGACCAGCACGGCACCGAACAAGCCTTGAACGCGCTGCGCGAT
Source organism: Acetobacteraceae bacterium (assembly GCA_025352375.1). Taxonomy (GTDB): domain Bacteria; phylum Pseudomonadota; class Alphaproteobacteria; order Acetobacterales; family Acetobacteraceae; genus Rhodopila. The sequence continues at coordinate 18,650 of JANXTL010000018.1, read as the reverse complement.
GTGGTGAACCGCTTCCCGGAATCGCCCTACGCCCGCGATGCCAAATTGAAGATCGACCTCTGCGTCGATCACCTCGCCGGCAAGGAGATGGAGGTCGGGCGCTGGTATGAAAGGCAGCATTTGTATCAAGCCGCCGTCGGCCGGTTCCAAAAGGTCGTGAACGACTATCAGACCACGAACCACGTCGCGGAGGCACTGCACCGACTGACCGAAATTTATCTGGCACTTGGTCTGAAGGACGAAGCCCGTAAAACGGCCGCCGTGCTGGGTCATAACTATCCCGGCAGCGAGTGGTATTCCGACAGCTACGCGAATTTGGTCGGCGAGCGTGTGACCACTTCGGCTGACGAACTCCCGCAGCCACCAGAGCGCGGTTTCATGTCCCGCGCCTGGCACTCCATTTTCTGATCGACCCGGCGCGGTCGCCGCATGCTCACCGCGCTCTCGATCCGCGATGTGGTGCTGATCGAGCGGCTGGACCTTGCGTTCGGCGCCGGACTGACGGTGCTGACCGGGGAAACCGGGGCGGGCAAATCCATCCTGTTGGATAGCCTTGGACTGGCGACGGGCGCCCGCGCCGACGCCGGTTTGGTACGTGCGGGTACCGAACAAGCCAGCGTCACAGCCTGCTTTGCCCCTCCGGCCGGCCATCCGGTCTTGGCGCTGCTATCGGAACAGGGCCTGGTGGCCGAGGACGAAGTTGTCCTCCGCCGCGTCGTCACCAAGGACGGTCGTTCCCGCGCCTTCGTCAACGACCAACCGGTGGGCGTGGCGCTTCTCCGCCGGGTTGGCTCTGTGCTGGTGGAAGTGCAGGGCCAGCATGAGCAGATGGGTCTGGCGGATCCTGCCAGCCATGCCGGTTTCCTGGACCAATTCGGCGTACCGCCCACATTGCGCGGCGCTGTTGGCACGGCTTGGCGGGATTGGCGTGCCGCCCTATCCAAATTAACCGCGGCACGGGCCGTCATTGAATCAGCCGCACGCGACGAGGAATGGCTGCGTCACGCCGTGGACGAACTGGCCAAATTGGCCCCGCTCGAAGGCGAGGAAGCACAACTCGCCACCGAACGCCAACGCTTGCAGCTAGGGGAACGCCGCGCGGAAGCGATTGCGTCGGCATTGTCGGAGCTGACCCCAAAAGACCGCCGCTCCAGCGGGCCAGCGTCCGCGTTGCGATCCGCCTCCCGCGCATTGCAACGATTGGTGCCGCCCAACCAACCCGATGCCGTGAACCCGGCCGCCGAGGCAATGACGGCTCTGGAACGCGCCGAGGAAGCACTGGCCGAGGCCGAAACCCTGCTGACCAGGCTCGCCAATGAGGCCGATGCCGACCCGCGCTTGCTGGAACAGGCGGAGGAACGGCTGTTCGCCCTGCGTGCGGCTGCCCGTAAACACGCGGTGCCGGTCGTGGAATTGCCGGCATTGCTCGATCGGTTGTGCGAACGGCTCGCCGCCCTGACCTCAGGGGAAGCGGAAATCGCCGAGATGGAACGGGCTACGCGGGAGGGGCGGGCGCGTTACGTCGCGGCGGCAGAGGCATTGTCGACTGCGCGGCAGACCGCGTCCGGCAAGTTGGATAAGGCGGTAGCGAAGGAGTTACCGCCGCTGCGTTTGGACAAAGCCCGCTTCCATGCCGAGGTCGCACCGGTTTCGGAGGCCGACTGGGGCCCATCTGGCAGTGATTCGGTTCGGTTCCTCATCGCCACCAACCCTGGACAGGAGCCTGGGCCGCTGGCACGAATCGCGTCGGGCGGCGAGATGTCGCGGTTGATGCTGGCCTTGAAGGTCGTGTTGTCGGCTGGATCGGTTGTGCCAACTTTGGTGTTCGATGAGGTCGACTCCGGCATCGGCGGCGCCACGGCGGCAGCCGTCGGCGAACGTCTCGCCCGGGTTGCCGAGGGTTTGCAAGTCCTCGTCGTCACCCACAGCCCGCAGGTCGCTGCCCGCGGTCTGGCCCATCTTCGGGTCGCCAAATCTGCCGTGGGCGGGCGCTCGGCAACCAACGTCGAGATGTTGGACTTCGCGCAACGGCGGGAAGAAATTGCTCGCATGCTCGCGGGGGAGACGATCACGGCCGCCGCCAGGGCAGCGGCGGACGACTTGCTGGGAGTGGTGGGATGTCCGAACTGACCGAGGAGCAAGCAAAAGCCGAACTGGCGCGACTGGCGATGGAAATCGCGTACCACGACCGCGCCTATCACCAGAACGACGCGCCGGAGATCACCGACGCCGAGTACGATGCGCTGCGGCAGATCAACAACGAAATCGAAACGCAATTCCCCGCGTTAATACGATCCGATTCCCCGACGAACCGGGTGGGCGGCACGCCGGACTCGGGTTTTTCGAAGCTGCGCCACCGCGTTCCGATGCTGTCCCTCGATAACGCCTTCGATGCCGAGGAATTCGCCGAATTCTGCGCTCGCGCGCGGCGCTTTCTAGGCTGGACCGAAAAACTGGCGATCATGGCGGAACCGAAGATCGATGGGTTATCGATCAATTTGACATACGAAAACGGTGCCTTCGTGCGCGGCGCTACCCGCGGCGACGGGACAGAGGGGGAGGATGTTACTGCCAACCTCCGCACCATGCGCGACGCGATACCGGAACGATTGCACGGCGCCGCGCCCGCGTCAATCGAAATTCGCGGCGAAGTGTTCATGAACAAAGCGGACTTCCTGGCGCTGAACGAAGCCCAGGCAGCGGCCGGACAAAAATTGTTCGCCAACCCTCGCAATGCGGCGGCCGGCGGATTGCGGCAGCTTGACCCGCGCATCACCGCGGTAAGGCGGCTGTCGCTTTTTGCCTATGCGATGGGGGAAACCAGCGAGCCGGTTGCAGAAAGCCACGCGGGGTATCTGGAGCGGTTGCGGAACTGGGGATTTGCCGTAAACCCGCTGTCCCGCTTGCTGGCGACCGAGGACGAGGCCGCCGCGTTCCAAGCCGAGATCGGCGCGCAACGATCCGGACTGCCGTACGATATCGACGGTGTGGTCTACAAGATCGACAATCTGGGACTACAACGCCGACTGGGCTTCGTCGGCCGCGCACCGCGCTGGGCGATTGCCTGGAAATTCCCCGCTGAACAGGCAACAACGGTGCTGAAGGAGATCCGCATCCAGGTCGGGCGCACCGGCGCGCTAACCCCCGTCGCGGAACTGGAGCCTGTGAATGTCGGCGGCGTGCTGGTCGCTCGGGCGACATTGCATAACGAGGATGAAATCGCCCGCAAGGATTTGCGGATTGGCGACACCGTCGTGGTACAGCGGGCCGGGGACGTGATCCCACAGGTGGTTTCGGTCGTTGTCGACAAGCCGCGCGGGGAGAAGGCCTACGAATATCCGTCGGTCTGCCCCGCCTGCGGCAGCCATGCCGTGCGCCCGCCGGGGGAGGTCGTGCGCCGTTGCACGGGCGGCCTGATATGCCCAGATCAGCGGGTCGAACGGCTGATTCATTTCGTATCCCGCAACGCCTTCGACATCGACGGCCTGGGCGAGAAAACCATCCAGGAATTCTACGCCGAGGGCTGGCTGCATGGCCCGGCCGACCTGTTTCATCTGCCGGAGCGTGAGGCGGAGATCGCGGTACGCGAAGGTTGGGGAAAACTGTCCGCCAGTAACTTATCCCGAGCGATCCGGGCACGCCGGGTCATCGCGCTGGAACGTTTCATTTTCGCGCTTGGTATCCGCCGTATCGGCGATGCAAACGCGAAGCTCCTGGCTCGGCATTACGGCAGTTATGCCAACTGGCGCGCGCAAATGCTGGCGGCGACGGCCAGCGGGTCCGACGAACGTTTGACGCTCGGCAGTATCCTCGGCATCGGCCCAGCTATCGCGGAGGAACTGGCGGAGTTCTTCGGCGAACCACGCAACGTCACCGCGCTGGATGAATTGGCCGCCGAACTGACCATCGAAGACGCCGCCGCCGCTGAGACAGCCGACAGCCAGGTCGCGGGGAAAACCGTGGTGTTCACTGGCACCCTGGAAACCATGACACGGCCGGAGGCGAAGGCGCGTGCGGAGTCGCTGGGGGCGAAGGTTACCGACAGCGTATCGAAGAAAACCGATATCGTGGTGGTCGGCGCCGATGCCGGGTCCAAGGCGCGTAAGGCGGTGGAACTGGGCGTGCGGACGGTGACGGAAGCGGAGTGGCGAGAGTTGGTGGGGGAATAGCCGATTTTTCTTTGCTTGCGTAAACGGTTTGTTAACCTTTGCGTGGCATGGCCGTCGAGTCATGCCAACAGTCGCCCTCCTTCCAAGCCGTATCCGCGTCATGCTCCGCCGGCGCGACCATGACCCACCGCATTTTCATGCCGAGCGCGCGGGGCGGGAAGTCCAAATCATGATCGCCGACATAAGCGTGTTGTATGGCGGGCTCGATCCGAGCGATTTGGCAGTGCCGCCGAACCGGAAGTCGATGTCGACGCCGACGGCCTCTGGTACATGGCCCAGGCCCAGAACGCCGACATCGCGGCGGAATAACCCCTCCCCGCCGAAACGGGGAGGAGTTACCGCATCAAGCGTCGACCCGCGCCGTAGCGGAACCGGAAACGACTTCCTTGCCGTCCTGGTTTACCGTTGTCAGCTTCAAATCCACGTAATGCTGGCCGCCTTCTTCACGGATGGCCTCGACCGTGGCGGTGGATTGCAGCGTGTCGCCCGGCCACACCTGATTGGTGAAGCGGACGCCGAACTTGGTCAGGCGGCCGTCGCCGACGTAGTTCGTCAGCATTTTGCTGGTCAATCCCATCGTCAGCATGCCGTGCGCGAAAACGCTGGGGTAGCCGGCGATTTGGGTGGTATACACTTCGTCGGAGTGCAGCGGGTTGTAGTCGCCCGAGACCCCCGCGTATTGCACGATCTGGGTGCGGGACAGGTTTTCCACCACGCATTCGCTGTGGTTGTCGCCAATTTTAAGGGCCGATGCTTTCAGTGCCATGTCGAAATTCCTCCTTAGCCCTGGTCCACGGGTCGTTCGGTGGTCACACCGACGCCGCGGGCGATCATCACCAGCTCGCCCTTCTGGTCGCGGTATTCGGTCACCCGCTCCCGGAAGGTCAGTTTGCCGGCGCGCTTGCTCTCGCGTTCCCAGGTTTTGCCGGGAGTGGTTTCGCAGGTCAGCACGTCGCCGGCCCGCAGCGGGCGGACGTACTCGTAATGCTGTTCCGCGTGCAGGCCACCGGACGACGCGGGCTTGCCCTCGACGCCCGAGGGGGTCTTGCCCGAGCCGAACCACTTCTGGCCGGGCCTGGGGCGAAGGTGGTAGTCGGGGTCGAACTGCGCGACCGCCTGGGCGAAGCTGGGGGGGGCGATGATGCCGCCCGCCTCGGTCTTCTTGGCTGCCTCCGCGTCGTGGTAGACGGGGTTGGTGTCGCCGATCGCGCGCGCGAACATCATGATGTGGGTCGCTTCGACGGGGAATGTGATTTTGGCCAATTGTTTCCTCCGGTGCTTGTTACCGGGACAGGTTAGCAGGCTCGGCGCAAAGGGGAACAGGGCGTGAGGCGGCCGCTTCGAAGCCGAGGCGCGTCGCGGCGCGCGGCGATGGAAGCGGCCGCGATTCCGACGTGGACGGGGCCGCGCGCGATGGCGGAAAGCGCCGAAGCGCTGCGTTTCCTGCAAGCGCCTGGTCATCTGCCGCGGGGGCGGCGGGTTTACGCGATCGGGGACGTGCACGGGCATCCGGACAAACTCCGTCGGCTCCATGCGGCCGTCGCCGCCGATCTGGCTGCTCGACCCACGACGTTCGCGACGCTGGTGCATTTGGGCGACTACATCGATCAGGGACCGGACAGCGCTGGCGTTGTCGCGCTTTTAGCCTCGGGTCCGGCTGTCCGGGGTGCGAAGGTGGTGAACCTGATGGGCGACCATGAACGCATGCTGGTAGACGCCCTGGGCGGCGATAAAGCAGCGGCGACAGATTGGCTTTGGGCCGGCGGGCGGCAGGCTTTGGAAAGCTGGGGTCTCGATGGGGAACTGCCCCGGGAAGAGTGGGAGGCCGCACTGCCAGCGTCCCATGTCGCGTTCCTGCGCGGGCTGACACTGATGCACCAGGAAGGCGACTACGTCTTCGTCCACGCCGGCATCCGCCCAGGCGTGCCGCTGGATCGGCAGTTGACCGACGACCTGGTTGCCATGCGCCAACCCTTCCTGTTCTCGGAGGACGATTTCGGCTGCATCGTCGTGCACGGACACTCCTCCACACCCAGCGTGACAATCGGCAAGAACCGTATCGCCTTGGATACTGGTGCCGGGCTGGGGGAGAAGCTGACCTGCGCGGTGCTGGAGGACGATGCGATTGGACTGATCGCCGTTTGATACATACGGCCGGCATCGATGACGTGCGGCATTTTCACCGGCGTCAGTATGCGCCTTGGATGCCGCCGGAAGACGTCGCGCTTCGCAGGAAGGGTGTCGGTCACCGCCTTCGCGGATAGGCCGGCGAACTCCCGTTCTGTTTGAACGCATACTGTGCCTGGTCGCAGCTCGACGGCGGAGGCTTGTCCGACAGTAATCCGGTTACGGATACGTTCGGCTTCCCGTCCGCCCCGGCCGCGATCGTCACGACATCGGCGTCGATCTCGCCGAAATCGCCCGGCGCGTTTAGCCGCCAGAATTTCTGGCCGGCTTTTGCCGGGATCGGCAACTCCTCCAGGCAATAAGCGCTCGTATCCCCGTGGATCAGAAGCGTACTGCCGGAGAACGCCGCCGCCAGCTCGGGCAGCACATCGCAGAACGGCTTGAATTCCAGCTGGGTTTTGCAGCGTTCCCAGATATCGGCGGGATGCTTGGCATCGTCGGCGGGTTTGCCGAACATGTCGGCCTGAATGGCGATGACCAGCATGACCCGATGTTGCGCCTCGGCTTGCGCATAGGCTTCTCGCAGCGCGACAAGATTGCGGCGGACGCGTTCGGCGGCGTCTTCGATCAACGCTTTGGTCTCCGCGTCCATGGCGGGTTCCGGGACCATCTTGCACGGCTGTTTCCCGGTCGTGTCGCGGCCATCGCAGGAGCTGACGATGTGCAGTTCCAGGAACGCGAATGCCGGATTATCGGTGCTCCAAGCCGTATCCTCCCTCAGGCCGCCGACATCGTGACGCACGGTCCAGCCGGGGCGCGTGGGTTGATAGGACGCCAACGCGGCGTCGGAGAACAGTAATTCCCGGATCCGCGCCAACCGCTCCAGCGGGGGTTTCGGTCCGCCTGGAATGACGGAGCGGATGCAGTCGATCCAGTCGTTGTCGCCAATGGTGTAAAAAACCGGCTTGCCGAAGCCCCGCCAATAGCCGAGGTGTCGTTCCAAATCGGCATCGCTACACGACGTTTCCGGCCGTCCAAGGTCGCCAGCGTGTATAATGAACGGCGCGGGGTGGTCGCGCATCATCGGGCGGAGGTCCTGGTCGAATACCTGTTGGTCCGACCGCCCGTCTGTCAGCAGCACGGGCTTACCATCCATGCTGTATGGCATGTCGCCATAGACCAGAAACTGGATCGGCTCGAACGCGGCCGCTCGTCCAGCCGTTAGCAGCAACAGCAAAACGAGCAGCTTGCGCATCGGGTTAGGCCTTGGTCAGCGGGCAGTTGCCCTGCGCGATCGGCCGGAAGGCCTCCGCGGCGGGAACGGTGCGTTTATGGATGTAATAGTCCCACGGTTCCTTCGATTGCGCGGGGGATTTCACCTCAAACAAATGCATATCGTGGATCTTGCGGCCGTCCGCACGAATCATGCCCTTGCCGAAAATCGGGTCGTCGGTGGGCATCGCTTTCATCTGTGTGAGCACCGCTTTGCCGCTGGCCTTGGCTTTGTCGACACCGACAGCAGCGATCGCTTTCAGATAATGAGTTACCGCCGAGTATTGCCCTGCCTGCGCCGAGTTCGGCACATTCCCATCGCGGATCTTCTTGAAACGTGCGGCGAACGCTCGGGTGGCGTCGTTCAGATTCCAATAGTAAGGTTCGGTCATCACGACGCCCTGCCCGGCCTGCAACCCGATGCCGTGAATGTCCTGAATCAGCATCAGCATGCCGGCGACCTTCTGCCCGCCCTTCATGATGCCGAATTCGGCGGCCTGCTTGATGCAATTCACGGTATCCAGGCCGCCATTGGCCAAGCCCAGCACCTTTGCGCCACTCGCCTTGGCCTGCACGATGAAGGACGAAAAATCTGTCGTGCCGGGGAACGGTGCCAGTGCCTGTCCGAGCAACTTGCCGCCCGCGGCGGTGACGAAGCTGGCGGCGTCCCGCTGCAAAGCATGCCCGAATGCATAGTCGGCCGTGATGAAGAACCAACTATCCCCGCCCTCCTTCACGGTCGCGGCAACGACGCCATGCGGCATGGACCAGGTATCGTAACACCAATGCAAATGGTTGGTGCCGCATTTCGCCCCGGTTATATCGGCCGAAGCCGCACCGGTGAACAACGCCACCTTGTCCCGCTTCGCCACCAAATCGCTAATCGCGAAAGCGGCCGAAGACAGCGGTACGTCGGTGATCGCATCGACGCTGTCGTTGTCGATCCAGCCGGATGAGATCGCCAGCGCGATATCGGGTTTCAATTGCAGGTCGGCCGACACCAGCTCCACTTTGATGGCGGGGTGCGATTTGGCGAAATCGTCGATTGCGAGCTGCGCGCCCGCTACCGAACCTTGGCCGGTGTTGGCCGAGTATGGACCGGCCATGTCGGTCAGCACGCCGATGCGGATGGGTTTCTGTTGCGCGAACGCCCGTCGCGGCAGGGCTGCGGTCGCGAGTCCGGTTAGTAGCAGCGATCGTCTTTTCATGGTGTCAGTCGCCCTTTTTGCTCGCATGCGGGTCGTTTATTGGCAGTAAGTCGCGGATGTAGTCCCGGCTTTTCCATTCCGGAGCCGGCGGAATGTAGCCTTCCGCTGGCATATACGGAGAGATTTCCCCGGTCGTCAGATTATGTACTGATCGCACGCAATTGGAGTATAATTCGCATACGATGCGCACGACCACCTTGGCGCCATGATGACGCGCCAAGGCTTCGGAATCGTCGAGAATAATTGCCTGTCCGCTGGCCCTAACCCGCAACGTCGCGCCGTCGAATTTTACAAACAGAAGTCCCACATTGGGGTTTCGCGCGATATTTCCTAAGGTGCGGTACATTGAATTGCCGTCGTATTCTGGGTATTCGATTGTTCCCGGACCAACAATTTTCACGAACCCCGGCACGCCCGACTTCATGCTGCAGTCGGTGAACGCTTCGAACGATGTCGCGATGAAGAAGAACGGTGTGCTTTCAATCAGCGCCCGGTCCGCGTCCCAGAAATCGTGCCGGATGCGGTGCTTTTCGAGTGCGTCCGCGACCCGTTTGCCATCGAAGCGGTCCTGCCATTCCCGCATGCCATCGTGATAGAAAGGGCGTTCGCTATCCATGGTTTATTTCCTTGCTGGCCGGGGACCGTAGGTTTTGAACCGCTCGCGCGCCGCTGCAATATCTTCGTCAGTCAGGAGGCGAGGCGTGCCGGCGGAGCGCGCCAGCAAATATTGCCGACACAGGGTTTCCAGCAATACGGCATTGGATACCGCGTCGGCGACGTCGCGCCCGCAGACGATCATGCCGTGGTTAGCCAGCAGGCACGCGCTGCGATCGGTCATTGCCTCGGCTGCGAGGTCCGCCAACGCCCTGGTGCCAAACGTCACGTACGGGGCACAGCGTACGTCGCCACCGCCGAATTGCAGCACCATGTAGTGGAACGGCGGTAAACCCTCATTCAGGCAGGCCAGTGCCGTGCAGGCGTCCGCATGGGTATGCACAATGCATCCCGCGCCGGGTTTCGTCTTATAAATCTCTGCATGCATCGACCATTCGCTGGACGGCGTCGCATCCCCTGACGCCACCCCCTCCAGCGTCACCACCGCCATATCGCCCGGCCTCGCTCGGTCGGGATTGCCGCCGGACGGCGTAATCGCCATGCCCTTACCGGTTCGCGCGCTGACGTTGCCGGCGCTGCCGACAATCAGCCCGCGACGCCCGAGGTCGCGGTACGCCGCGGCGACCGAACCCCGAGCTTCAGATGTCTTCAAATCAAGAACACGCCTTTGCCGTCCGACTGGTGGTCGAACAGCTTGTAGGCTTCCTCGGCCTGATCCAGCGTCCATTTATGGGTGAATAGCTTGTCCACATCGACATTGCGGTCGACGCAGAACTGCGCACACTCGGCCTGGATGATGCTGGAGAAAGTCCATGACGCCACCATCGTCATTTGCCGGCGCAGCAGCATCGGGCTGACGTCGATGTCGACGCGGCCGCCTTCGCCGACGAAGCACATCGTGCCCCACACTTTGGTGGACTTGATGGCGTTGGCACGCGCTTCCGGGTTGGACGAGGTGTCCAGCGCCAGATCGGCGTATTTGCCGTGCGTCAGGTCCTTGATCGCCGCCACCGGATCGTTGGAGCCGGGGTTGATCACTTCGTCGGCACCGAATTCCTTCGCACGCGCCAGCCGTTGCGCACTGATATCCAGCGCGATGACCCGAGCGCCCATGGCTTTGGCGAATTGGGTGGCCGCCAAACCGACGGGTCCTTGGCCGTAAATTGCGATGGTATCGCGTCCCGAAATATTCATCCGCCGCAGCGCGCCATAGGCAGTGCCGGAACCGCAGGCGATGGCCGCGCCGGCGCTGAACGACAGGCTCTCGTGCAGCGGCACCATCGTGTTGGCTGGCACCTGCAGATACTTGGCATGCCCGCCGTGCGCATTGCTGCCGTAGACCTTCACCGGCACTTCCTGGCACAGCTGCTGCCAGCCGGACCGGCAATGGCTGCACTGGGTGCAGCCCTGATAGTGGTGGCACATCATGCGGTCGCCGACCTTCGCCTGGCCAGCGGGAACGCCGGAGCCAACCGCGACGACCACGCCGCAGGGCTCATGCCCACCGATCACCGGATCGGGATTGGCCGGCAGCCCGGTGGCATTGCGCGCCACGCCCTTGGGACGGCGATATTGATGAAGATCCGACCCACACATTCCGGAGGCTTTCATCTCCAGCACGACCTCGCCAGGACCCGGTGTGGGGTCGGGGAAGGTCATAATTTCCAGGTCTTTTTCCCCGGTGAACACGACGCCGCGCATGGTTTCCTCCGTCTAGTTGCTTAGGGTCGGGAGCTTAGCCGGGTTCGCGGCGCAGGGGAACGGGCGGCGGCATTTTCCTGGGCGGCGTTAACGTTTCGGCAACCTTTCTCCGTCAGGGGGTGCAACGGGCGCAAGATGTCGCATGACAAATTATATGACGGAGGAATGTAGACATTGCCCCGGGCGGTGATGCACCGAGGATGGGCTGGTGGATGCGCACCTCGGCGGGCTCCTGCTGAAGAAGCGCATTGGCATCGACGGGCGGGGCAAAAGCGGCGGGTTGCGGACCATTTTTCACCGAGGTGGAGTTGCAGGCCTTCACCCCGGTCCGCCAGAGCTTGGTACGAACTCACTGAAAAACTGGCCGCAAGTCGCGGTTGCGGGAACTAGCCGAACACGGGACCCAGCGGGAGTTTGTTTACACTCATCGCTGGCAGACCGGCGACCTCGTCAGATGCCGCCGCTCCGACGTCATAATAACGATCTCAAAACAGTTACGCCAGACGGCCAACATATTTTTCCAGCGCGCCCCAAAGCCCGTCGCCTACGCGCTGTCGAACCTTGTCGTAGTAACCAGCGGAACGCAGCATCGAACGGAAGCTGGTGGGATCGACGCTGTTGAATGTCATCCCGATCTTGGTCAAAATGTTGCGGGCGTCCGCCTCCGCTGTTGCGGAATCCGAGCGTTGCAGCAGCGCGGCTTTATCGATCGATATAGCAACTATATTCTTCAATTTATCCGGCAATATTTGCCAGGCCCTGGCATTGACGCATATCCACTGACCTTCCCATGAATGGTTGGTTATCGAACAGTACGACTGCTCGGCGTACAGTTGCGCGGCCAGGACAAGCGGCAGTATGCCGTCCTGCGCATCGACCGCGTGCGACCGCAAGGCTGGGATCAGGTCTTGTAGATTCATGCCCACCGGTGTTGCCTTCATGGCCTGAAACAATGCGGTCCGATCGGGATCGATTGGGACGCGGATTTTCAGACCAGCCAGGTCTGCTGCCACCGTGACGGGTTTGGTGCGTGTGGTGATCTGACGAAATCCGAAATCCCAGCACCGCGTCATGGCGACCATGCCGAGGCGTTCCTGGATCTGGGCGCGCATGGCTTTGCCCAGATCGCCGTCGAGCGCGGGCCAAAGTTGCTCGTATCCCGCGAAAGCGAAACCAACCGATTGCACGAACATCGGGCCCAGGATCCCGCTGAGCGATTGCCCGGTCACCGGCGTCATTTCTAAGTTGCCGCCACGCACCTGCTGGACGAGACCGAGCTGTCCGCCGAGTTGGCTGTCGGGTCGGACGATGAGTTGGATGCGGCCTTCCGACTTCTCGGCGATTTCGGCCGCCGCCTCGACCAGGTGCTTGTGCAATGGGAAGCTCTCGGGGGCGGTATGGCCCAGGCGCCATTCGAATTCCGGCGCGGCGTTCGCGAACCGAGGTAGCGCGGGCGTAGCCAGGGCTACCACTCCAGCCCGCAAGATTCGGCGCCGTGTCGGCGTCATCGTGCGGACCGTTCCATCAGTTCGGACATGGGCGCCAGTGTTTCGGCGGTTTCCAGCGTGCGTAGTTGTTGCAGCAAGACGGGCACCTGGTTAACCGACATGGCACGGGCGGCGCAGTTCGCGAACTTGGCCTCCAGCAGATCGTCCGGCAAGGGATTTTCGGGGCCTCGGCCGAGCGGACGGTGGACCTTTTGCGTGAGGGTGGCGCCGCTTTTCAGGGTGACTGTTACCTCGGCACCGAAATGCTCGACCGTGTCCATTTTCATATCGGGGTGCGGTGCGGCATGCACGCGGCGTAGCACGTCCTGCACGGCGGGATCGCGGTAGGAATCGCCCTCAAAATGTTCGATCGACACGCACCGATCCACCAGGCAGCGTGCGAGGCAGTATTGCACGCTGAATTTCGCGTCGAGCTCGCTTTGCGGGTTGGGGCGGTTGGTGTGCGCGAGGCGCCTCGGATGGGTCCAGGAGTCGATCCGCTCCACGGCTTCGGGCGTCAGATTGTTGTCCCGGACGAGAAGTAACATGGCGTCGATGGCGGGGTGGGTGCTGCCGCAGCAGGGGTATTGCTTGATGGCGACGCCGGGGAAGACGACGTCCCAGGGGTCGGCCCAATCGGCCAGGATGGCGGCGGCATTGTAGTTGCCGGCGCCGTTGAAGACATTCAGGAATCCCTGCTTGTGCTCGAACGCGCCGGGGACGGCGGTCAATCCGTCGGCTGCCAGAAGTGCGGCGAGCATCCCGTTGCGCGCGGCGTGGCCGACGTGCAGCGGCTTGGTCATGGTGCCGAAATTGGCCTTGATGCCGGACGAGAACGTCGCCGCCAGGGCCAGGGCGCGCGCTGTTTGCAGCACGGACAGACCCAGCAAATGAGAGCATCCGGCGGCGGACCCGAAGACGCCGATTGTGGCGGTGGGGTGCCAGCCTTTTTCGTAGTGATGGAAGTTGACGCCGCGGGCGATGCGGGTTTCCGCCTCCCACCCCGCGACGTAGGCCGCGAGGAACTGCTTGCCGGAGGATTTGTGCATTTCTGCCAGCGCGAACAGCGCCGGCACCACCGGGGCGGACGGATGCCCACCCAGGGTGTTGGAGCAATCGTCGTAATCCAGCGCGTGGGCCGCGGTGCCGTTGATCAGTGCGGCTTCCAGCGGCCCGACCCGGCGGTTCGTCCCGAACACCAGACAGTCCCCGCCTGCGGTCCCATAGGTGGCTACTCGGCCGATAATCTGCGCGCACTCCTCGTTCGCGCCCGCGAGGGTGCAGCCAACGGTGTCGAGCACCGCGACCTTGGCCCAATGCAGGGCGTCGTCCGTCAAACTGTCGAACGTCACGCTTTGGATGCGTTCGGCGAGGCCCTCGGCGATGGTAGCGTCGGTCATGGGGTTCGATCCTCCGGGTTGGGGGAACTATAAACCCGAGCGGGCCGCTGCTAGAAGCGGGCGTGTCAGGGCGATGGTGGCGGTCGCCGGTTGACCAGGGCGCACCCGATAGACGCAACGGCCAGCCCGACGACGGCGAGCGGCGTCAACCGCTCGCCCAACACGATCCACGACAGCAGCGCCGCCACGCCGGGCACGAGGTAGAAATTGGCGGACACACGTGCCGCGGAACCCCTGGCCAGCATGAAGGCGTATAGCCCCATGCCTGCCAGGGACACGACCACCGTGTTCCACGCCATCGATGCAATGGCGTCCGGAGTCCAATGTGCACGGGGTGTTTCCAGCACCCAGGCGCTCAGACCCGAGACGATAGCGGCGGAAACGAATTGCGCAGTGGCACCGGGCAGCAGCGGAATATCGCGGCAAAAGCGCTTGAAATACAGCGTGCCGGCAACCAGCCCGGTCACACCGAGGAAGGCCAGAGCCAGCCCCTCCGAATGGGTGGCGCTGCCGAACGCGGCGGGGCCAACGACGATCGCCACGCCGCATAGGCCCAGCATCAGTCCCGCCCATTGGCGCGGTCGCAATTTTTCGTGCAGCAGCACGACGCCCAGGGCGGCGGTCAGCAGCGGCGTCAGCGATTGGATCAGCGCGACATGCGCGGCGGGGACAAACCGCATGCCGACGTGCGGCGGCATCAGGGTCATCGCGTTCAGCAGCGCCCCGGCGACGGCGCAGTGGAACCAACGCCAGCCCGCCAGAGGCCGCCACGCTTCCCGCCGCACCACCATCAGCCCCAGCAACACGATCGCACAAAGCGCCAAACGGATCGCGACGAACAACAACGGCGACAGATCCCGCAACCCTGTCTTCGACGCGATGAACGCCGAGCTCCACAGGAGTACGAACAGGAAAGGGACGAGGCGCGGAAGCATGGAGCACGTTTGCTCAATTTCGCCGCCGGCAGCAAACTCCCTCCCAAAGACGGAGACGCGCCCATGATCATCGCCCGAGAAATCGCCGACCGCATCCACGCCCTGCGCTTCGAGGACATCGGGCCGGAAGCCCTTGAATGGACCCGCCATGCCTTCACCGACACGATCGGCTGCGCCCTGGCCGGCATGATGGACCAAGGCCCTCGCATCCTCATGTCCGTCCCCGGCGTGGCCGAGGCGCCCGGCCCGGCGCTGATCTACGCCACCAACACTCGCACCTCGGTGCTGGATGCGGCGCTGGTGAACGGCACTGCCTCCCACGCGCTCGACTACGACGATGTCGCGGCTTCGATGGGCGGGCACCCCTCGGCCGTGCTTGTGGCGCCGCTGATCGCATTGGGGGAGCAAACCGACGCCTCTGGCCGGGATCTCGCGCTGGCCTATGTCGTGGGCTTCGAAACCGAGTGCCGCATCGGCCGCGGCGTCCACTTTCACCACTACGAGAAAGGCTGGCACCCCACCGCCACGCTGGGCATCTTCGGCACCGTCGCGGCGGCGGCGAGGCTGCTGCATCTGACGCCGGACATCACCGCGGTCGCGCTGGGTATGGCGGCGTCGTTTGCCTCCGGCCTGAAGGCCAATTTCGGCACCATGACCAAGCCGCTGCATGTCGGTCACACCGTCCGCAACGGCCTCTTCGCCGTGCTCATGGCGGAGCGCGGCTACACCGCCAATCCCGGCGCGTTCGAGCACGCGCACGGCTTCCTGGATGTGTTTAACGGTCCCGGCACGTACGATGTCGAAAAAATGCTGGCCGATTGGTACGCGCCGCTGGAGTGCGGCGGTTATGGCGATCCCGGCCTTAAGCCCTACCCGTGCTGCGGGTCCACCCACGCCTCGGTGGCGCGGATGATCGACCTTGCCAACACCTACGACCTGAAACCCGACATGGTCGAGCGGATAGAAGTCATGCCGCACGCCCGCCGCTTGCCGCACACCGACAACCCCGACCCGCAAACGCCCCTGGGCGCCAAATTTAGCATCCAATACTGCATTGCCCGAGCGCTTGACGAGCGTGCCGTGACCCTGCGGCACTTTGAGCCGGACGCCCATTTCGATCCGGCGATCCGCGCGATCATGACCCGCGTGGATGCCAAGCCGCATCCGGAAATCTCGGCCGACGGGCGGCATCCATGGGGCGCCGAGGTGATCGTGCACACCAGGGACGGCAAGCGCCTAGCCTCCCGTCTCGACGATTACCCCAGCCGAGGCCCGGCCGGAATCCCGATGACGCGCGCGGAATTATGGACGAAATTTTCCGACTGCGGGCAGCGCGCGTTGCCGGCCGGGCAGGTGGCGCCGTTATTCGAGAAACTGATGGCGATTGAGACGGTGCCTGCGACGTCCGATCTGACCCGGCTGTTGGAGGCCCCCCGCACTCAATCGCGCGCGGCCTGAAAAAATTCGCTGGCGTTAACCTTTCGTTAACCAGTTCGGTGATAAAACCAGGAAAATCCCCGGCGCCAGAAGGGCGCGATTATCCCGGTGACCAACGCCATGCCGAACGAACTGACCATCGCGGCCGTGCAGCCGGCCTCAATATCGGGGACCGCCCCGGCTGTTTCCACCACGACCCAAGTGGTCGTGCCGGCGCCTGTGCTGTCGTTCACCAACCCCTCCCTCCGCCTGGATTCGGGTCTGGGACGGGTGGTGATCGAGTTCCGCAACGACTCTGGCGCGGTGACCCGGTCTATCCCCAGCCAGCAGCAACTCGACGCATACAAACGGACCGGGGAAGTCCCGCCGCGCCCGGGTGAGCCGGCGTTGTGACCCGTCTGCTGCTCGCCGACCGGGTGAAGACAGAGGCGGACAG
Source organism: Acetobacteraceae bacterium (assembly GCA_025352375.1). Classification (GTDB taxonomy): domain Bacteria; phylum Pseudomonadota; class Alphaproteobacteria; order Acetobacterales; family Acetobacteraceae; genus Rhodopila. Next base: position 1,863 of record JANXTL010000018.1, on the reverse strand, counting down.
TTTTCTGGCGCCCCTGCTGCCGGCGCTGCGACGGTCTTTCGACGTACAGTTTATCTCCGCCGGCCCAGGGGATCCGTTGAAGGAGGCCATTGCCTGGGCCGACGTCGTCTGGCTCGAATGGTGCTGGGATCATGCGGTCTGGGCGACGCAAAGCGGCGTGCTGGGAGGCCGGCCCTGCGTGGTGCGCCTGCACTCGATCGAGGCGCTGCAAACCGATTTTCCGGCGCGCATGGACTGGATCCAGGTCGACCGCCTGGTGACGGTCAGTGACGACATCGCGGAAATCCTGCGAGAGCGCTTCCCGGCCGCGCCCGAGCCGATCGTCATCCCGAACGGCATCGACATGGAGCGCTTCGCCCTGGGCAATCCCGACCGGTTCCGCGTGGCATGGGTCGGGCACCTGGAGCCGAAGAAGAACCCCATGCTGCTGCTGCAAATCGCCCACCGGTTGCACAGCCTCGATTCGCGCTACCGCTTCCATGTTGCCGGGGCCTTTACCGACCTCCGCACCGCCCGCTACCTGCGGCAGATGCTGCCAGCGCTCGGCTTGGGCGGGGTCGTGACCTTCGATGGGCCGGTGACAGACATGCCCGCCTGGTACGCCGACAAGGGCGTGCTGCTGTCAACGTCGATGTACGAAAGCTTCGGCATGAATATCGGGGAGGCGATGGCGGTTGGCGCCTTTCCCGTGGTGCATGCGTTCCCGGGCGCGGACCGGATTTGGCCGCGCGAGTGCCTGTTCGCCAGTGTTGAAGACGCGGTCGCGCTGATCCGAGCCGCTCGGCCGGGGTTGTACCGGGGTTGGGTTGGGGATCGGTATGGGTTGGATCGGCAGGTGGCGGCAGTTTTGGGGGTGTTGGCACCGTTTGACAGAACGCTTTCCCCCTCCGCTTGCGGGAGGGCCCGTCATCGGTGTTCCCCCTAAACCGCCATTACCCGCTTCTGATGCGCCCGCCCTATGCGCGCCGTTTCCGGGTCGTGGCCCGCCACCACCCGCACGCCCTCATCCAACCGCCCCACGATATTATCGGGCGAGCAGCCCTCAAGGAACGCAATCCCATTCCGCAGGCAAGCGTTCAGCACCTTGTTCCGAGCAGCCGCCATCACCGGCGGATACGGATCGCGCATGATGGCAACCGAACCCAGCGACAGGCTGAGGTCCCCCGGCCCCATCTCCGCGAAACCGAGGCCCGGCACGGCGCAGATGGCGTCGGCGTTGGCGATCCCCTCGGGGCTTTCCAGCTTCACGCCGAGCAGCAACTCGCCGTTCGGGTTCAGCGGCCAAGGTTCGCATTTCGCCATGTAGTCCGGGCCCGACAGGCCCCAGATCGGGGCTGCGGTGTTCTCCGACCCTCGGCCGCGTGTGCCGATCCCCAGCTTGCCCGTCGCCGCCACCGGCCGGACGGCGCCGTCCAACCGGGCCTCGGGGGAGGGCAACGTGGGATCGACGCCTTGGGGGTGATGCGGATAACGGCAGGCCTCCACGAAGGCCCGCACGGCGTCCACCGTTTCCGCCTGGCACAGCAGGATGCCATGCGCCCCGCGCCCGAGAATTTGCCGGAACTGCCAGGCGTTGAACCGCACATTGGCCTCATCGGTGCCGTTGACCGGAGCTTCCACGATCACCGCCGGGGTGCGGTGGCCCGACCGTGTTCGGCCGGCGTCGGCCATGCCGCGGAGGTATTCCGCGAGGCCGGCCATATCGAAGGATCCATGCTCCATCCCGACATTCATGTAATCCGCCCAGGTGCCGGCATCGGTCTTGCCCTGTTCGTAGGTCAGCACGTGGCCGCTGTGCGGGCCATCGTAATAAATCGCCTGCCCGGCCGCCAAAAGCTCGATTGCGCGGTTGATGCGGGTGGC
>JANXTL010000339.1 GCA_025352375.1 Acetobacteraceae bacterium | reverse complement strand
CGCCGATATGCCAGCCGTTGGTGCCAATCTGCACGACCACTTCAATACCAACCTGAGTTGGCGGATCAATAAGCCGATCACGCTGAACGACCTCGAACGCAGCTGGCCCCGCAAAATCGCCGCCGCCGCCCAATATGCCCTCTTTCGCTCGGGACCGATGGCCAGCAACGGCATTCATGCCGGCGCCTTCACCCGCAGCGACTCGCGGCTCGAACGACCGGATTTGCAAATCAACATCTTCGAATGGAGCACGTTGCGACGCGGCAAAGACGGCGTGGTCCCACACCCTTGGCCGGGCTTCACCCTGATGCCCGTCCACCTGCGGCCCGAAGGCCGCGGCACCGTGCGCCTGGGCAGCCCCGACCCGCTGGCACCGCCGGCCGTCCAGTTCGATTATTTGCGCACCGAATACGATATGCGTGCGATCCTGGCGGGGATCCGCCTGTGCCGGACCATCGCCGCGCAGCCGGCACTGAAATCCTACATCGTCAACGAAGTGACGCCCGGGGATGCCGTTGTTTCAGATGAGGATCTGGCCCAGTTTGTGCGCGAAACCGGCGTTTCGAACCAGCACCCCACCAGCTCCTGCGCCATGGGGACCGGCACTAACAGCGTTGTGGATCCGCGCCTGCGGGTGCATGGGATCGGCGGTCTGCGGGTCGTCGACGCGTCGATTATGCCTGTGGTTGTGGGGGGCAACACCAACGCTCCCACCATTATGATCGCGGAAAAAGGGGCGGCGATGATGCTGGAGGATGCTATGTGACGTGCCGCTGGTATTCAGATGCCCGGGAGAGGGGCGCGAAAATCGCCGTCCAATTGTGGTATTTCGCGCCGCATGAAGTCATCGAACAGGGGTACGGTGAACGCGGTGTCGCCATGGGCCGGGCTGTACACCATGCCCTTCGAGATTAAGCCAGCGCGGATTGGAGCGACACTGGTGACCTGGGCACCATATCGTTTGGCGATGTCTCCGGATCGATGCGGACCAGGACCAAGGTCGGCCAGGGCCCGCATATATTTCTTTTCGGTTGGCGTCATTCGGTCGAGGCGAACCCGAAAGAAGCTTTCATCCAACCTCCGCATCGCGTCGTGATAGGCTGCGATAACGGTTTCCAAATCGACCGGTGATTTTCGAGCGCGTAGCCAGATGACATGACCCCACTCCTGGAGGAAGTATGGATATCCTTGTGTGACCCGAAAAATCTCTACCAAAGCATCTTCATCGAAGGTGACGCCTTCGCTCAGAGCCGGCTCGACAATAGCACGTCGCGCATCGGAAGCACCCAGCGCATCGACAGTTGGGAAATCGAAAAGGCGTTCTACGTATGACTTGGATTCCCCCATCTTGCCTCGAAGCTGCGGGAGGCCCGCGCCAAACAGGATCAGAGGCAACTGTCGTTGATTGACACGGTGGATGCCCATTATAAGTGCTGAAAGTTCCCTTTCTGCCAAATATTGGAGCTCATCGACGATCAGTGCTACCGCGGTCTTGCGAGAGGCAGCTGCTTGGCCGACCGCCAATAAAAGATCTGGCAGATCCACCGCTAAATCGCCGCTGTCAGCGGTTCCTTTAGGCGCCTCGACACCAAAATTGAAATCCCCATATGTTAGGCGAAACGCGCTCGCAAACCCACGCAACGCGCCCAAAGCGTGCTGGATATGGTCCTTAACGCCCGCCGTCCGGTCCAATCGAAGCAGGACGGGTCTCAGTGCGATTGCTACGGCCTGAGCAAGTTGCATTTCGTCGTGTGCTTCGATGTAAGCACTTTGGTAGCCTTGATCGTCAGCGATCTGCTGCACCTTGTTCAAGACGACCGTTTTCCCGACGCCTCGCAACCCAATCGCGATAAAACTCTTCGCCGGCCGGCCATCCTGGACCCGGGTTAAGGCGATGTCCGCTGTTTCCACCAGTTGATCTCGTCCGGCCATGATCGGCGGTGGCGAGCCTGCGCCGGGTGCGTATGGGTTTTTTCTGGCATCCATACCAGCCCATTAGACATGCCAGGGCAAAGCGTCAACACTAAACTCCCTAAACTCCCTAAACTCCCTAAAAGTTGGTATGCCTAGCCGACGGCACAAGCCTGCGGGCGGTACGTCTGTTCCGTATAACTTGCATGCCCCTAGCTAAGGAACTTCTCCGTCCACGTCTTGAACTGACCCTCCCGCGTCAGGCGCTTCATCGTCTCGGCCGAGGCGACACCCTTCAGCTCCGACGGCTTCACCCCGTCGCGCAGCGCCTTCAGCGTATCATAGGTCGCCTG
>JANXTL010000288.1 GCA_025352375.1 Acetobacteraceae bacterium | reverse complement strand
TATTCCTCGACGTTGGTCTTCTCGATGCCGTTGAACTTGATCCCAACACCGCGTTCCAGCAGCGCCGCATCGTGGTGCGGGCTTTTGGGGTTGATGGCGAGGCGGTCGGGCGGCGTGTCGGTCATGCGGTGGTCCCTCAGTAAAGCAGGGGTTCAGTAACCGCCGTTGGCCGGTTAGGGAAGATGCGTTGTCGTGCGGCCTGTGCCATAAGGCCGCACGAAAAGGGGGGATCGATCCAAATGACCGGAATAATCGTGCGCGCTTTGGCGCTGCTGCCGCTTTTTTGCGGCCTTGCAAATGCCCAGACCATGCAGAACACCACCGTTTACGTGGTGAAGAACCTGCTTTCGACCCCCGAGTTCGTGGCCCTGGAGAACGGCTACTGGGCCGAGCAGGGGCTGAATGTGCAGATCAAGATGACGGCGGGGGGGCGGATGGTGGTGCAGGCCCTGCAAGCAGGGGATGCGCAGTTTGGCCATGTCGCGATCTCCGGCACGCTGCCCATTGCCCGCGCTGGTGGGGACAAGCTTGTCTCGATCATCCCTTACTACAACGCGCCGGATTATATGGGGAAGGCGTCGGCCTATGCGATCGTCGGCCGCCGCGACCGCGGGGTCGAACCGGGCAAGCCCGAGTCCCTGATCGGCAAGAAGATCGGCTTCACCGCCGGCACCGACGAATTCTATCTCAAGCAGTGGCTGCGGCGGGAGAAGGTGGACCTGACCAAGGTCACGCTTGTCAGCGTGCTAGTGGAGGATATGCCGGTCACAATCGGCCAGGGCGTGGTCGACGCGGTGGTCCCGTGGGAGCCGTACGGCTCCCAGATCATCCGCGAACTCGGCGCCAACGCCGCGGTCATGAGCCGGGGTGAGGCTGGCCTGATTTCCGACAACGTCGGCGTCGTGGTGCGGGAGGAGTTCGTCCGCGATCATGCGGACATGGCCGAAAAATTCGCGACCGGCATCGCGGCGGCGGCGCAGTTCGTGCGGGATCACCCCAAGGAAACGGCGGAAATCGTCGGGCGGTATCTGGACGGCCTGAACCAGGCGGACGCGTTGGAGGGTCTGAAACATATGGCCTGGGACCCGCGCATTTCGGTTTGCACCGTCGAGGGCACCATCCGCAGCGGCAACAGCCTGGCGAAGACCGGCCAGATCAAAATGGACCGGCTCTTTGTGAAGGCCGATTTCTACGACACCACGATCTACGACCGCGTGCTGGCGAAACATCCCGAGTATTTCGCCGGCTTACCGCCGCTGCCCGCCAAACTCGAGGACTGCAAAGGTCCGTTGGCCGAATGAGTTCGGATAAAATTGTCGTCTCCGGCTTTCGGCATTTCTTCCAGTCCGACAGCGGCCCGGTCCAGGCGACCGGGGAGATCGACGTCACGATCCGCGAAGGTGAGGTCGTCACCCTCGTTGGACCAAGCGGTTGCGGTAAGACAACGCTGCTGAAGGCCATTGCCGGGTTCATCATGCCGACCGAAGGCCAAATCCTGTGCGACGGCAAGCCGGTGCGCGGGCCGGGCCGGGAACGCGGCGTGGTGTTCCAGGAACTCGCCATTCTCCCGTGGCGCACGGTGCGGCGGAACATCGCGCATGGACTGGAAATCGCGCGCGTGGGCAAGGCCGAACGCGAACAAACGGTGGAGCGGTTGATCGGGTTGATGGGCCTGGTCGGGTTCGAGGACCGTTATCCGCACGAACTCTCCGGCGGGATGCGCCAGCGCGTGGCCGTCGCCCGCACCTGGGCGGCCGACCCCGATGTGATTCTGATGGACGAACCCTTCGCCGCGGTCGACGCGATGACGCGTTTGACCTTGCAGGAGGAACTCGGCCGGCTCTGTGCGACTACCCATAAGACGGTCTTTTTCATTACGCATAGCGTGGAGGAAGCGGTGTTCCTCGGCGACCGCGTGCTGGTGATGACCAAGCGGCCGGGGACGATCAAAGCGACGCTGGATGTGCCGCGGCACGGAAAAGGCGGGCGCGATTGGGATAGTTTCACGGGCGATCCGGAAATGCGCGCGATATCCGAACAGGTCATGCACCTGGTGCATGCGGAACGGGTGTAATGAGCCGCCTGCGCGTTTTGCTGCCGTTCGGTCTGTTGATCGCATTCTGGTGGGCGATCAAGTCGGGGTTCGATATCTCGGATAAGCTGTTGGTCGCACCGCCGCAGGTGTGGAGCAGCTTCAGGGTTCTGATCGGGCACGGCATCCTGGCCGAATACGTCAGCACCAGCCTGAGCATGATCGGCATCGCAACGCTCGTATCTTTCGCGATCGGCGTGCCGCTCGGTTTTGCTGTCGGAACCAACCGGTACGCGGCCCGCGCACTGGAAGGGTTTCTGCGATATTTGCAAGGCATTTCCGGCATTGCCTGGCTGCCGCTGGCGATCCTGTGGTTCGGGTTTACCCACACCACCACGCTGGCGATCGTTATCTATACGCTGATCGTGCCAATCATTTTCAACACCATGACCGGCGTGCGGGCGATCCCGGAGAACTACATCCTGGCGCTGCAATCGCTAGGTGCGAGCCGGTTGCGCATCGTCACCGATGTGTATTTTCCCGGTGCCCTCCCCAGCATCGTTGTCGGCACCCGCCTGGGCATGGGCTATGGCTGGCGGGCGTTGATCGCGTCGGAAATGCTGGTGCGCCAGGGTGGCCTCGGCGACCTGATCTTCGGTGCCCGTACGTTTGGGCAGATCGACCGGATCATGGTGGGGATGGTGATTATCGGCACGCTCTACATCGTCGTGGACCGGCTGCTGGTGCAGCCGGTGGAGACGATGACCCTCGCTCGCTGGGGGGTGCTGCGCAAATGATTTTTTCTCGGGTTGCCTGGAAGCTGCTGCCGGCCGCACCAGCATTCGTCATTCTCACCGCGTGGTTCGTTTACTGGCTGGTGGTGCGACCGCCGCCATCGGTCATTCCGTCGATCGCGGATGTCGTTCGCACCGGCGCCGAGCTCGCGTTCGGCGGCCGGCTGCTCGGCGATTTCATTGCTAGCATGGGACGCTTGCTGGGCGGGGTGGCGTTCGGGATCGCCACCGGTATGATCATGGGCTTCGTCGCCGGTGTATGTCGGCCGGTGGCGACGTTCCTGAATCCGCTGGTCGTGTTCTTCAACGCAATTTCGGGCATCGTGTGGCTGCCGCTGGTGATCGGATGGCTCGGCGTCGGCAATGCACTGGCGACGTTTCTGATCTGGAACACGGTCTTCTTTATTATCTTCCAGAACACCGTCCTTGGTATCCAGTTGGTACCCGAAGTGCTGGAGCAAGGCGTGCGCGCGCTAGGCGGGGGACGTTGGGAAACGATCCGGACCGTCACCCTGCCTGGCGCGCTGCCCTACATCCTGTCGGGGGTGCGGTCCGGGCTCGGCTTCGGCTGGCGCGCGCTGATCGCAGCCGAGCTGGTGGGGGCAACGACGGGGCTGGGGCAGTTGATTTTCAGCGGATCGGAATATCATCGTGCCGACATCATCATTTTCGGCGCGCTGCTGATTGGCGCCATCGCGATGCTGATGGACCGCTGGCTGCTGGCCCCGATCGAACGGCGAACCGTGGTGCGCTGGGGCCTTGTGGCCGCCAGCCGGGGCCGCTGAGCGGTGCGCGGTGCGTGGATCCGGTTGCTGGCCGGCGCGGCGCTGATCCTGATCGCGCTGTTTGGGCAGGACGCCGCGGGGTGGGCAACGTCCAGCGGACGTGTGGCACCGGCGCTGTTGGAAGCCAGGGGGCCGGTCAACGTGATTGTCGTGCTGGATTTCACCCCCGAGCGGTTTCACAACGAACGGCTGGCGAAATACGGTGTGTTCGCCGGGCGGGATAAGGCGGTGAACCGGATCAAGCTGCGGATGGTGTCGCCGGACAGCTTGCGGCGGCTGGGGAATTTGATCTGGGTGGGGCGGGTGGAGGTTTTGAGTTGACCGGGTCGGCCCGATGTAACAAAGCGTGAACACATGTAACTTCGGAGTTTAACCAGATGACCGTCGAGCGCGATTTTTTTCGCAAACGGTCTGGGCCATGAACCAAACCAGCCGGCTGTCGCTGGTCGACCGGTCCGATCCGGACCTGTCGGTCGTGGCGCAATGCCGGCTGCTAAAGGTGGCGCGGTCGACGCTCTA
>JANXTL010000282.1 GCA_025352375.1 Acetobacteraceae bacterium | reverse complement strand
TAGAGCGTGATCGCCTGAGGTTGACTTCAACCTCGGGCGTGAATCACCCTCTCAAACAAAGGCTTAGACCATGATCCAACGCCGAGATCGCATGCAACCTCAAACCATCATGGTCTAAGTGCTGACCCACGCCATTCTGTCGTTGCCGCCGCTGGCCTGGGCAGCGCTGGTGGCGGCGTTTCTGTTCGGCGGCGTGGTCAAAGGGATCGTCGGAATTGGGTTGCCGCTGGTGCTCGTCCCGCTAACGACCCAGTTTCTCGATGTGCCCGCGGCGATTGCGCTGCTGACGGTGCCGATGATCGCGACCAACATCGGCCAGGCCAGCGAGGGCGGCCACACAATCGCGGCCATTCGGCGTCTGGCACCCGTATTGGTAACATTGATCCCAGCCATTTGGATCGGTGTTCACTTGCTGCTCGGCATCGATCGGCGCCTGCTGAACGGGATGTTGGGTGTTACGTTCGTGATCCTGGCGGTGCTTCTGCTGTGCCTGCCGCGCATGCGCTTCAGTCCGGCGGCCAATTGGTGGTCGGGACCGCTGGCGGGCCTCATCGCCGGGCTGCTTGGGGGCATGTCGGCGATGTTCGGGCCCCCCATGATCGTCTGGCTGGTCGGCCGCGGCACGAACCCCGACACGTTCGTGAAATCGATGGCCATTCTCGCCTTCGCCGGCAGCGCCTCGCTGCTGCTGGCACTGGGCGGATCGGGGGCGATGGCGTGGTCGGATCTGCTGGTGTCGGCGGTCGCGATTATTCCCATTCAACTCGGCTTGCCGGTCGGGCGATGGCTCCGCCGTGGAATCAAGCCCGAGGTTTTCCGGGTCGGCGTCCTGGTTTTGCTTGCGCTGGGCGGGCTGGATCTGTTGCGGCGCACCTGGCTGTGATTCTTGCCCGCCCCAGCGTGCTTCGTCAGGGCACGATCATCTTATAAACCCGCGCCGCGGTGCCGCTATACAGCGCTTTCTTCTCCGCCGCCGAGGCGCCCGCTGTGATGCGCTTGAAGGCGTTCCACAGTTCGGTGTAGCCGCTCGACTGCTTGTCGGGGGGAAAGTTGCTCTCGAACATGCAGCGATCGACGCCGAAGGCTTCGATGCAATGTTCGATATAAGGGCGCCACGCCGCCGCCAAATCTTCCGATCCCGGCGGCACATCGCGCTCATGGAAGTCGTAACCGACCGAGACCATGCCCAGACCGCCGAGCTTCATGGTGACGTTGGGGCATTTCGCGAGTTCGGAGATGTTGGTGCGCCACGTCTTCAGAATCTCCTGCCGGTGGCCGTTATACGGCCCGACGCCCAGGATGCCGCCCACGTGGTTCAGGATGATCGACGTGTCCGGGAACGAACGTGCCAGATCGATCGCGTCGGGCAACTGCGGATGATACTGCCAAGACTCGAAGCTGAGCCCCAAAGGTGCAAGCTGGGCAAAGCCTTCGCGGAATTTGGGATCCATGACCTGGTGCAGCGGCACCTTGCGGGAGGCGAAGCCGCCCACCGACGGATGCTCGTCGGTGGCAACGCCGTGGCGCATGCCGCGCAGGCGCCCGCCGGCCGCGACGATCTCGGCTTCCATCAACGCGCGAACGTTCGCCGCGCCGAAGGTCAGATCGCCGCCGCCGATGATGATTTCGGCCACCCGGCACGGGCCGAAGCCGCCCGACGCGCTCATGGCGGCGAGGCCGGCCACGAACTCGATTTCCCCCAGCGCCGCCATGTGGCGCGGCCCTTCCTTGCGATACATCGCCCGGCATTCCAGGAATACGGTCGAGACGATGTTATGGCCGCCCCCTATATCGGACAGGATACCCGGCAGCAGATACTCGCCACGGCCGGGCGCGTGCCAGAAGTGGTGATGCGGGTCGATAATCGGCAGATCGGGCTCCAGCGCCGCTTCGCTTGGCCGCTTCGCCAGCCACGCGGCCAGATCTGCGTCTTCCCGGACATGGGAGCCGCGATATTCGCCTTTCGATTCTGCGACTTGGGCCATTTCTGTTTCCTCCAGTTCGGTGTTGGCGTCCATTATAGGGCAACCCGAACCGCACGGCGAGACGCGGCCGGTTCGGGTCGCCGGTGCGCAATGTCATGCGAATCAAGTATTGACTTTTCGATCCGATGTGTAATGTTGCTCGAATAATTCGGAGGGAGTGCCATGCACGTCGACATAGCACTGGACGCGACAGATCCCGCGACCGGACGGAGCTTTCTGACCTGGACCCCCGTCAAAGGCCACGCTCGGCTGACCGACAACGGTGGCGCTCATGCGCCGGTTTCGGTGACGCTACAGAATGGCGGTGCCGCGGGCGGCGGACAGGTTGCCTTCGAACTGCATCGTACGGATGCCGGCAAGCCGACGCTCGCGCTACAGCTGCCGATCGACGGATCGCCGGTGGATTTTTGGGTCGCGGGTGAATTCCAGCGTCCCAGCATTGCATACGGCGATGCGGCGATCGTGGCAGTGGACGGAACGGGCGCTTCCATCGGGCGCCGGGAACTCATGGTTCGTATCCGCAAGAACGCGGTCAAGCTGACCGATGCGGAACGGGACCGTTTTCTGACGGCCATGGGCAAATTGAACGCCGCCGGTAAGGGGCCGTTTCAGAGTTTCCGGGACACCCATGTCGCCCCCTCGATTTCCGAGGCGCATGGCTTCCCTGGCTTCCCGCCCTGGCATCGCGCTTATTTGCTCGACCTGGAACGGTCGCTGCAATCGGTCGATGCCAGCGTCACGCTGCCATACTGGCGTTTCGACGAACCGGCACCGGCTTTGTTCGCGCAGGCGTTCCTCGGCATGCCGCCGGCCAATCCACAGGCGGGTAACGTCATTCAGTTCCCGCACGGGCATGCACTGGAATTCTGGCGGACGGACGGCAGCGATCCGATCGAGCGGCGGCCCCTCTACAACATCGCCAATGCGCCGCCGACGACATCGGGCGGGCGGCCATCTGTCATTTCGCAGATGGCTACGCTGAAACTCGGTACGGCGTTCGTCGCCTTCCGGCGCTACGAAGGCGCCCCGCACGGGTCGGCCCATGTCAGTTTCCAAGGCCCGATCAACTCTGTGCCGACCGCGGCTAAAGATCCGCTGTTTTTCCTGCTGCACGGCAATGTGGACCGCCTCTGGGCATTCTGGCAGTGGCTGAACCATCGTCACGACGTGCTTTCGCCGGAAACTTATTCCACCAGCGGGGTGCATTGGCCGCCCAATCGCCCGACCGGACTCGGTCATAATCTTGGCGATACGGTGTGGCCCTGGAATCAGTCCAGAACCCCGCCCCGGCCGAGTTTCCCGCCACCGCGCGGTCCGATGCCGGCGTCGCCCATCACCGCCGCACCGGGCGGTGCACCGCGCATTCAGGATATGATAGACTACCAAGGGGTGCACGGCGGGCAGGCCCTCGGTTTCGACTATGACGACGTGCCCTTCGAACGCGCGCCAGGAGGACCAGTGTCGTGAATCCAAAGGACTATCGGCGTCAGGTCGAGGCAGAATACGCGGCGGCCGCACCGGCCAACGCTCGTGCGGCGGTTGCGCCATCCAGCCAGCCGGTGAACCCGGACTGGACCCAGGACCTCGCGGACCTGATGGACACCAAGCGCGATCCACGCGACCGGGAGGCGGCAATCTGGCGCTTGCAGGCCGGAACCTTCCTGGCGCCGGACTTTGCCCAGCACCGGCCAGAGTTTATCCAGGCGCTCCAAGCCGCGACAACGGACGCGGATGAGGGCTTGCGGCACGCCGCGTTCGACGTGCTGGCGAATAGCAAGGACGATTTCGCGCGCCGGAAGCTGACCGAAGGCTTGGACGACCCCAACAAAGCCCTGGTGTCGCCGGCCGTCGCGCTCGGGTTGCTGGCGCGGGACGACCATAGTGCCGCTACCGGATTCGCGCGGGCGTTCCTGGCCGGCGAGAGCGACCCGGCCACCCGCGCCCAAGCCGCGCGCGTGCTGGCCGCCGACCCCGCCAGCGCCGCCCTCCTGGCCGAACGCATGGGCGACAAGGACGAGTTTCGGCTCGTCCGTCGCGCCAGCGCCGTCGCGCTGCACAGCGTCGATCCGAGCAGTTTCCGCTCGTTGGCGAACGGTATTCTCGCCGACGACAGCGACTTCCCGGAGATCAAAGCGACGGTGCGCGGCGCGCTGGAGCGAGACGATTCGGCACCGGCCGCGCCGTGACCCCCTCCGACGCGGTGCTCGGCGCGGCGCTGATGCGGCGTGCGACCGAGGTCGACTGCTGCTGCGGTCCCGACCGCGGGCTGCTGAAGCTGCTGCGTGAGGACGCCCCGATCTACGATGGCCGAGGCGCGATCGAGGCGGAGCGTCTGCGCGCCTTCGTGATGGAATGCGTGAGCCGAGCGGGGCTGGCAGGGGAGGCTTTGGCGTTCATCCGTGAAGACCTGGAAACCGCGACAGACCCCTATACGATCGCGGCGGCGGCCCGCGCAGTCCGGCATTTGTCGTCGGTACCGACAGATATCGAGGCGCTTCTGCGAGGCGCCGCGGATCGCGTCCGCTACGTGGACGAAAACGTGTGCCTCGACGTTTATCCCGCGCCCCAGGCGGCGGACGGGCGGTCGGCGGTGGCGGAAGCGATGGAGACGCTGGCCATGGTCGGCCTCGTTGCTCGGGGGGAGGCGGAGATCCCAACCGAGGTCGATGCGCCCGAGGACGCGATTGTTCGGCTGCGCGACGTCGCACTGGAAGACCAAGATGGGCAGGAAACGACATTCGGGAGCCTGTTTCTTGGCCATCCCAGCGTTATCGCGTTTTTCTATACGCGGTGCATGAACCCGGACAAATGCTCTCGCACGATCGGCCGGCTGGGGGCGCTGCAAGATCTCGTCGCGGATACCGGCGCGGTTGTCGCCGGGATCACCTACGATCCGGCCTATGACGGACCCGAACGGCTACACCGCTACGGGAAAGATCGCGGATTTCGGTTTGGGCCGCGGGCGCGCCTGCTGCGGTCGGCCGGGTCCTTCGAACCGATCCGGCAGACGCTGCTTCTGGGTGTCGGATATGGGACGGCCACGGTCAACCGCCACGCGGTCGAAGTATTCGTGGCCGATCCAGCCGGCCGGCTTGTCAGCTTCCGCACCCGTGAGCTCTGGGATGAACGCGATGTCGCCGAGGCCGTGCGGCGTGCGGTTTCCGAACCGCACGCCGTTCGGTAAAGCCTACCGGTAGCCGTCGGCCGCCTTGGAATCGGTCGTCTCGACGCCCAGCAGCTTCGACATCGCGCTGCCGCGGGACGTCCAGTAATTGTGCAGAATACGCACGTCCCAACCGATGCAGAAATGCTTCACACCCATTTCGATATACGGTTCGGCTTCCGCCGGTTCCGATATTTCGATGCGCGGGGCGATGCCCAGTTTCAGGCAGGTCTCGATGGTCTTGCGTTCGGCTGCTTTGACCTCCGGGCTGCCGCGCTTGCCGGTGTGGCCGATGGACATCGAATAATCGGACCCGCCGAACTGCACCATGTCGATGCCGGGCACCGCGAGGATGTTGTCCAGGTCTTCGACGCATTCGCGCTTCTCGACCATGATGGCCACCACGACATCGTCCAGTGCCTTGACGTAAGCTGGCGAGCCGCCTTCCCGCACGACGCCGACATCGCGCCGCATGCCGACGCCCGTCAGCCCCAGGCCGCGGCGATTGCCGGGCGTTTCTGCGCGAGACGCCGCAACGCAGGCTTGCGCATCCGCGACCGTGCGCAGATCGGCGAACAATACGGATTGGAAGCCCGAACCGATCGCCCGCATGGCCTGATGGGTATATTCGCCCTGCTCGATCTTGATCATGCCGCCGATGCCGGCGACTTCCATGCCCCGGCCGAGGTTATCGAGGTCGTGCATCGTGAAGGGGCCATATTCGGCGGTGAACTCCACGTAATCATAATGACCGGCGGCCCCGATCAATTCCACCAGCGTGGGCCAGCAGGACAGGATATGGGTGCCCAAAGTGGGCAAGCCGGCGTCGAGTTTCTGGCGGAGTTTGTTGGGTCGCATGGGTTGGTTTCCTTTCGTTATGTTCAGTTAAGCTCGCCGCATGCCCCAGAACACGGGGAACGAGGCGCCGACCACGTCTACGATGTCTTTCCGGAACGCCATCGGCTGTAGCATGCGGCCCAAAGGCAGGAAGTTCACGGTCTTGAAGTAGTGCAGCTGGATTTTTTCCGCGATCGCCTTTTGCGCCGCGAGATCGGGGGCGTCGAACCAGGCTTCCCGCATGACCTCCAGTTCGGGGTCGGTCGGCCAGCCGAACCAGCCCTGCTTTCCGTTGCCGCGCAAAATCAACATGCTGCCGGGATTGGCCGAGGTCAGCGGGCTCATGACCGAAATGAACGCGCCCCAGCCGCCCTTATCCACTGGGTTTTGATTGGCGCGGCGGGTGACCACGCTGCCCCAGTCCATCGTCTGCAAATCCACCTTCAGGCCGATTTTCTGGAACAGTTCGCGGGCGACTTCGGACAATTGCGCCAAGGCCGGCTGATCGCTGGGCGACATGATCATCGCCGCTTCGCCCTTGTAGCCGGATTCCTCGATCATCTTTTTCGCCAGCGCGATGTTGCGCGGTTTGGTGAAATTTTCCAGACCGGCGGTGTTCGACATCGGCATCGTCGGCGCGAACAATCCGGTGGGGACGATGGAAAGTTCCTTCTGCTCGCCCACCACCGATTCGATGAACGCCTGCTGGTCGAGCGCGACGATAATTGCCTGCCGCACCTTGGGATTGTCGAACGGCGGGTTCAAATGATTGAGCTGCATGAACATAAGCCATCCGCCGGGATCGACCACCTTGGTGTAGACCCCCGGGGATTTGTTCAGCATGGGAATAAGATCGATCAGCGGTAGTTCGATCCAGTCCACCTCTCCTTTTTGCAGCGCCAACGCGGCGGTGGACGGATCGGGCTGGACGATCCACTCGACCCGGTTAAAATGGGCAACCTTGCCGCCGGCGAAATGAACCGGCGGTTCCTGCCGGGGGACATAACCGTCGAACTTCGCATAGGCGGCGCGGGCGCCCGATATCCACTCGTCCTTAAGAAACCGAAACGGCCCCGAACCCACGGGATCGGTGATCTGCTCGGTGCCCGGTTTCAGGGCCAGGCGCTCCGGCATGATAAACGACTGCCGGGCACCAAGGCCGAACAGTAACTGCGGGCACACCTTCTTCAACCGGATTTCGAATTTCCTGTCGTCGATGGTGACGATCTCGTTGACGTATTTCATCAGCACCTGGCCGAACGAGTCGCGAGAACCCCAGCGGCGCAGCGACTGGGCGCAGTCCTTGGCCAGCACCTTCTCGCCATCGTGGAATTTCAGCCCCTCGCGCAGGGTGAAGGTCCAGGTGAGTTGGTCGGCCGAGACTGTATGCCCCTCGGCCATTTGCGGCTTGATGTTGCCCGCGCCGTCGTAGCCATACAGCAGATCGTACACCATGTAGGCGTGGTCGTAGGTGACGACGGCGGTGGTCCAGATGGGATCGAGCACCGTCAGATTGGCCTGTGGGATAAACCGCAGCGGCTTCTGGGCCTGCGCCAAAGCGGGCGCGGCCAAGCCCAGGAGGGGCGCGGATTTCAGTACGTCGCGACGGCGCATGCGGGGTCCCTTGTCGGTTAAACGCACGCGACGGCGTACACGTCGTCGACCCCCAGGGGAAGACGGTATTCCCGCCACGATCCGCCGCCGTCCTCCGTTCCGAACACCTGCCCCGCTCGGGTGACGCTGTAAATCCGCCGAGGATCGCGGGAATGCTCGTGCACCGCCATCAGCGTGGTCTCGGCCTGGACGCCATGGTCGATCCGCTTCCAGGTCTGTGCGAGATCGTCGCTGCGGTACAGCGACCCATCCTGACTGAACGCGGCGGGGGACAGGCAGGTATACAGCACCTTCGGGTCGTGCCGCGAGACGATCACATCGTGGCAGTAGGTCAGCGGGGAAAACCGCCCAATTTCCGTGTCGTACCAAGTCTGGCCCCGGTCGTCGCTGCGGAACAAACCCATGCGGATGCCGAGGAATACGGTGTCCGGTGCGGCCGAACTAACGGCGGTAGCATGAGAGTCGAGAATGCCTTCGCAATGGCCGCAGTGCCGCCCGCCGACATTGCTGTGCAAATGCGGCTGGTCCGCCAGCTTGATGAGGGGCGCCGACATGTCCGTCCAGGTCTCGCCCCCGTCCGTGCTGCGCAGCACGCCGCTGACCTCCAGCGCCGCGTAGATGTCGTCGGGACGGTTGGGATCGACGGCGATGCGCAACACGCGGCTGTCGAAACCGTCCCGCTCGCAATGGCAGGGGGAGGTGGCGTTCGGCAGCCGGTGCCAGGAATTGCCGCTGTCGGTGCTGCGATACAGCGCGATCGGGGCGGACCCGGCGAACATGACATTGGACCGCGTCGGATGGATGGTCAGCGCCCAGATCGTGACGTTGGGTTCGGGGAAAT
>JANXTL010000281.1 GCA_025352375.1 Acetobacteraceae bacterium | reverse complement strand
ATGACGCAGAACAACCTCGGCAGCGCGCTCGGCACGCTCGGCGACCGCGAGAGCGGCAACGCCCGGCTTAACGAAGCCGTCGCCGCCTACCGCGCCGCGCTGGAGGAACGCACCCGCGACCGCGTGCCGCTGGATTGGGCGGCGACGCAGAACAACCTCGGCAACGCACTCAAGACGCTCGGCGACCGCGAGAGCGGCACCGCCCGGCTGGACGAAGCCGTCGCCGCCTACCGCGCCGCGCTGGAGGAACGCACCCGCGACCGTGTGCCGCTGGACTGGGCGGGGACGCAATACAATCTGGCCAACGTCCTCGCCACCCTGGCCGCGCGGACTCACGACCGCGCCCGCATGACCGAGGCCATCGCCAGCATGCGCGATGCCGCCGAGGTCTACCGCCAGGGCAACGTCGCCTACTGGTTGCCGACCGCCGAGCAACGGATCGTGGCAATGGAAGCCACCCTGGCCAAAATGTCGCCGTAACATTCGGGCCTCCTCCGATCGGTTCGGGGGGATCGCACGTCGGCAAGGTTCCTCACGAAGAACACAAAGAATCAAAGCCACGAAGGGCCGCGAAGGCCCGCATCCGGCCGTCCGCACGCTCGGGTGCGTGGGCCGAGGCCTGTGACGGCGCCAACCTCGCTTCGCGGCCCTTCGTGGCTTCATCTTGCTTCGCGACCTTCGTGAGGAAACTTGCGGTATCGCGAACGGCACAATGCCGCCAATCCAAAGGGATGCACGGTTCCGGAGCATTGAAAGTTGAAGCATACGCCGCCATGACGAGGGTATCGCACCGCAACGGTCAGCGTATCGGATAACCGACACAGAAAATAAACCTTTTTTCACTCTTGAAACGGGCCATTCACCAGCACAATTTCCTATTTTATACATCCCCAGCCGGAGCCACCGCCGCCATGTCGTCCTGCCCCCATGCCGCCACCAACCTCGAAGCCTTCCTGCGCAACATGTGCCGCCGTGCTTTGACCCCAGGGATGACGTTCGACAACCAGCTCCGCCTCTATCGCGCCGTGATCGCGCTGGCGCGGGAGGTGCGGCTGCGCTTCGGCGGCACCATGCCCGACGCGAATGCGCAAACCCTGGCCGCGCTATTGGCCGAGGTGTGCGAGCATGCCAGCGCATTGGGCGTGGACCCCGCCCTGTCGCTTTACGAGGCGTTCCAGGTGCAGCGTCTGGCCGCGCAGCTCTCCCGCGCGTCCCGCCAGGCCGGGGTCATCGAGCTGGGCGGTCAGAATATTTTCAAGCAAGAGGCCAAGCACCGTGAGGAGCCGGCCCAACCGCCGATTCCGCCACAACACCCCTTGCAACGTGAGACGGAGGCCCCGGACGACCGCCTCCGCGCCTGGCGCCGCGACGAAAGGGCGCACGACCGCCCGCGTTCGGTGGCCGATGCGCCGCCGGTCGCCAAAGCCGAACCGATGAACAAACGCGACTGGGAAGAACGGAACGCCGCCTGACCTGAGCCGCTGAAGGACGACACGATCACCGCCGCGTCGACCAGCCCGTGCGAGGGGCCGGCCCAGGGTCGGCCTGGATGATTGCGCTCGAATGGAGCTTGGTTTCCCCTTTGGTTTTCGTCCCGATTGCACCGAGCGGCGGGGTCGTTTAAAGGCATGCCTTCGAACGGCACGCGGGTGTAGTTCAATGGTAGAACGGCAGCTTCCCAAGCTGCACACGAGGGTTCGATTCCCTCCACCCGCTCCAACCCCCGCCTCGCGGACGCGACGGGGGCCAATGCCGGCTCAACCGAACTCGAGCAACTGCCGCACGTGGTCGACCGTCTCGCCGTTGGGCATTCTGGTGATGTGCTCCATCGCCTTTTCGGCATTGAAGAGCGAGTCTTTATCGGAATCGAGGATGCCGTAGAACACCTCCGCGATGATGCGCCCGCCGACCCAGCCGAGCTGCGTCAGGGCACCCGCGCCGTTCAACAAGACGGTTTCGGGGAATTTGCCGTCATCGGCGGGCTTGATGGCATCGACTATGGATGCCTGGGCTTCCGCGAGGATGTAGAACCACAGCGGGGTCGCATCCAGCAACGCCCCGTCGATGGGCGTCCATTGGAATTGAGGCACCGCTTTGCCGCCGCCCGGCGGGGTTTTGTCGCCGGCGGGGGTTCGCACGACGAGCCGATTCGGCGGTGTCGGCCTTGGATTCAGCCCTTTCGCCGCCAACGCCGCGAACACATCCTGGCCGGTCGGCAGGTCGTAGCTGTTGCCGCGCATCAGGTTCAGCAACGCCAGCGACGGCCGATCGGGGTTCGGCAGCGCCAGCTTGGGTGTTTGTTCGGCGAATTTATCTTTGACCTCTTTAGTCGCCCCACCAGCGACCCCTGGGGGCAGCACGCCCAGCGGATCGACCAGGGTGGGATCGATCTTATAGGCGAACTGCATGTGCGGCGCCGGATGGGGGGTATTGTCGGCTGCGACCCGGCCCGTCATGTGGATATCCCCCGCGGGGCCCGTCAATGGGAAAAACCGGCTCCATTTATCGATGACATGATGCTTGGGGAGCGGATCGAAGCCCAGCAAGCTGTCCGAGGCTTGATTGGTATCGTTGCTCGCGGGGAAGATCGACAATTTCGTGTGTCGATTCAGCCGGTAGCCGGTCCGCACGCCCGAATGGCCGAAGCGATACGCCGCCGCCACGAATTCGCGCGGCAGGTTGGCGCGCAGGTCCTCGGTATAAAGCGCGTAGCTGTTCTTCCGCTCCTCGACGGTCTTGCCGCGCAGATCGGCCAGCACGTCGGCTGCGACAATCCGCGGCAGGAAATCCTCGATTACCAGTCGCTGATAGGTCCAGCGCACCTCGTTCTGGGCGGACGCGAACAGGTTGTAAGGCGTGTTCCAGTCTTTGGCGTCCACGCCATTCAAACGTCGCACCACGGCATTGTGATACTTTACGAAGCCCAGCTGAATTTGGCAGACGATGGAGTTCTCGTCATTGCGCTTGTCACCGATGATAGCCCGCCCGTTCGGTGCGCGCAGCAAATCCCACGACGCCGTTTCGCTGGTGATCATTCCGTCGGGATTGGCCTGATGCGTCGGCTGGCCGGTCCCGCCATAGAGCAGGGTGGCGCCATCGTCAGCATACATGAACGGCTGCGCATCCGGCCCGTCGCCATAGACGCAATCCAGGTCGAAGCGCGGCGTCCGCAAATTGCTGGGGATTCGGCTTTCGTCAGCCAGATCCGGCACATCCGCCACGTTCAGCGACGATGTGCTGTCGAAGGTCAGATCGTGATCGATGAACTGGCCGAAATAGGTGTAACCGGCCGGAACCCAGAGATTTTCCTCGGGATCGGCACCGTCTTTGACCGTATCGACCTCGCCCTGCATGAGGTTCGCCAGCGCGAGCATATCCGCGACGCCGAACCGCGTCGTGCGGGATGGCAGCAATTTGGTAAAGGGTTGCCGACGCAATCCGATACTGCCGTGACCTGTATCGCTCATGTCGTATTCCTTCTTCGCTTTGTGAACCTTTCCGCCTCGGTTCGACACGATATGTCCCATTCGGACGCTTCGGCCGACGGCATCGTGGGCGATCATATGACACCGACGAAGCTAAGGTGCAATAAAATTCCGTGCTGCTGGACAAACGGTGTGGTGGCGCAATTGCCTTACCGCAGTTCGAACCCCAAATTCAGCAGCGCTTCCTTCATCCGGTCGCGCCCGTGCAGGGCTGGGATATCCTTGAGGCGGTTGGTTGCTTGCAGGGTCCAGTCTTGCTCCTGCATGCCTTGCTCGCTCATGAACGCGCGGGCGACGTGGTTGTAACGCTCGATGGCGTCACGCTTCAGGGCGGAATCGTACTGTTCGTGGTGCAGCACGACCTCCTGCGGCAAACGCGGCTTGATGCCGGTTTCTCTGGCCGGGTCGGGATAGCCGACCGCCATGCCGAACACCGCGAACACATGGGGCGGCAAGTTCAGCGCGGCGGCGATCTTTTCCGGGTGGTTGCGTACGGCACCGACATAAACCGCCCCCAGGCCAATGGATTCGGCGGCGACAAACGCCGTCTGCGCCGCCAGGGTGGCGTCGACCACGCCCAGGATGAACGCCTCGGTATAATGGGTCGCTTCGACCTGGGTCTGCCGGTCAGCCGCGATCTGGTCGATGCGGTTCAGATCGGCGAGCCACACCAGCATGAGCGGCGCGTCGCGAATGAATTGCTGGTCGCCCGCCAAATCCGCGATCCGCGCCTTGCGTGCGGGATCGCGCACCGCAACGACGCTCCAGACTTGCAGGTTCGAGGATGTCGACGCCGATTGCGCCGCCGCGATCAGCAGTTCCAGCGTACCCTCGGGCATCGCGTCGGGCAGGAAGCCGCGCACGGAGCGGTGACCGAGAATGGAGGCGAGCGTGCCGTTCCATTGCGGCGGAGCGGCGACCGCCTCATTACGATTGCGTCGATGCAGCAGCGCCGCGGCGGCGTCGTGGTCGATGGCACATTCGGGGGCACATTCGGGGGCGCGTTCGGGGACGGCGGACATTCTGAACTCCGGGAAAATTGGATAGCCCCATCATCGCCGGGCGTTTATAGCGTAGCAAATCGCGCGAAAAATTTTGGAAATTCGATTTTTATCCCCGGAATGTGAACCAGCTCACTTTTTTTTCGGGTCGTCGGGCGCAAAGTCGGACTACCGGAGGCGTTTCCCCAACAGATGCGCCGCTGGTGGGATCTTTTAGGATCTCGGTCAACCCGGACCACCCTTAGCGGCTCGGCCACAACCTTGGCCGAGTCGCTTTTTTCTTGTTTAGGCAACATCTTCGTTCCAGGTGCGCCCGTCCCGTTCAATCAAGGCGATCGACGCGGTGGGACCCCAACTGCCGGCCGCGTAAGGGCGGGGCGGTTCCGGTGCGGCGACCCAGGCTTCGAGAATCGGTTCCACCCAGGTCCACGCGGCTTCCACCTCATCGCGGCGCATGAACAGGGTGGCATCCCCGCGCACGGTGTCCATCAGCAGGCGTTCGTAAGCATCGGGAAAGCGCATGCCGTAGGCGGTGTCGAAGCGGATATCCAGGACGGTGGGGGAAAGGCGCAGCCCGCCAGGACCGGGATCCTTGGTCATCACCTCAAGGCGAATGCCTTCCTCGGGCTGCAAGCGGATGACGAGCCGGTTGGGCTGGCGTTGCCCGGCCGAGTCTGGAAACAGCGAGAAGGGCTGGTCCTTGAACTGCACCACAATTTCGGAAATTTTGCGCGGCATGCGCTTGCCGGTGCGCAGGTAGAACGGCACGTTGGCCCAGCGCCAGGTGCGGACCTCGATTTTCAGAGCGACGAAGGTTTCGGTGGTGCTGGGCTCTCTGGCGCCGAGGTCGTCTCGATAGGCCGGAACCGGCTTGCCGTTCACCGCGCCAGCGCCGTACTGGCCACGCACCGTCTCCGCCCCGATCCGATGCGGCGGGATCGGGCGCAAAGCCCGCAGCACCTTCAGTTTCTCGTCGCGTACCCGATCGGCGTTCAGGGTCACCGGTGGCTCCATCGCGATCAGGCACAGCAGTTGCAAAAGATGGTTCTGCACCATGTCGCGCATCGCGCCGGAGGTATCGTAGTAGCCGGCCCGCCCCTCGACCCCGACAGTTTCGGCCACGGTGATCTGCACGTGATCGATCACGTCGGAGGTCCAAAGCCGCTCGAAAATCGTATTGGCGAAGCGGAGCGCGAGCAGGTTCTGAACGGTTTCTTTGCCAAGGAAATGGTCGATCCGGTAGGTCTGCGCCTCGGTGAACACCGCGCCCACGCTGTCGTTGATCTCTTGCGAGGATGCCAAATCGTGGCCGATCGGTTTTTCCAGCACGACGCGGGATCGGGGCGTGACCAGCCCGGCAGCGGCGAGGTTGCGGCAGGTCGGGCCGTACAACGCCGGGGCGGTGGCGAGATAGAAGACCCGGATGCGTTCGGGATCCAGCAGCTCGGTCAGCCCGCCCCAATTGGCGTTGTCGGCAGATGCGTCGATCGCGACGTAATGCAGGCTGGCCAGGAACCGTCGCAGCACGGAGGAATCGAGGTCGTCGTGAAGGATGTGCGCCTCCAACGCTTCTTGGGCCTTGGCGCGGTAGCCATCGTCGCTTAGGGCCGATCGGGCGGTGCCGACGATGCGCGAGCCCTCGGGCATTTGGCCGTCCCGGAACCGGTAATAGAGGGCCGGCAGCAGTTTTCGTAGCGTCAAATCACCGGTCGCACCGAACACGACGCCGTCGAACACAGGGACGGGGATGATTTTGGCCATGGGAGTCCGCCTGATGGTTGTTCTTAAACCGGTACCAACACGCCGTTCTCAAGGTGCGTCAACACCCCCGTATGTATATCGAACCGGAACCCATGCAACGCCAGCGTCCCATCGGCCACGGCGTCCTGGATCCAGGGAAAGGTCATCAGATTTCCCAACGACAGGCGCACCACCGCAGTCTCCGCTTGGGTCAGAATGTCCCCGGTCCTCGGCATATCGTCCAAGGCCGATTTGGCCATCGAGACCCAGGGCTGCACGAAATCGCGGGCTTCCAACGGGGCGCCCTCCACCATCGCGCGCACGCCGCCGCATTGGGCGTGGCCGAGCACCACGATGCGCTGAACCTTCAGCACGCGGACGCCGAATTCCAGTGCGGCGCTGGTGCCGTGATAGCCGGCATCCGGCTGGTACGCCGGCACCAGCGCGGCGACGTTGCGGACGACGAACATCTCCCCCGGCACGGCGCCGAACACCGTCTGCGGATCGACGCGCGAGTCGGAGCACGCGACGATCAGCGTGTCCGGTTGCTGGCCCCATTTGGCGAGTGCTTCATAGCGGGCGCGTTCTGCTGGCCAGATTTGGGTCCGAAACCGGCGGTATCCTTCAAGCAGGTGTTCCATGACTCTCCCGGTGGCTGTGCGAACGTACGTAGCATAACGCCGGTTGTGCGGTGCAGCACCACAATATCGGTCCCAACGTCTCGTCAACGTGGGTCGGATCGCCTATCCGATGGATCGCGCAACCATGAAGGCGGACGGCATGACCAGAGTTGGATCGATTTCCATCTTCGCGGGGTTTCTCGGGCTGTGGCTTTCGCCCGCTGCCCGAGCGGAGCCGGCGGCCGCGATTGCTTTGCCGGCGCCTTGTGCGTCTGCCGACGACACGTTGACCGGAAATTGGGGCGGGCGGCGGGACACGATCGCGTCCCAGTACGGCATCACGTTCTGCGTGCAGGAGCAAAGCGAGGTTTTCGGAAATCTGCGCGGCGGCCTCCGGCGCGGGGCGACGTACGATGGTCTGACCACGGCGAGCCTGAAGGTGGACAACATCGGTGGTTTGAACGGAACGTCGGTTTACGTCAGCCTGTTGCAGATCCACGGTCGCGGCCCGACGGCGAATTTGGTCGGCAACCTCCAGACCATCACCAATACTGAGGCAACGCGTTCTACCAAGCTTTACGGGTTGTGGATCGAACAGTCGCTGCTGGGCGGCGATCTGACCGTTCGCATTGGTCAGGAGAGCGCCGCCGACGAACTGATGGTCGTGAAATCCGCTGGCACCTTTATCAATTCCAGCTTTGGCTTCCCTGCGCTCATGGCGTTGAACCTCCCATCCGGGGCACCGAGTTATCCGCTGGCGGCACTGATGGTGCGACTGCATTACAAGCTGAACGATCGGTTCACTGTTACCGGGGCGGCGTTCGACGGCGACCCGGCGGGGCCGGGGTTCGGCGACCCGCAACTGCGCGACCGCACGGGGACCGCGTTCCGCCTGCGCGACGGCGTGCTGACCTTCCTTGAGCTTACGTATACCGCGGGTTCGGATGGCGCGGATGGGCGCCCGGGGACCTACAAGCTGGGCGGTTGGTACCACTCCGGCCAATTCAACGACCCGGTCCGCGATACCACTGGCCAGTCGCTCGCCAGCCCGGGGAGCAACGGGATACCGCGACAGCTGCGAGGCAATCGGGGGATCTACGTGTCTATCGACCAGACCGTCTGGCGCCCTGCCGGCGACAAGGACCGGGGAATTAACGTGTTCGCTTTGGCGATGGCGGCGCCGGACGACCGCAATTTCTCCAGCTTCTTCATGGAAGGCGGGGTGGCGTGGACCGGGCCGTTCGAGGGGCGGGAGAAGGATGTCGCCGGCCTGGCCTTCGCCTATACCAATCTGAGCAGTGCGCAGCGGGCGTTGGGTGGCGATCTGGTGCGTTATGGTGCCGCGACCTCCGCATTTCGGGGGCATGAGACGGTGGTGGAGTTGACCTACCAATACTGGGTCATGCCGGGCCTGACCCTGCAACCCGACTTGCAATGCGTCATCAATCCCGGCGCGGGTTTGCCGAACGCGACGAATACGCCGCTGAAAAATGCGTTGGTCGCCGGCATGCGGGCCACGCTGGTCTTTTGAAAACGCGGCCACCTTTCGGCGGCCGCGCAGACAGTCTTAGACGGCTTCGAGGATCGCCTCGGCCTTACTGACTTCGAACCCGCCGGGCGCTTCGATGCCGAGGTGGGTGACGACGCCATTCTCGGCGACCAAAGCGTAGCGCTGGCTGCGCCAGCCCATGCCGCGGCTGTTCAGGTCGAGTTCCAGGCCGATCGCCTTGGCGAAGGCGGCGGCGCCGTCGGCCAGCATTTCGACCTTGCCCTCGGTGCCCTGATCCTTGCCCCAGGCGCCCATCACGAAGACGTCGTTGACTGCGATGCAGGCGACGGTATCGACGCCCTTGGCCGTGAATTCGGCGGCGTTTTGCACGAAGCCCGGCAGGTGCTTGGCGCTACAGGTCGGGGTGAAGGCGCCGGGAACGGCGAACAGCACGACCTTCTTGCCGGCGAAGAAATCGTCGGTCGAGGTCTCCTTCGGTCCTTCCGCCGTCGCTTGCATCAGCTTCATCGACGGGATTTTGTCGCCAACTTTGATCGTCATGAGAATCTTGCTCCCCTTGGGTGGGTCTCGGTACGGGTCTGCCGGGGTCGGCAGGAGCGGACTCCTAGCGGGGGTTGGCGCAGGAGTCACCTGGGGGGTGTGTGGCAAGTTGACTCCGGTTCGGTTCGGCCGTGAGATCGCGGGGTTCGAGAGGGAGCGGGACCGTGGAATTCGAGCTCAAATACACGCCGGCGCAGGAGGCGTTCCGGCAGGAAGTCACAGCATGGCTGGCAGCGAATGTGCCGGATGGCGTGGCGGTGCGGCCTCGGACTTTCGAGGAATCGTATGCGCTTTACCTGAAGAAGCGGGCGCTTGGGCGGGCGTTGGGGGTGAAGGGCTGGCTGTATCCGTCGGGGGAGAAAGAGTACGGCGGCGGTGGGCTGGGGTTGGACCAGATCGTCGTACTGGAGGAGGAAACCGCGCGGCTGGGCCTCGGTCTGCCGCCTTATTACGACAGCGGCGGAAAGATGGGTGCCGCCAGCATTCGCGTCTGGGGGACCGAGGACCAGAAAAAACGCTTCCTGCCGCCGATCTATACCGGCGCAGTGCGCAGCTGGCAGTTGCTGACCGAACCGACCGCAGGGTCCGATCTGGCCGGGATCAAGATGACGGCGATCCGCGATGGCGACGTGTATGTGTTCAACGGGCAGAAAATCTACATCGGATCCCACCACGGCGCCGACCGTTACTGGACCATCGCGGTGACCGATCCCAAGGGCAAGCGACACCAGAACGTGTCCTGGTTCATGATTGACTCGGCCACGCCGGGGATTACCACGCAGCCACTGTATATGCTGAGCGCTCAAAGCGAGGGTGAGACCGACGAGTTCGGGCACAAGAACATCATCTTCTTCGATAACGTCCGCGTGCCGGCGGATTGCCTGGTGGGTGGGGAAAACAACGGCTGGAAGGTGGCCTCCACCCATCTGGAGGTCGAGCACAGCGGCCAGGGCAACATCCGCACCAACCCGGTGTGGATCGCGCTGCTGGCGCATTGCCGCACCCAGATGCGCGATGGCCGCCCGATTATCGAGGACCCGGAGGCGCGGGAAAAACTGGCCGAAATCTACAGCCGGCTGGAGGCTGTGCGTCTGCTGTCCACCCGCAATTTCTGGATGGTCTACGCGGGCGAGAAACGATCATACCATGGCTCGCAAACGTCCTATCTGCGGAAAACCACCAATTTGTGGCTGACGAAAGCTATTCATGACTTGCTGGGGCCGGAGGCTCTGACGTCCGACGCCCTGTACGGGGCGATGGGTGGAATAGCGGAAATGCAGCAGCGGCGCGGCATCGTCGAGCAACACCCCGGCGGCACTACCGACATCCAGCGCGTCGTCATCGCTCGGCGTTTGGGTGTTGGTGCTCGGGAGCCGCAACAAGCGGGTCGGTTGGGCGAGGAAGGCATGGCGCGTAAAGCGGCTGTGGAGGCCTGAGAGATGGATCTTTCTCTGTCTGATTCGCAGGTGTTGATCCGCGACAGCGTGCGGATTTTTGTGCAGCGGCATGTTCCCCGAGCGGAACTGGTGCGCCAGGCGGGGGCCGGGGAGGTTTGGGATCCGGCTTGGCAGACTTTGTTCGCCGAGGCCGGGTGGACCGGCGCGTTGGTGCCGGCATCTTGCGGCGGGTTGGAGCTGGACCCGCTGAGTGCGGCGCTGATCTTCGAGGAACTCGGCCGCGGCGCGGTGCCCAGCCCGTTGCTGGCGTCGAGCGCGATGTCCGTGGGGTTGTTGCTGGGGTGCGCTGAGTCGGAACAGCGGGATGCCGCGCTGACGGCGATCGCGGACGGGACGATGATTTTGATCCCGGCGTTGCGGCAGCCGGCTTCGTCCTGGAAGGGCGTGGCGGCGACTGGTTCTTCGTTGGTGGATGGGTTGCTGACGGGGGTTAAGGTTTTCGTGCCGTTCGCGGCGGCGGCGACGCATTTTCTGGTGACTGTCGAGGGTGGGTTGGCGATCGTGCCGGCTGAGGCGGCTTCTGTGCGGTTGTTGGGGGGATTTATTCAGGCGGCGTATGAGGTGACGTTCTCGGGCGTAGCTGTTGGGGCTTTGCTCCGTCCTGGGGCGGTGTCGTTCGATCACTCGCTTTCGGTCGCGCGGATCGTGGCTGCCGCCTATCAGGTGGGCGGGATGATGGAAATGCTGGATATGTCGGTGGCGCACAGCAACACCCGCGTACAGTTCGGCACCCCGATCGGGCGGTTCCAGCGGGTGCAGGACCATATCATCCGGCTGCTGAACGCCATGGATGCGGCGAAGTGGGCGGTCTACGAGGCGGCCTGGGCGATCGAATCCGGGCGGAACGGCGTGGGGCGGAGCTATCTGGCGTGCTCCACCGCCTGCGACAGCGCGATCGAGGCGGCGAACGCGGCGCATGAGGTGCATGCCGCGATTGGGAGCGATCCGAGGTTCGGGTTGACGCTTTATACGCGGATTTCCCGGTCGATGTACGAGCTGCTCGGCTCGCCGGGGTGGCAGCGGCGGCAGATGGCGGATGCCATGGGGTGGTAGGGTAGGTGACGCCTTGTAAGCCGTCGTCCGGCGGCAATGCGACGATCTGGCTCATCGCCGCCATATCCCTGGGGATCGCCGGCGGCCTCTTCCTGGACAATTGGAACAACCCGGCAACCCTGTGGCACGACCCGTATCACGATCGTAACACCCATCTGTCGCGCGGCATCGATATCGCGCTGGCCCTCCGCGACCTCGACCCGGTCGGTGTCCTGACGGCCGCCACGCGGGAGGTGACATGGCCGCCGCTCCATCCCCTGGTGCTCGGCTTCATCATGGCCGTTACGCGCGTGGACGCCCGATTGGGCGTGGTACCCGAGCTGTTGGGGTGGCGGCGACCGTAGTCTGCGTCTGGTGCATCGCCCGACGGGTGGCCCCCGAAGCGGGTTGGTTTGCCGGGGCCATCGCCGTTCACGATCGCGAGTCCAGCGTTTCGGCTGTTGGGCTCCGATGTGATGTTGGGCGGCCGGCCCAGCGCCGCGCCGGATGTTCGGGGTCTTGTCCACGCTGATCGCGATGACGATCGTTATCGGACTGCTCTGGTCCAGGTTTGCCCGCCGGCCCGCCGATATCGGGGGGCCTGGAATCTGAGCCGCGACCCTACCCCAAAACCATCCCCGCATAGCCTGCCGCTGCCACCGCGTCGCACCGCTCCCGATACTGCGGCGCGCCGCCCTGATATTGCAGCACCCGCCGCACGTTCCGCCCCTCGACATTCGTGTTGATCCCGGTCAGCCACGAATCCACCTGCGTATACAGCATCCCCGCCGCGAGTTCCTCGACATGCCGCGACCATTCCGCCTCGGCGTCCGGCATCGCTTCGAACCGCGTAATCCCATGCGCCCCCACGTAACGAACCAAATCGGACGCCCAGTCCACGTTTTGCTCGATACACCGAGGGATGTTGCAACGGGTGGAGGCATTGTGCGGCCCCACGATCGTGAGCAAATTCGGGAACCCTGCCGACATCATGCCGAGGTAGGTCTTCGGCCCAACCGCCCAATGCTCTTTCAACGTCACGCCGCCGACCCCACGGATATCGATGCGGTCGAACGACCCCAGAACGGCATCGAACCCGGTGGCATAGATGATGATATCGAAATCGTAAGACTGGTCCGAACACGCGATACCGTTTGGAGTAACCTGCAAGATCGGCGTTTCCACCGTGGCCACCAGCTCCACATGCGGCAGGTTGTAGACCTCGTAATACCCGGTCTCCTGGGGCACCCGCCGCGTCCCGAACCCGTGGTTTTTCGGGATCAGTCGTTCCGCCACGACCGGATCTTTCACCCGTTGGCGGATCTTGTTCGCGACGAACGCGCTGAACAGCGCGTTGGCCTTTAAATCTGTCAGCACATCCCGGAAATTCGCCATCCAGATGCTGAACCCCGGCTCGGCATACAGCCGCTCCCAATTCGCCTCCCGCTCTTCGGGCGTTACCTCGAACGTGCCCCGAGGATCGGTGTCGTGGATGTAGCAGCCAGGGGTACGCCGCAGCAGATCGAACATCGCGGGATAGCCGGCCTTGATCTTAGCCTGCTCTTCTTCGGCGATCTTCTTGTTGTGCAACGGCGTGCACCAGTTGGCGGTGCGTTGAAACACGGTCAGCGATCCAACCAGAGGCGCAATGGTCTGGATCACCTGCACCCCGGTCGCGCCGGTGCCTATCACCGCGACGCGCTTGCCGGAGAAATCGATGGCCTCATGCGGCCAGCGATATGTATGGAACGACCGGCCCTTGAAATCTCCGATCCCCTCGAACCGCGGCAACGTATCCGCCGACAGCGGCCCCACGGCGGTGATTAAAAACCGGCATCGATACGATTTGCCATCGTCCAACACCACGTCCCACTGACGGACGCTCTCATCCCACGCGGCCGAGGCGACGCGGCTATGGCACTGAATATCCCGGCGCAGATCGAACCGATCCACCACATGGTTCAAATACCGCTCGGTTTCCGGTTGCGGCGCGAAATGCTCGCTCCAGTTCCAATCCCGCAACAGGTCGTCGGAGAACGCGTAGCCGTAGGTGTAGCTTTCCGAGTCAAACCGAGCACCGGGGTAGCGGTTCCAATACCAGGTGCCGCCGACGCCGCCGCCGGTCTCGAACACCCGCACCGACAGCCCAAGCGCCCGCAGGCGATACAGCTGGTAAATCCCCGCGATGCCTCCGCCGATGACGATGGCGTCGAAGGTGGTGGTTTTGGCCGCAACGGACGGTGCGACGGTGGTATCGAGCATCAATGGAACTCCTTCGGCTCAGGCCATTACCAAGCCGCGATACGCGTCGGCAACCACCCCGTCGCAATGTTCCCGGAACGACGGAAAACTGCCGCCGTAGCCCATGACTTTGCGGGTCTGTTTTCCTTCCACGTTGCTGCCGGCCTCGAACACCCGGGTTTTGAGGCCGAGTTCGCGCAACCGGTAAAGCTGATAAAGGCCGGACACCCCGGCCCCAATGACGACGGTGTCGTACTCGCGGGCAGGAGCGTCGATTGTGGCGGACATTGCTGGTTACTCCAACCCTTACAGGTCGTTTAGCGGACCTACTGGCGAGTAGCTTAACCCGGACTCGCCTTTATCGCAACGCCCGCAACCGCTCGGGCACCGCGGCAATCGCCTCCAGGTCCGCGTTCGCGAACGCCAGCCGCAGATGCCGCTCCTGCCCCGGCCCGAAGAACGGCCCCACCAGCGACAGCAGCCCGCATTCCGAGGCCAGGGCCTCGCCCACAGCCATCGCGTCGGACGCGGCTTCGGGGATGCGCAAATAGGCGAAGTAGGTGCCTAGGGCATCGATCTTCCAGTCCTGCAAACGACCCACACCGTCGCGGAACACGCGCGCACGTTCCGCGATGATGGCGCGGTTGCCGGCTTTCCAGTCGTGGAGGTTGTCGATCGCCCAGGTCAGGCCGGGCAGGGGGCCTCGCGGGGGGCATATCTGCATGGTGTCCAGGACTTTGTTTAATTCAGCGCGCACCCGGGGCCCGCACACCATCGCGCCAACCCGGTGGCCAGCGACGCAGTAGGCCTTCGAGAACGAATACAGATGCACAACGTAATCCCGCCAATCCGGGTCCTGGAACAGGGTGTGCGGAACCGTTCTTTCGGGTAGGAAGTCGCGATAGGACTCGTCCACGATCAGCCAAATTCCTCGAGCGCGGCACAAAGCTGCGAAACGGGCGATGACGTCCGGCGGGTAGACTGCCCCGGTGGGGTTATTGGGGCTGATCAACACGATGGCCCGCGTGCGCTCGGTCAGCAGCGCCGCCGCGCGCTCGGGGTCGGGGATGAAGCCGTCCTCGGCGAGACAGGGCAGCGGCAGCGGCTCCAGTCCCTGCATGGTCAGCGCCATGGCATTATTGAAATACCAGGGCACTGGCAGCATCACTTGGTCGCCCACGCCGCACAGCACGGTCATGGCCATGGTGAACGCCAGATTGGCACCGGCGGTGATCGCTACGTCGCCCGCGCCGATATCCGCCCCGTAGACGCGGTCGATGTCCGCCGCCAGAGCCGCCCGCAGTGCCTCATCCCCATCGATGGTGCCGTAGCGCGCCTGGATCGGGGACTCCGCCCCCTCGGCTAACCTCAAAGCGAGGTCGGGGTGCGTCGGATACCCCGGTACCGCCTGCGTCAGATCGATCGTTGGCCCCGCCCGCCCGTCGTAGCGCAAAGCCCAGGCCTTGGCGGTGGGGATGGGGGCGGCGAAGGTGGCGCGGATGCGCGGGGAGAGCGGGGGCAATGACATGCCGCCATCTTGCGTTGCCCGCGCGGTTAGTGGAACCCCGCGACCGGAGCACCCACCGCGCCGGGTCGCCGAGCGCCCAGCAACTGCTCGGCTGTATCCCGTCGCCCGGCCAGGATGTAGGCGCGCAGCAGGGTGAACTCCACCAAATCGATCTGCGCGTTGCTGCCGCCAATCCGTTCCCGCTCGGGTAATAGCCGTTCCAGCAGGTCGATGGCGGTCGCGAAATCCTTGCGCTCGAACGCCGCGAAGGCGCGGGCGGCGTCGGGGATGGTGCTGCCGGCGCCGTAGCGGCCTTGGGCGGCGCGGTCTTCGATGGTCCGCAGGCGGGATTCCAGCGTTTCGGTGTCGCCGGCGACAGCCTCGGCCAGCGCGACGTGCCAGTCGAGCAGGTTCAAGCCAGGTTGCGGGAAGCTGGCGTGGGCGAAATCCCGCAACATGGCCCAGCGGGCTTCGTCGCGCTTGTGCCCCGCCAATTCCGACCGCCACAGGAAGGCGGCGGCGTCGAACATTTTATTGGGGAGGGGGCCGGGGTAGTCCTCGGCCCCGAAGCTGTCGCCGAACATGCGCATGCCTTCGTCCGCGTTGCCGCGGTGCAGTTCGAACAGGGCCAGATGCCAGTTCAGGTGGCCGTACATACCGCCGAAGCGGGTGTAGCCGGGCAGCCAGTCGCGGATGAACGCGATCCCTTCATCGGGGTGACCATCTTCGTAGCAGACATGCGCGTAGGAATGCGCGACCGACCCGTTGTGCCGATTGCCCGCGAGGGAGCGCTCGACGATACGCCGAGCCTCGGCGTGCCGGCCGGCTTCCGAGACCGCCATGCCGTGATGGGCGCCGAACCACCAGTCGTCGCCATACGCCGGGGCGAGCCGGTCGAGGAACGCCGCCAGTTCCTGAACGCGGCCGGCGCGGCCCGAAATGCCGATGAGGCCGAGCTGGTTGGCGGTGGTGGCGAGGATCATCGCGTCGGTGGGCCAGCGTTCGGTGTGGGCGCAGACCGCGGGGAAGGCATTACCGTCGAGCAGCACTTGAAACACGCCGATATGGCTGGCCTCGCGCTCGTTGGCGGGGCATGCGGCGGCAGTGGCAATGGCCTCCCGCGCCGCCGGGATATTGCCGCTGAGTTGCAGCAGCCGCGCTTTACCGGCATGCGCCAGGGCGAAGTCCGGATCGGCCTCGATTGCCCGATCGAACGCGTCGCCGGCACCGGGATAAAGGGTCAGCAGCAGATTGCAAGCCTCGGTGTAGGCTGTCGCCGAGGCGTCGGACTGAGTGGACAGCGAAAGGCCGTAGCGGTCGGTGGGCATGGGGCGTCTCCTGGTGCGGTACGATCGGCGCGCTTGCCACTAAGACACGACCGCGCTACCTGCCCGCCGTCAAGGAGACCCCGCCGATGGCCGTCAAGGATGTGAAGAAAATCGTGCTCGCCTACTCCGGCGGGCTGGATACCAGCGTGATCCTGCGCTGGCTGCAAACCACCTACAAATGCGAGGTGGTGACCTTCACCGCCGACCTCGGCCAGGGGGAGGAGCTGGAGCCCGCCCGCAAGAAGGCCGAGATGGCCGGCGTGAAGGAAATTTTTGTCGACGATTTGCGCGAGACGTTTGTCCGCGATTTCGTGTTCCCGATGTTTCGGGCGAATACGGTCTACGAGGGGCAGTATTTGCTTGGGACATCGATTGCCCGCCCGCTGATCGCCCAGCGCCAGATCGAGATCGCGGAAATGGTCGGCGCCGACGCGGTGGCGCACGGCGCGACCGGCAAGGGCAACGATCAGGTGCGCTTCGAGTTATCCTACTATGCCCTGAAACCGGACATCAAAATCATCGCACCGTGGCGCGAATGGGAGCTGACCAGCCGCACCCGCTTGCTCGAATTCGCCGAGACCCATCAGATTCCAATTTCGAAGGACAAACGCGGGGAGGCCCCGTTCAGCGTCGACGCCAACATGCTGCACTCGTCCTCCGAGGGCAAAATCCTGGAAGACCCGGCGATCGAGGCGGACGAAATCGTCTACCAGCGCACCATCCGGCCGGAGGATGCGCCGGATAAGGCGACCGTGATCTCCGTCGATTTCGAGGGCGGGGATCCCGTGGCGATCGACGGGGTTCGGTTGTCTCCGGCGTCGCTGCTGACCCGGCTGAACGAGCTGGGAAAGGCCAACGGCATCGGGCGGCTGGACCTGGTAGAGAACCGGTTCGTGGGGATGAAGTCCCGCGGGGTCTACGAGACGCCTGGCGGCACTATTCTTCTGGTGGCGCACCGGTCGATGGAGAGCATCACGCTGGACCGGGAGGCTGGGCATCTGAAGGACAGTTTGATGCCTCGGTACGCCGAGTTGATTTATAACGGGTTCTGGTTCAGCCCCGAGCGGCGGATGTTGCAGGCGTTGATCGATACGTCGCAGAAGTCGGTGAGCGGGCGGGTTCGGTTGAAGTTGTATAAAGGCAATGTTTCTTGCATTGGGCGAGAGTCGCCGCACTCCCTGTACGATACGCGGGTGGTGACGTTCGAGGACGATCAGGGGGCTTACGATCAGGTCGATGCGGCGGGGTTCATTAAGCTGAACGCGTTGCGGCTGCGGCTGGGGGCGATGGTGGGGAGAAAAGGCGGGGGACTGTAAGGGCGCTCGTCGATCCGATGGACCCGATCGTGGAGATGCGATTCATCTCGCACCTTTACGGGACGGCCACCCCGCGTTCCGACTTCGACCTCAAAGCCGTTTATCTGCCCGAAGCACGCGACATTTTGTTGCAGCGGATGCGGCCGACCGTGTCGTTCTCACCCGATAAACCGGGCGGGGAACGAAAGGCGCCTGGGGGCGCTCCCATTGTCGGGCGCCGCCGAAATAGTGGCGATCGAGCAGGGCGAGAGACCGTATGAGGCTGTCGCTGGCATGATTGAGCAATCTTCGATCGATGTCGAACGCACTGCCGCATCGTCCTCCATGTCCGACGAACCGGATCGGGCCTTCATGGTCGTCGCCCGATCGCCCTTCACGACACCCCCGCCATCACCCCCCCAATCTCATCCAAATGCGGCATCACCACGTCCGCCGGGTCGGACGGCACGCTGAACACCACCCGCTCGACCCCCGCATCCCGGTACTTCTTCATCAGTTCCAAATTCCGGGGCGGATACCAGACCGTAATCGGCAACGAAGCCGGATCCCGCCCAGCCTCCGCTGCCATCTGCCGGAACCTCGGTATCTCCTCCAGAATATCCGTCTTTCCATTCGGTGTGCTCGGCAACCATCCGGTACCGTAATTAATCGCCCGCCGAGCGGAATAGGGAAACGAACCACCGACCAGGATGGGCGGAAATGGATTCTGCATCGGCTTGGGCCATGCCATCATCGGATCGAACTGAACGATCTCCCCATGATATTCCGCTTTCGACTGTGTCCAGATCGCCTTCATCGCCTCGATGCTCTCCCGCGCCCGCTTGTGCCGCGTCGCGAACACTGTTCCATGGTTCTCGATCTCCGCCCGGTTCCACCCGTTTCCAACCCCAAACAGAAATCTCCCGCCGGAGACCTGGTCGATCGACGCCACCAGCTTCGCCGTCTGAATCGGATCGCGTTGCGGGATCAAACACACCCCCGTGCCGATCTTCAGCGTGTGCGTCGCCATCGCTGCCGCCGTCAGCGTCACGAAGGGGTCCATGACCTCGTAATACCAGCGCTTCATCCCGCTCGCGGGGGGAGCGGATGTCAGCACCTCCGGAATGTGGGAGTGCTCGCCCGACCACACGGACTCGAACCCGCGCCGTTCCAGCTCGGGTGCGAGCACCTGCGGCCGGATTGATTCTTCAGTGAAGAACAACGAAATCCCGAACTTCAAAACACACGCTCCGCATCGCCAGGCCCGAACCTTGGCATACCACCCGTAACCCGGCCAGTATGCCGCCATCATCCAGGGAGCCAACAACCATGTCCCAACCCAGAACCGGTGGCTGCCTCTGCGGCGCCATCCGCTACGAAACCGAGGGGGAGCCGGTCTTCACCCTCCGCTGTCATTGCCGCGACTGCCAGCGGGCAAGTGGCGCGGCCCACGTGCCCGCCGCGCGCATGCCCAGTGCGGGGTTCCGCATCGTCCAGGGCACGCCGAAGCGCTATGTGAACAAAGCCGACAGCGGCAACGATATCTCGAGAATCTTCTGCGGCGACTGCGGCACCCCCCTCTACGTGCAGGTGTCCACCAAACCAGAAATCGTCGGCCTGCGCGTCACCACCCTGGACGATCCAAGCTGGTTCAAACCGGACGCCGACATCTTCATGCAAAGCGCCCAACCCTGGGACCACGTCGATGCCCCGCGCTTCGACAGCTACCCCACTGGCCAAGCCTATCCCGTTGGAGGCAAGTCATGAGCACCCATAAAGGGGGCTGCCATTGCGGCAACCTGCGCCTCACTTTGCGTTTGACGCAACGGCCGGAGGCGATAAAGCTCCGCGCCTGCGGCTGTTCGTTCTGTCGAGCGAACCAGACGCGCACGGCCAGCGATCCGAACGGCGCGGCGGAGATTTGGGCCGAGGACTGGGCGGAGGTTTCCCGTTACCGGTTCGGCACCGGCACGGCCGATTTCCTGGTCTGCCGTCGTTGCGGCATCTACCTCGGCGCCGTCACCGAAACGGACGGCGGCACGCGGATGGTGACCAACACGAACTGTTTGGAAGACTGGGCGCTTTTCACCGGCGTGCCGGCGTCGACGGATCACGACGGTGAAACGGTGCAAAGCCGCATTGCCCGCCGCGCGGCCAATTGGACGCCGACAACGATCCACGCATAGGGGACACACACCGATGACCGGCAAAGTAGGCTTCGTGGGCCTTGGCAACATGGCTGGCCCAATGGCCCGCAACCTGTTGAAGGCCGGCGTGAAACTTGTGGTGCACGACCCTCGCGGCCGGCGCAAGGAAGAAGGCTCCGCGGTGGTGAAGGTTTACGAGCGGCTAACCGGGGTAAAGGTCGCCAACGACTGACGACAGGTCCCGTCGCAAACGGTCTGCGTCGCCGACCCGCCCCGCGATTGTCGCGTGTGTTTGCTCCCATGCCGGCATCGCGCTTGCCAGCACTTGCCGACCTTCCGAAGTCAAGCTCAGCAGCTGGCCGCGCTTGTCCCTGGGGTCGGCGGCGACCACGATCCATCCCCGTCGATTCAGTACCTTCAGCGCCGCCGTCAGGGTGGTGCGGTCCATGCCCAGCAGCGTCGCGACACCGGCCATCTTCGCGGGCTCCGGCCGGTTGAGCGCCATCATCGTCGAAAACTGCCCGTTGGTCAGCCCGAACGGCCGCAGAACGTCATCGAACAGGCGCGCCATAAAACGCGCCGCCCGCTGGGTGTGCAGGCACAGGCAGTGGTCGCGGACGTGAATCGTGGTGGCGTAGGGCACCGATTCGGGGTTTGACATATCGCCAGTATGTTGATATCAACATATCCCGTCAACACTTGGAGAGTCCAACGATGAGCAGCGTCCCCGGTGACTTCCTATGGTACGACGTGATGACCTCAGACCCGGACGCCGGCCGCGCCTTCTACAAGGCGGTCTTCGACTGGAACATGGCCGATCCCGGCGTTCCCGGCCACGAATATACCGTGCTCTCGGTCGGCTCGACGGGGGTCGGTGGGTTGATGCGGCTGCCGGACGATGCCAAGGCGACGGGCGTCCCGCCCTGCTGGACCGGCTACATCGGATCCGACGACGTCGATGCCGATGTGAAGCGGCTGACCGCCGCCGGCGGTTCGGTGCACAAGCCGGCCGACGACATCCCCGGCATTGGCCGGTTCGCCGTCGTTGCCGATCCGCATGGCGCAGTGTTCATTCTGTTCAAGCCCGGCAGCCCCACACCGCCTGGCCCCGGTTTGGCGCCGGACGCCCCTGGTAACATCGGCTGGCGCGAACTGATGGCCGGCGACATGCCTGCCGACTTCGCCTTTTACGTCACGATGTTCGGCTGGACCAAGGCTGAAGCCCACGATATGGGCCCAATGGGCGTTTACCAGTTGTTCGCCAAGGACGGCGTCACCCGCGGCGGCATGATGACCAAAATGCCGGAGATGCCCGTCCCTTGCTGGGGCTTCTACATTAACGCCGAGGCCATCGACGCCGCCGCCGCTCGGGTTACTCGCGCTGGCGGCACCATCGTAAACGGGCCGATGGAAGTGCCTGGCGGGCAGTGGATCGTCCAATGCACCGATCCGCAAGGCGCCCATTTCGGCATCGTCGCGCCGAGTCGCTGAGGCATGATCGAGCCGCCCCGCATCGTCGCGACCGCACCCCAACAGGTCGCGATGGTGCGGCTAAGCGTGTCCTGGGCCGAGATGCGCCATGCCATGCGTCCGGGGCTGAGCGAGATCGCCCAAGCCATCGCCGCTCAGGACATCCCCGCAACCGGGCCCTGGTTCAACCATCACGTTCGGCAGCCAACCGACTCGCTGGACTTCGCGATCTGCGTGCCCGTGGCGTCGGAAATACGGTCCGTGGGCCGGGTCGAACCTGGGTTGCGTCCGGCGATGACAGTGGTTCGGACCGTGATGCAGGGCGATTACGCTGGCCTCGGCGCCGCCTGGGGCGCATTGCGAACCTGGATAGCCGCGCAAGGGCATACGACCCGTCCGGAGTTCTGGGAGTGCTACGTCGTCGGTCCGGAAACCAGCCCCAACCCAGAGGATTGGCGAACGGAGCTGAACTGGCCGCTCATCACGGGATGATGGCGTTTCGGTTATCCACCAACGCAACCCCGACGCAGCCCACCAAACCTGCGGTGTCACCACTGCCGCGCAAATCCAGCAATTGCCCCGCCATGCCCCCCGTGGCAGGAAGCGCGTCATGATCCGCCGCCGCCACGTACTTGCCGTCCCAATGTTGGCCTTGCCGGCAGGGGCCACCCTTGCCGCAGCCGAAGGTAGTTTCCCGGCCTTCGTCGCAGGGGTGAAGGCCGACGCCCGCAAGGCCGGTATATCCCAGGTGACACTGGATAAAGCCTTCGCCGGGGTGGTGCCGAACCAAAAGGTGTTGGAAAAGGACCGCCACCAGCCCGAATTCACCATGACCTGGGAACGCTACAAGACCCTGGTTATCAACGACCAGCGCATCGCCAACGGCCGCGACGTCGTCGCGCGGGAGCGCGCCCTGTTCCAACAGGTGCAAGACCGCTTCGGTGTCGGCCCAGGCGTCATCGCCGGCATTTGGGGGTTGGAATCGGGGTTCGGCGCCGCGACTGGCGACTATAGGGTGATCGAGGCGCTGGCCACCCTCGCCTGGGACGGAAGGCGCGCCAGTTTCTTCCGGGGCGAGCTGATGGCGGCCCTGAAGATACTTGAAAATGGCGACATATCGCCCACCAAAATGACCGGCAGCTACGCCGGTGCGATGGGTCAACCGCAGTTCATGCCGACCAGTTACCTCCGCTACGCCGTGGATTTCGAGGGCCACGGCAAGCGCGACATCTGGACCAGCAAACCCGATGTGCTGGGCTCCATCGCCAACTACCTCGCGAAAGCCGGCTGGCGTGCCGGGGAGGGCTGGGGCCAACCGGTCATTCTTCCGACCGGTTTCGATCTTTCCGCTGCCGGTCGCGACAATATGCGCCCACTCGGCGATTGGGCGCGCGCCGGGGTGCGCCCGATGGGCGGGACCTGGCGCGCCGGCAATGAACGGCCCGCGGCGATCGTGGCGCCCGATGGCATCACCGGCGACGCGTTCATCGTGCATGCCAATTTCAAGGCGATCCGGCGCTATAATCCCTCGGATTTCTATGCCATCGCGGTGGGAACGATCGGTGACCGGGTCACCGCATGATGCGCGTTTGGGTCCTGCTGTGTGTGACGCTTCTGACCGGATGCCTGCGTCCCAGCGCGAACCCGCACTATGAGGTGGGCCGCCCCTACCAAGTGGGTAGCGCGTGGTACTATCCCGGTGAGAACTTCACCCTCGATGAGACCGGGCTGGCGAACGTGTACGGTTCCGGCCATGCGGCGCTAACCTCGGATGGGGAGTTTTTCGACCAATCCGCCGTCATGGCCGGTCACCCGACCCTCCAGCTTCCCGCCGTCGCGCGCCTGACCAATCTGGAAAACGGGCGCTCCATCCTCGTGCGGATCAACGACCGGGGCACCGGGAAACCCGGCCGGTCGATCGATGTGACCCGGCGAACGGCGATGCTGTTGGGCATGCCCGACGTTGGCGCCACCCGGGTGCGCCTGCAGGTGCTGCCCGAGGAAAGCCACGCGGCTTCCGACGAACTGCCGGGCCATCCGCAGTTGGCCATGGCGGCCGCCCCCCGTTCGGCGGTGGTCGCCACCGACCTCGCGCCTCCGCCAGGTATGGCGTCGGAGCCGAACAAGGTTCGGCCCACCGCAACGCCTGCCGTGGCCGCGGCAGCGCCTGTCTCGGTTGCGCGCCTGTCGGAAACCGTGGCCCAGGGGCCGGCAAATCCCGGGCGTTTATGGGTGCGACTCGATGCCTTCGAGGAGTATTCATATGCGGCGGCCCAGCGGACCCGGGTGGGCGACCTCGGTGCCTCGATCGACCGGATCGTCGACGGACGGGTGCGCCGGTTCAGGGTGCGGATCGGGCCGATGGATACCGTCCGGCAGGCCGATGAAGCGCTGACAAACGCGCTTGCCAGAGGCATTCCGGACGCTCACATCGTTGTCGAGTAACCCCGTGGGAGAGACCGCTGCTATGTTGACCCGCCGTTTGGCCGTGCTCGCTTCCGCGCTCGCAGCGTCGGTGCCAGCGTCCGCGCAACAGCGCAAACCCGCCCCGGCCCGTCCCCCCGCGCCGCACCCACAGGCCGGGCGTCCGCGCACGAAGGACGTCGTGCCGACCGGCAGTCCCGCTGACTCGCCGCTCGGGCCGGTGGATACCGGGGCGAAATGGGCCATCGCGCTCGATTTCACGACCGGCGCCACTTTGCTGGAAAAAGCGTCCGACGAGGAAATGCCGCCGTCGTCGATGACAAAACTCATGACCATCTATTTGGTTTACGAGCGCCTGAAGCAGGGCCGCCTCAAGCTGGACGACCAGCTCACGGTGTCCGAGCGCGCCTGGAAAATGGGTGGGTCGAAGATGTTCGTTCAGGTCGGCACCCAGGTGCGGGTGGAGGATCTGATACGCGGCGTGATCGTTCAATCCGGCAATGATGCTGCCGTTGTGCTGGCCGAAGCCCTCGCGGGTTCCGAGGAGCAGTTCGCTGAATCCATGAACGCCAAAGCCAAGACAATGGGGCTGAAGCACAGCCAGTTCCGCAACTGCACCGGCTGGCCGGATGCGGAACAGCACATGAGCGTGCGCGACATCGCCACCGTCGCCCGCCGCATCGTCCTGGATTTCCCGGAATACTACCATTACGACGCCGAAAAATCGTTTAAATACAATAATATCGAGCAGGAAAACCGCAACCCGATGGTGCAGAAGGGTACGGCGGACGGTCTGAAGACCGGCCACACCGACGCCGGTGGGTATGGTCTCGTGGCAAGCGCGGTTCGCAGCGGCCGCCGTGTCGTCCTGGTACTGAACGGCATGGCTTCGATGAAAGAACGGGGCGAAGAGGGCGAACGCCTGATGGATTGGTGCTTCGCCAACTATGAGAACGTCACGCTGTTCTCCGCTGGCGATACGATCGAAAGCGCGCCCGTTTGGCTTGGCACCAGTAAGGACGTGCCGCTGATTGCCGGGCGCGACCTGACCGTCACAATGCCGCGGAACTGGCGCGACAACGCCGCCGTGAAGGTGTCGTTCGAAAGCCCGGTGCGGGCGCCGGTCATGAAGGGCGACGTGC
The DNA here is from genome assembly GCA_025352375.1 of Acetobacteraceae bacterium. Classification (GTDB taxonomy): domain Bacteria; phylum Pseudomonadota; class Alphaproteobacteria; order Acetobacterales; family Acetobacteraceae; genus Rhodopila. The sequence goes on along the minus strand of JANXTL010000281.1, from coordinate 16,699 downwards.
TGGGCAACCTGACCCTTGGCGGCAAGGGCGTGCCGCCGCTGAACGTGCAACTGCTCGCTGGGGCCGACGTGCCGCGGTTAGGCCTGCCTGGTCGGTCGATGGCGATGCTGCACCATTTGACCGGCGGCAGGTAGGCGCTTGTTCATTACGCTCGAAGGGGGGGAGGGCGCGGGTAAATCCACCCAGGCCGCGCTGCTGGCCGATGCGCTTTGTGCTCGGGGACTTGCCGTGCTGCGCACCCGCGAACCTGGGGGTTCGCCCGGCTCCGAATTGCTGCGCGGCTTGCTGCTGGGTGGCACCATCGACTGGTCGTCCCGTGCCGAGACCTTGCTGCATTTCGCCGCGCGGGTGGAGCACGTGGAAAAAACCATCCGCCCGGCGCTGGCCGCCGGCATGTGGGTGGTGTGCGACCGGTTCTATGACTCCACCCATGCGTATCAAGGGTTCGGGCAGGGCGCGGATCGGGATTTTATCGGTTCGTTGACCCAGTTGTTGGGGTTGGTGCCGGATTTGACGCTGGTGCTGGACGTGCCGGACGCCGTCGGCGCCTCCCGCCTGCGCGGGCGCGGCGGCGCGGCCGATCGTTACGAAAAGCTGGACACGGCGTTCCATGCCCGGGTCAACGCCGGCTTTCGCGCGATTGCCGCGGCGGAGCCATCTCGATGCCAGTTGGTGCCGGCCGGCGGCGATATCGCCGCAGTCCACGCCGCTATCATGGCGGCGATCGACGCGCGGAAATAGCGGTTAAACTGTTCTACCCTATCGCGACATTCATCAGTATCCGGTCGTCCGGACAGCCAGCGGAAACAAGTATGGCAAGCGTAACCGAAATGTGAAGAATCCGATGCACAGAACGCATCGAGGCGTTTTCGCCATGCGACTGAGGATGCATGGCATGAAACAGCGTTAGACATCGACCCTGGCCGCGTATGTTGTTGGTCGGCGTACAGATGAAGTCGTATCAATTCACAATATTGAGATCCTTGAGCTCCTCCCGCGTAAGCGCCCTTGGCTCGCTGTTAGGTATGTTGGCGAATTCGGTTAAAAACCGCATCGGCAGACGCATTTGCAAAAGAAATTCAGCAATGACTGCTGCCGTCTGGGCAGAGTTCTGCTGAATGTCTCTCACACGCATGTCGACAATATTGTCTGGAATAACATAGTCGCGGATAAAGGTCTGTATTGACACGGATTCAGTCGGAGATGCCGGTCCGGTGGTCGGAACCGATGTCTGACTCGGAGCGACTTTGATGCCATCCCTTGCAACCTGGTTGAGTTTATCGATTTTCTCCTGAACCTGATACGTCCGAAGCTTGAATTGCGGGTAGCGGTCATTAAATTCTTCAACCGATCTTGGCGGGCTGCGTAGATCGTTCAGCAATAACCGCGCAGAGTTATTGCTGAACATGTGCACCATAAACGACCCGCCGGGTTCGATCATTCTCACCACCCCGCCCATAAACATAAAATTACAGGCGCTAACGCATGCCGCACCAGCGACAACGCGGGTCGCCAGCGCGCGGTTTCGTATTAGGACGCCGATTTTCAGGCCCTCGCCAAGACTTCCGCCTGGGGAGAATAATTGGACCTCCGCTACGGGCTTGGCCTCGGTCAGCGCCAGGGCGAATCTGACGGCATCGCCCTGGTCTACACCGCCCCAAGCGATAATCGTGTTGGACTTAGGTCCGCGGATGATGGAAAACTGCAGATGCTCTTGCTTGAAAACGAAGTCAGAGCTGAAATCCGACGGTAGCGGTACAAAGATGGCGCTCCCCTGCCCGAGGGTTGGCTTGATACCACCGAGCAGGGCGCCGACGACGATCAGAAAGAAGATTGTCCTCATGTTTGCGCTATCCATTCACCACTGGCGTTTTGGCAATACCGAGCGTTTTGTACCCGCTCCTCGCCTTTGATATATGCGGTTTCGCGGACGGTACGGCACTCTCCACCGGCTGCTTGACGCTGAACGGCGACAACCTGCGCTCCTCCCCGGGTACCCGTGTTTTGGCTGGAAACCCAATTTACCGGCTGTCTGGATGAGTCCATCAGCGCCGAACGGGTGGCTTCCTCAGCCCTGCGGCGATCGCGTTCATCAAGATCGCGACCGATCTGGCCACCTATGAGCGCGCCGCCGAGGCCACCAATCGCCCCTCCGATAAGCATCCCATTTCGTCCGCCTAATGCGTTGCCGATGAGGCCACCGGCTAGCAGGCCTCCGCCTCCTCCGACCAGCATGCCGGTTTGTTCATTGTTAGCACATCCGCTTGTTAACGTCAGCGCCATTGCCGCGGACACCAACACACAACCAGTCCGTTTCATCGGCATTTTCCTCATTCTGCAAGTCACCTAATCGTCAACCCCGACCTCGCTCAGGTGGGGTTGGACATCTCATGACCCGAATGAACGAACCTTAAACCCCCCGCCATTAAGTTGGCAAGACCGCTCCCAAATATGTTATAGTAGGCTGGTTCAATATTTCGAGACATCGGGTCGTCGGGCGTCAGCCCCTCCACGGCACCAGGATTGGTGCGCACCATCTCGGCGGCGGCGGCCGGTGCCACGCCCAAAGCGGAGGCGATGCGCGTCATCTGGACGGCCACCGCCATGGTCGTCTCGTTTTCCGTCCCGTTTTCGCGGGCACTGTGCACGCGGCGCGGCGGCGAACTACAGGAAACAGGCCGACACGCACTCGCGGTCCTACGCCACCAGATCGTTAATTCTTTGGATCGTACGATGCGCGAGAGTTGCTCACCAGACCGCGCGCAACCGCGAGCAGCAGGCAGAGTGTCATGGTCGAGAGGCTCAGGCGAACGGGCAAAGGAGGAAATTGCTCCAGCATCAGCGGCGGATGATGGTGCCCGTTCCGCCCTCGGTGAACAACTCCAAAAGGCAGGCGTGCGGCACACGGCCATCCAGAATCACCGCGCCCTTGACGCCGAGCTTCACCGCCTCGACGCAGTTTTCCACCTTGGGGATCATGCCGCCGGTGATGGTGCCGTCGGCGATACGCGCCTCCACGTCGGCCACGGTCAGTTCGGGGATCAGTTTTTTGTCCATGTCCAGCACGCCGGGGACGTCGGTCAGCATCAGCAGGCGCGTGGCATGCAGCGCGCCGGCAATGGCGGCGGCGACGGTGTCGGCGTTGATGTTGTAGGTCTGCCCGTTGGCATCCACCCCCACCGGGGCGATCACCGGCACCAGCCCGCCGCCGGTCAGCGCGTGGATGATGCGGACATCGACGTGTTCGGGTTCGCCAACGAAGCCGAGGTCCAGCACTTTCTCAATATGACTATCCGGGTCCTTCTTCGTCTTGGTCACCTTGCGCGCCCGGATCATCCCGCCATCCTTGCCGCAAATCCCCACCGCCAGGGCGCCGGCCTGGGTGATGAGGTTGGAGACGTATTTGTTAACCGAACCGGCCAGCACCATCTCGACCACGTCCACCGTGGTCTTGTCCGTCACCCGCAGCCCGTCGATGAACGTGGATTGCACGTTCAGGCGTTTGAGCATGGCGTTGATCTGCGGCCCGCCGCCGTGCACCACGACGATGTTCACGCCTACTTGTTTCAACAAGGCGATGTCGCGGCCGAATTCCTGGGCCAGATGCTCCTCCCCCATCGCATGGCCGCCGTATTTCACGACGATCGTCGCACCGGCATAGCGGCGCAGGAAGGGAAGGGCCTGGGCGAGCACATGCGCGCGTTCGGCCGCGGCGGCGACGTCTGTCGCGTGGCTGGCTTCGGTCATGCGGCGCGTTTAGGGCGGGGGCGGTTTTGGGTCAAGGATCGGGTGCCGACGGCTGCATGCGCAGTGGCTCAAGGAGCAGGGGATGTCTCTTGTTGAATAGTGGCGTGACGCAGAGCGTCCGGATTTCGTTCTTGGCTGTCTCCAGCGCCTCGTCGCTCATTTTGGCCGGGCTGCGGCCAGCAGGCCGTGCATGCCGATGGCAATGTCGGGTAAGCGGATGGCGGCGCCGCCGGTTAGTTCGATCGCGATGGCGTCGCGGTTCGGGTCGCCACCAGCGGCAGAACCTTATCCGTCAACAACCGGAACGACCGTCCGCTCATGGGTGCGGCCATCAGGTAGTTCATCCCGATCTCCGCTCCGAACGAGCGGATCTGGTCCGCCACGCTGTCTGCCGTGCCGTGGATCATCACTTCGTCCAGGTAATAATCGATCGGATCCTTGCCGCCCCAAGACCGAGCCTCCTGCCGGACATTGCCCGCTTTCCCGACGTAGGAGGCCACCGTCCATTCCGCGACTCGCCGCGCAACCTCCCGCGCCTTGTCCGCTGTCTCGTCCACCGCGATCAGCCGAGCCATAGGGATGTCGCGTCCGGTGTCGGAGAAACCGGCGGCGGACAAACAAGTCCCGTAATGCCGCCGCTTCCCGATTAAATCCGCGCGTGACGAATGCGGGTCCATAAGGATGGAGAACCCCTGGCGCGCCGCCCACTCGATCGCGGGGGTGGACGACGCGGCCATCCACACCGGCGGGTGCGGCGCCTGGACGGGTTTCGGTAGCACCTCCACCCCGTCGTAATCGAAGAACTTGCCGTGGTGGGTCACGCGTTGGTTGGTCCAGGCATTCAGGACGATCTCGACGGTTTCGTGGAAGCGGGCGGCGCTTTCCTCCCCGGGGATTCCGAAGGCGGCGAACTCGCTGCGCTCGAAACCGCGGCCGGCGCCCCAGTTGACCCGGCCGCCGGACAGCACGTCGAGCAGCGCGACCTCCTCGGCCAGGCGCAGGGGGTTGTAGAACGGCGCGAGCGACACGGCGGTGCCGATCCGCAGCCGGGTGGTGCGGGCGGCGGCCATGGTGCCCATCATGTGCACCGACGGGCAGACCGAGAAGCTGGAGAAATGGTGCTCCGCCAGCCACACCGCGTCGTAGCCGGTGCGGTCCATGATCGAGAATCGCTCCAGCGCTGTCTCGTAGACGGATGCCAGCGGCACCGAACGGTCCCGCCAGCCGAAGAACTGCAGAATGCCGACTTTCATGGTGTTTCCCCTGGTTGGCCGTATTGTGTCACGACGAGGAACGGCCGCAACACCTTCCTTGACGCGGCCCGACTCTGTCGCCATAACCCGGCCCTTCCGATGTGTACCCAAGGATCAGTTTAGCTATGTCTCGCCGCTGCGAACTTACGGGCAAGGGTGTGTTGAGTGGCAACAATGTCAGCCACGCCAACAACAGAACCCGCCGCCGTTTCCTGCCCAACCTGCAGGTGACCTCCCTCCTGTCCGACACCCTCGGCAGCTCCGTGCGCATGCGCCTGAGCACCCGCGCCATTCGCACGGTCGAGCACAATGGCGGCATCGACGCCTTCCTGCTCGGCACGCCGAACACGAAGCTGACCGTGGAAGGTCTGGCCCTGAAGCGCCGGATCGAGCGCGCTCGGGACAAGAAGGTGGCCGCCGCGGCTTAGAGCGTGATCGCCTGAGGTTGACTTCAACCTCGGGCGTGAATCACCCTCTCAAACAAAGGCTTAGACCATGATCCAACGCCGAGATCGCATGCTACCTCAAACGATCATGGTCTAGTCCTCGGCGTCCGGGTCGGCCCACCAGGTTCGGTATTCGCCGGATTCGACGAACTGCTTCAGCCGGCGGAGGTCGTGGATTGCGACCTTTCGATCACGGTGGTCGATCCAGCGGCTGAGCAGCCTTTTAAGGCCTGTGCGTTCGGTTTGGATCCCCACCCAGGCAACGGTGCCCACCGGCACCCCCTCCAACGCGAGCGTTATGGTCCGGCGTTCGCCCTGTAGAACCAGCGTCAACTCGTGCTCGTGCTCCACGATCTCAAACACTTCGTCGGTCAGGGCGACGGTCGCACCTTCCTCGGGCGGCTCCCCGGACCGCAGTTCCACGCGGCGGATGCCGTCGAGCCATGCCTCCAGGTAGCGCACATCGAACATCACCGACGCCACTTCGGGCCGTGGCCGGCGGACGGTAATTCCGACACGAAACGCCGAGGTCACCCGAACATCGCTACCGCGCGAATGGGACTGGCGGTGCCGCCACGGATTTTCAGCGGGAAGCCAATGAAGGTGAAGCGGCCGCGCCCGATCAGTTTGTCGAGGTTCGCCAGGCATTCCATGTGGGTGATGCCGCGTTCGGCGCAGGCCATGTGGGCCTGGAAGTTGGGCTCGCCTTCCGGTGCGGGGCTGATGGCCTCGACCCCGAACATGCCGATGCCTTTGTCCGCCAGCCAGTGCACCGACTCGAGCGCCAGGCCGGGGAAGTCGTGCAGGTAGCCGGGTTTTCCCAAAAGCCGGTCGTTGGTGGCCATGTGGAGCAGGACGGTGTCGCCGGGCAGGATTTTTTCACCGCTGGCGGCCAACGCCGCCTCCATTTCGGGCACGGTAATCTGGCCCTTCAGGGGCACGTGCGACAGGTCGAGGCAGATGGCTGGGGTGAAGAATTTCTCCAGCGGCATCTGGTCGATCGACAGCGCCTCGGGGCGCGGGTCGAAATGGCAGGGCGCATCGACGTGGGAGCCGGCGTGGTCGGACATGGCGATAGAAAGCGCCTTGGAGGTGAAGACGGTGTTGCCGGCCACCTTCTTCTCCGAATGATCGCCCCAGACGGTGACGATCACCGGCGGATGCGACGGATGGGCCTGCGTGCGGTGGAAGAGTTCACGGCTGAGATCGATGAGTTCCATACGGCGTAGTGCTACCGGGGTCGCGACGCTTGAGCAAGACCGGACTTGGGTGCAATGTTCCATCCGGTAACGGGGAACCACCGATGGAAACGCTGACGGATATCCTGGAAGACACGTCCGGGTTCGAGAAGATCGCACGCGGGTTCGTGTTTACCGAGGGGCCGGTGTGGCACCCCGATGGGTTTTTCTATTTCGTCGACGTGCGGACCAGCGAACTGTTCAGCATCGAACTCGGCAAGCCGCACAGACTGGTGCGCACCACAGGCGGCGGCAATGGCACAACGTTCGACATGCAGGGCCGCCTGATCAACTGCGAGGGCGATAGCCGCCGCCTGACGCGCACTGAGCTGGACGGGACCGTGACCATCCTGCTGGACAAGCAGGATGGTAAGCGCCTGAACCGCCCGAACGACGTGATCTGCCGGTCCGACGGCACCCTGTTTTTCACCGACCCCGCTTTGCGCGTGCCCGTCCAGAACCGCGATGTGGGGGAGGGCGCGGTTTACCGCCTGACGCCGGACGGTGTTTGCACGCTGGTGTGCTGGGTCGAGTATCCCAACGGGTTGGCGCTGTCGCCGGACGAGAAGACCCTCTACATAGCGAACACCCGGTGGACGCAATACATTCATGCGGTGGAGATCGACGCGGCGGGCGCGATGGTGCGCCGGCGCATCTTCGCCGACATGTCGATCGATGCCACCAACGGCGTCCCGGATGGGATGAAGGTCGACACCGCTGGGCGCGTGTACTGCACCGGTGCGACGGGCGTGTGGGTGTTCGGTCCGGACGGATCCAAGATTGGCATCATCGAAACCCCCGAGGTGTGCGCCAATATCGCGTTTGGCGGGGACGACCTGCGCACGCTGATGTTTACCGCGAGCACCTCGGTTTACACGCTGCGCGTGGCGACGCCGGGGATGCCGGTGCCTTGGTACAAGACGCGCGGTTGACACGCCCTGCCGAGCGACCGATCGCCGATCGGTCCATCCTACCCCTTGCTGACATTCCAGAACACCGGCGCCGGTCCCTTCAACGGCGCGGTGATCCCCTTACTCCAGGCCGCGCGCGGCATGTAGCGGCCGAGCGGAACGAACGGCACGGAATCGAACGCGGCGATTTGGATCTCCCGTTCCAACCGGGTCTTTTCGGCTTCCTCCGCGGTATCGAGCCAGGTGTTATAGGCCGCCTCGATCCGGGGGCTGTCCGGCCAGCCGATCCAGGCGTCCTGGCCGTTGCCGCGTAGCAGCGATCCCAGCAGCGGGTCGCGGTATTCCGGCACTGGGGTGACGCTGACGAACAACGACCAGCCACCTTTGTCCAACGGGGCTTTGCTGCCGCGCCGTTGCAGCACCGTTCCCCAATCCATCACCTGGTCGTCGATATCGATACCGACCTTGGTCAAGGCGTCGGCGACCACCAGGGTCGCGGCATTGTAGAAGGGCTGGTCGCTGGTGTGGAGCAGAACCAGTTTTTCGCCTTTGTAACCGGACTTGGACACCATCTCCTTGATTTCAGCGACGCTTTTACGCTTGGTGAGCGCCTCGATGCCAGCCTTGTCCACCTCCGGTTTGCCGGTCGCCAGATATCCCATCGGAACGAGTGTCCCTTCGGGGTCGCCGCCCATCACGCCGTCCATCACCTCCCGTTGGTCGATCGCCGCCATCATTGCTCGGCGGAACGCGGCGTTGCTGGTGGGGGCATTCAGATGGTTGGGGCGGAGCTGGCTGATAAACCCATAGTCGTCGAGCCGTCCCAGCACGATATTGGGCGATTTCTTCAGCATGGGCAGCAGATCGGGCATGGGCATTTCCAGCCAGTCGACTTCGCCGGTCAGCAGCGCATTGGCGGCGGTGGCGGGGTCGGGGATCATTTTCCACTCGACCCGGTCGACCATGACCCGATGCCCGCCGGAGGTGAAACTGGCGGGCTCGTCGCGTGGCACGTATTTGTCGAATGGGATCATCGCGGCATGGCTGCCGATGACGTATTCGTTGCTCAGGAAGCGGAACGGTCCGCTGCCAATGGTTTCGGTCATCTGCTTATAGGGATCGGTGCCTTGGGCGATGCGTTGCGGTACCATTACAGCGGCGGTCTGGAATTTGGACAGCAGAGTCGGCAGTGCGGGGAACGGCTTTTTCAGCCTCAGCACGATGGTGCGGTCGTCGGTCGCGTCCAGCGAGTCCAATCGGGCCGACAGCGTTGCGCCGCCGGGATCGCGTTGCCGCCAGCGATTGAGCGACGCCACACAGTCTCGGGCGAGGACCTTTTCCCCGTCGTGCCACCAAAGATTGGGCCGCAGCGTCATGACCCAGCGCTTGCCGTCGTCCTCGATCGTGTAGCCCGCGAGCATTTGCGGCTTGGGGTTCATGTGCTCGTCGCGACCGAATAGCACATCGTAGATCATGAACCCGACGTTGCGGGTGGTCATGGCACTGGTCCACACGGGATCGAGGCTGGCCAGCGGCGATTGCGGCACGAATTTCAGCGTTTTGGCCGCGGCCCCGATGGCGGGCGCCGCCAAAGCGGCAGCGGCGCCGGTCAGCAAGGCGCGGCGTTTCATAGCGTTTCGACCTCGACAGGGAATAGCGCATCGACGTCGCTGACGTGCAGCAGATGATAGATGGAGAACCGGTAAGCCGGTCCTACGGAGATCTCCGGCGGGGTAAATGGAAACGCGATATTGCCCGCTGTCGAAAGCCTGCCGGGGTATCCGTAATGGAGCAGGAATTGCTTGCAGGTGCGCACCACTTCCGATGCCCGCTCCCGCGTGGGTGCGATGCATTCGGCCATGATGAAGACCTCGCCCGGCATCGCTTCGTTTGGCGGCACGTTCATGCGGACGCCGTCCACGCCATAGACACGGAAATGCAATGTATAGTCTTCGGTTGTGTCCTCGCAGACGAGATCGCGCACCACGATGGCGACCTTGGGCAGCAGCTCCTTGCTTTGCGCGATGAAGCGCGGATCGGCTGAACCGCACAGCAGGATGGCGCGTTCGCCGATCTTGGTGGCCCCCTCCAGCTTGATGGTCGGGTCGATGCTGTCCTTCCATGCCGCGCCGCTGACGCGGGCTCGGCGGTCGTCCACGGCGACGTATCGCGCGTTGGTCAGGTCCAGCGACCCGTCGGGTTCGTGGACGGTGTACGGGTCGGATTGCTCATATAGGCTGTGCGCCGCGACCGAAGTCGGGGTCGCGCGCCGGTCGGGGTTCATGCTTTCCAGCACGAAACCGTCATCGTCGAGGATGGCGAGAATCGAATCTCGCCCGCCCGGCACGCAGCACAACGATGCGCATTCCACGATCTTGGCCATATGCACCGACAAGCCGGTGGGGAATCCCAAAGCGGTCGGCAAGGCGGCAAAAATACCGGTATCGCAGGCGCGTCCGGCGACAATCACGTCGACGTCCATTTCCAGCGCTTTCCGAAATGGCCCGGTGCCCATCTGGCCCACGATATTGGAAGCGTCGTTAACGTCCTGTTCGGTCAGCGCGGGCATGTCGTCCAACCCGGTCACGCGTCCCGCCCGCACTGCTTCAAGCAGCATAGCGCGATCGGTATCTGCCGGAATAACCGCCATCCGGAACGACAATCCGTCCGTCCGAGCAATATCGCGGATGATATCGAGGGTGGCATTCAGATGGGCGGCGGCGCCGGCCGATCCGGCGGAACCAATGATCAGCGGAATATCCAGCGATCGAGCCCCGCGCAGCACCTTGCGCAAATCGCGTCGTGTCGATTCGGGGGATGTCGCCATTTCCCCCTTGCCCAGATAGGTCGGGCCGATATCGATCGAGCCCATGTCGCAGCCGATCATATCCGGTTTGCGCGCGAGTCCGGCGTTGAAAGCCGGTGTTGGCACGCCGTAGCCCAATTGGCCCGAGGCGCCCAGCAGCCGCAGCGGGCGCCGGTTGGCGCGGATTTCCCGCAGGACGCGGCCCGAGGCGCTCATAGCTCGATCCCCAGGAGGGGCGCGTGTTGTTGGGCGCCGTAGACGTCGAAATCCCCAGGGTCGCCAGCCATGATTTTCCGGGCCAGCACAATTTTGATGGCGCGTCCGACCGGGTACGGAAAGATGGTCACCTCTGCCGCGGGTACGCCGTACAGCCCGCCAATGATTTCGGCGTTTATCGCGGGGGACTGTGCCACACGCCGATAATCCTCGTCCGACCCGAACATGATGTCGAACGTCAGCCTGCGCGGCCCCGCGTTCTTGCTGCGGACGACCTGTGCAACATCGGAAAGTTTCATCGGTTTACCCCGGTTTGTGTAATTCTGCTCGTGGACGTGTGACGGTTCGGACCCCACGCTTGAACGCTGCCAGAGGGGCTCGGATTTCGGCTATGGCCTGTTCCGGCGATGTCGCATCGACGATCACGATATCCGCCGGATTACCGACGGCAATGCCGTAATCCTTCAAGTTCATCAGGCGCGCCGACCGATCGGTCAACATGGCGAAGCATTCGCGGAAGTGGTGCGGGCGGGAGATTTGGCAGACATTGGCCTGCATGTTCGCCATCCGGATCAACGATCCGTCGCCCATCGGCGTGAAGGGGTTCAGAATGTTGTTCGACGAAATCGAGCAATTCACGCCGTGGTCGCACAGAAGATTGACGTCGGCCAGACCGCGGCGAACGTTGCACTCCCGATCGCGCCCCTGCATGAACAGGTCGGTCGCCGGAAGAGCGGTCACCGCCACCCCGGCACTGGCGATGCGGCGGGCCAGGACCTTCAGATCGGCGAGCGGCATCGTGGAGTATTTGCACCCATGCCCCACTGCTACGCGCCCGCCCAGCCCGTATTTCTCGGTCAGGTCGCACACGAGGTGAATGTCCATGTCATCCGGGGAATTGCCGGAATCCAGGTGCATATCGATATCGACATCGTATTCGCGGGCGAGGTCGAAGATGCGGTGCACATGCGCGGATTTGTCGGGATCGTAGTTCGGCGCCGCGCCGACGACCTTGGCGCCGCGCTTCAGCGCCTCCACGATCAGCGCGTCGGATCGGGGATTGTCGGTCAGGCTTTCCTGCGGGAAGACGCACAGCTCCAGGTCGATCGCCCAGGCATAATCGCGGCGAAGCTGCTCGATCGCCTCGAAGCTGCGCAGTTCGACACCGGCGTCGAGTTCGACATGGGTGCGCATCCGGGTGGCGCCCCATTTGATGCATTCTTCCAGCGTTCGGCTGGCGCGATCGTAAACATCCTGTTGTGTGAACGTGTGCTTTACCGCTGCGACGCGTTCCATCGACTTTGGCGAACGCCCAGGTTCCGGGTCGCAGCGGTCGACGATGCGGGATTTATCCAGGTGAATATGGGTTTCGATCAGGCCGGCGCAGACCAGGCTCCCCTCGGCGTCATGGGACGGCGCATCGGTTACCAGACCGGGCTGGATCGCGGCGATGCGGCCGGCAACGACGCCGATGTCGGTCAGTTCCCCGCTACTCAGGCGTGCGTTGCGAACGACAAGATCCATGTCAAACCTCCACCCTTTCTTTCGGTAGCCTCACATGGACGGTTGTGCCGGCGCCCTTGACACTCTCCACCCGCAGCAAGCCCCCGTGCAACTCCACCAGCCGCAGCGCCAAGGGCAGGCCCAGTCCGGTCCCTTCGTGGGTCCGAGACAGCGAGTTATCGACCTGCCCAAAGGGTTGCAGCGCGATTTCCACCTCGGCGGGGCTCATGCCGATGCCGGTATCCCGGATCGCGATCGTCATGCCGCCGTCCGGTCCGACGTTGGCAGATAACACGACGTCACCGCCCGCTTCGGTGAACTTCACCGCGTTGGACATCAGGTTAATGAGGATTTGGCGCAGTTTGGTGGCGTCGGCGCGCACCCGCGGCAGGTCGTCGGGAATGTTCAGGCTGACTTTCACGCCACGTTCGCGAGCACGGCCGGCCACCGAGACGACGCTGGCTCGGGCTTCGTCCATGATTCGCACCGAACCTTCGGCCAACCGCTCGGTGCCCGACTCGACTTTGGAAATGTCCAGGATGGCATTGATCAGTTCGAGCAAATGACGGCCGGACGCCAGGATGTCCGTCGCGAATTCGCCGGCCGTGGTATCGCCGCCAACCCGCGGTGCTCGATCCTGAATCAATTCGGAGAACCCGATGATGGCGTGCAGCGGGGTCCGCAACTCGTGGCTCATGTTGGCCAGAAAGCGGGATTTAGCCTGGTTCGCCGCTTCCGCCCGTTCGACGGCTTCGCGCAATTCCGCGTTGGCGTGCGATAGCTTTGTCTGTTCCTCCTGGATGCGGTGGCGCGCTGCTTCCAGCTGCCCGCGTTCAGCCGCCAATTGGACGTCTTGCAAGATGCGGCGATGGATTTCCCGCACGAGCAAACTTGCCAGGCCGAAGACCAGGGTCGTCATGCCTCCGCCGATGGCCGCAAGGATCCAGGCATGGCTGCGTGCCTCACCGAGCAAATCGTCGAGGTCCAGACCCACGTTGACGATCAGCGGATAACGTTCGAGGCGGCGGTAATTGAACTGGCGCGCGGTGGGGGTGATCACGCCAGACCGGGAATAGTGTCCGAACCCGCCGGGCGGCACGTTCTCGGGCCAGGGGGCGCCGCGGATCGACAAGCCCAGACCGACGCTGCCATCGGGTTGGTCCGCGCTGACGCGGATGCGCACGATATCGTCGGTACCGATGATGGCGAGGGCACCGCGCTTCCCGAGGTCGATACGCTCATGCATGCGGGTCAGTTCGACTGGCGGCACCACAAACACCAGCACGCCGCGGAACTTGCCGTCGTGATCGGCGATTCGCTTGCTGAAATACAGCATTTTGCCTTCGGCGACCCGGCCGGGCAGCGGTTTACTGATGAACAGCCCGTAGTCGGGATGGTCTACATGAACGCGGAAATGCTCCCGGTCGCTGAGGTCGACGCTACTGGATCCATTGGGACCTGTCCTGGTCGGGTTGTTGCTGAAAATCAACTTGCCGTCTGGACCGATCAGTCCCAGGTATTTGGCGGGTGCACCCAGCAGCGCGAAATCCTTGGCCCATAGGTCGAGTTCGGCGACCCGCGGGTGTCCATCCTCGTCGATCGGTATGCGGTGGACGATAGCGTCCATCGCACCATCGATGTGGTCCAGGGTATGGGTCAGTTCCACCGCGAAGGCCGCAGCCAGATTGCGGCCGTTGATCAGGCCATGCTGGAGCGTCGATTCACGCTCCGACCAGATCAACCCGCCGATAAACAGCCACATCATTGCGGCGAGAATAACCGCGATGGTTACTATTTTTCTGATGAGCCGTTGTGCGTAACGATCGGCCCGTCCGGCAAAATCGGCGATTTCCTCGGTTTCGCTCATGCCATGGGATGACCGAGGAAGGCGCGCACCTGCCGCAGGAAGAAATCCAACTGGTCGTGGTGAACCCAGTGACCGGCATTGGGTACAGCCAGGACCTGAGCGTTCTTGAAGCAGTCGAGCCTGCCATCGGCGGCGGGATGCTTCGCCCAGCTTTCTTCGCCGTAAACCAGTTGTGTCGGGCAAACGATACTGGACCACAGAGACGCAATCATCTGTCGGGTCATGTCGTAGGGCGGCCAGAGGCGGACATACTGGTCGAATTTCCAGCTATAGGAACCGTCCTCGTTTTGGTTGATGCCGTGTTCGGTCAGATGGCGGGTCTGTTCGTCCGACAAATGGGCGTTGGCCTCCCGCATACGGGCGTGGGCGTCTTCGAGCGTTTTGTACCGATGCGGCTGGCGGCCGGAATAAACGCGGGATTCATCGATCCAGGCGCGCATGCGCTCAGCGATCGTGTCCGGCGTCGCCGCGTCGGGCGCGCGCGGGCCGGGTCCCAGCCCCTCGATCGCCACCAGCCTGCGCACGTTCTCCGGGTAAATGCCGCTGTAGCGGAGCGCGATATTGCCGCCCAGGGAGTGCGCGATAATGGTTACCGGTGACAGCTTCTGCTGATGGATGAGCTGCGCCAGATCGTAGACATAGTTGGCCATGGTGTAATGGCCGGCGGCGGACCATGCGGAGTCCCCGTGCCCCCGCAAATCGGGGGCGATCACGTGGTAATCGCGCCGGAAGGCGCGGGCGACCCAGTCCCAGTTGCGGCAATGATCCCGCCCGCCATGCAACAGGATCATTGGCGGCGCGTCGGGGTTGCCCCAGTCGACGTAGTGCATCCGCAGCCGCTGGGAGAAATAAACCCGCGAGGTTGGACCCGGATCCGGTTGTGCGATCACCCGATCGGCGGATGCTTTTTGTGCCAAGGTGTCGCCCTTTCGTATGCGGCGGCGACGCGTAGCACGGTTGCGTCATCGAAGTAACGCCCAACGAATTGCACCGACACCGGGAGGCCGCCGGACGACAGCCCGGCCATCATCGCCAGCGCCGGATGGCCGGTGACGTTGAACGGGGCGCGCGCCTGGCGGGGATAGGTGCGGTTGGTCTCGGGGACGTCGTCCAGCCGGCACGACGGGTCCATCGAACTGGCGCAGAGCAGCACGTCGACGTCGCGCAGCACGTCCTCGACCGCGGCGATCAGCTCCAGCCGGCGGCGTTGCGCGCCGATGTACTCGCCGGCTGACATAAAGGCGCCCGGCAACAGGCGCTGGCGGGCGAGTTTTCCGTAATTGCCGGGCTGTTCCCGAAGCCAAGGGGCGTGGATCGACCAGGCCTCGGAACTCAGGATCACGCGGTTGATGCCGCGGAATTCGTCCAAATGCGGGAGGTGTACGGTGCGAACTTCGGCGCCCTCGGCTTGCAGCACGCGGGATACATCTTCCAGGCCGGCGGTGACCTCGGGGTGGGCGGGCATGTCGGTTTCGTGGAAGTGGCGGACAAAGCCGATGCGGAGGTCGCGCACGCCGCGATCCAGCATGCGGCCGAAGTGGCGGGACTGGGTGGCGGAGCTACCGGGGTCCTCCGGGTCGTGACCGGCGAGCGCGTCCAGCATGATTGCCGCGTCGGCCACGGTGCGCGTGAGCGGGCCGACATGGTCCAGGGTGAACGACAGCGGGAAAACCCCGCGCCGCGACACCAGCCCGTAGGTCGGCTTGTGCCCCACGATGCCGCAGGCGCTGGCGGGGTTGCGAATGGACCCGCCGGTGTCGGAGCCCAGCGCCACGGGGAACAAGCCGGCGCAGACGCCCGAGCCGGAACCGGAGGAGGAACCGCCGGGGTGGTAGTCCGGGTTCCACGGGTTGCGTGCGGGTGGAAATGGAAGATCGAAGCTGGGGCCGCCGATGGCGAACTCATGCGTGGACAGCTTGCCCATGATCACCGCGCCAGCCTGGCGCAGTTTCTGGATCGATACGGCGTCGGTCTTGGCGATGTTGTCGACCAGGACCTGGGAGTGGCAGGTGGTGGGCAGCGTCGCGACGTCGAAAATGTCCTTTACGCCGACGGGTACGCCGTGAAGGGGGCCCCGGATCCGGCCTTGGGCGATTTCTTTCTCGGCCGTTCGGGCGGCGTCGAGGGCGCCCTCCGCGTCCAACCGGATATAGGCGTGCAGCTTGGGGTCGAGAGATTCGGTGCGCTTCAGCAGGTGCTGCACCAGTTCGACGGGCGACAGGGTCTTGGCGGCGAAGGCGCGGGAAGCCTCCGACGCCGTCAGCCAATGGAGCTCGGTCATAGCCCCACCCCCGGGCGCATTGGCGGCCAGGGTTCGGCGCGCGGGTCCGCCGGGAACTTTACCGCGCCGGCGTTGTCGAGCGCTTGCGCCGCGGCGGCGGCAACATCGTCGGGGAATTCTTTGAGTGCTTTTTCCAGGCCGGCGGCGCGGGACAGCGCCTGGAGAAGAATTTGGTCCATGGGTGGGCTCCGGGTCGGTCGTTCCGAGGGATCATGGTGCGCCAGCTTGGGTATGGGAAGAGGGTACCGTCCGTGGTAACGACGTAAGGCGTTGAAGCACGAGGCTGCGATGTCCGTGACCGTCTCCGGGCGGCTTAGACCATGATCGTTTGAGGTTGCATGCGATCTCGGCGTTGGATCATGGTCTAAGCCTTTGTTTGAGAGGGTGATTCACGCCCGAGGTTGAAGTCAACCTCAGGCGATCACGCTCTA